>CAYSMB010000015.1:0-18949 GCA_964432005.1 uncultured Halobacteriales archaeon
ATAGGCCATACCAACCGAGCGCGGCTTCTGGATATTCAATCGTTCGGAAAAGCCGGCTTGGTTGATGGAACGGATTTTCTCAACGTTCTGCCCGGGGAAAGCCGATCCGTGCACCCGTCCAGCGGTACCCGCTGAGTGCCAGCCAACCGAGGACTGCGCCCACTGTGGCGACCCACACAGGCCAAGCTACGAACGGGAGGTAGTCCATGATCATGCGTCGCGTCCATTCCAGCGTCGGCTCCCGGGTCACCCATTCGAGATGTGGGGTAATGAGGAACCCCTGCTGAAGGACGTGGAGCAAAAATCCGGCGACGAACGTCCCAAGCCAACAGCCGGCAACCACCGTGAGCTGGGGCCGTAGCGATCCGCGCTCGCCAATCCAACGCCCGAACGCCATGACGACCAAGGACAGCACCACCAGCGCCACGAACACCCAATCAGTGAGGAAATATAGCTCAACCATGCGCCAGTTGTACGCGATCCCGCTCGAATCATGAAGCACCTCGGGGAAGAACAGCGTCGGGTACTCGATGATGATACGATGATACAGAACGCTCCCGAGGGGGATCGAACCGATCAGGGCGGTCGTCCCCACGAAGCCACCGTCCGATGCGGCATGTTGCAACCCGAGCAGGAATGCGAGACTTCCCCACCCGGCCATCGCGAGGAAGAAAAGGCGATCCAGCCAGGGATCCGACCACCAGCCCGGTTTCGGTGGGATGCTCGTCAAGATCCACATGCCAGCGCCCGTGGCTTGGCCCAACCACTGGAGCAGGAGCAACGTGAGGGTGAGCCCGGTCGTGAGGAGTAGCGCGCCACCGATCGCCCTGCCCATCCCGCGAAACGAGTCGCCGAACACGAACCGCTTGGCGGGGCCGGGGCCAGGAGGCATGAAAGAATGTAACGGAAGTTTGCCCAAAAATCCCCCGCCGTCCACTACGTTGAAACCGCTGTGCGTTGACGTAGCGGCATGGTCGACATCGAGAAGGGACTCGAAGGGGTGGTCATCGACGAGTCTCGTCTGTCGAAGATCGACGGCGAACGTGGCGATCTCTGGTATGCGGGATATCACATCGACGAACTCGCCGAACGGTCCACGTTTCCCGAAACGCTCTACTTGCTCATCAACGGCCGACTCCCGGACGAGAACGAACTCGCGCGCCTTGAATCGACGCTGGCGGAAAAGCGATCGCTCCCGCCCGGGGTCCTCGCGACCATCGAGGAGATGGCTGATCGCGTGGGGCCCATGGAAACGTTACGGACGGCCGTCTCGATGCTGCCCGGATACGTCGACGATCCTACGAACGTCGACGAGCGGCTGACCGACCACCTCTATGAAATCATCGCCAAGGCCCCCACCATCGTCGCGGCGACCCATCGATATCGCGAGGGTCATGAGCCGGTCGATCCCCGGGACGATCTCGGCCACGCGGCGAACTTCCTCAACATGTTTTCGGGGGAGGAACCGGCCGAGGT
Source organism: uncultured Halobacteriales archaeon (assembly GCA_964432005.1). Classification (GTDB taxonomy): domain Archaea; phylum Halobacteriota; class Halobacteria; order Halobacteriales; family SKNY01; genus SKNY01. Next base: position 1,477 of record CAYSMB010000015.1, read on the forward strand.
CCGTGCGCGGGCCCTCGACCGGGCGATGATCCTGTATGCCGAACACGGCATGAACGCCTCGACGTTCGCGAGCATCGTGACCGCGTCAACGAGGGCACACGCGTACGCCGCGATCACCTCTGCCATCGGCACGCTCCAGGGGCCTCTCCACGGCGGCGCGACGGAGACGGTCGTCGAGGCACTTGACGACATCGGGGACCCCGACAACGTCGAGGACTGGGTTGCAGAGCGACTGGCCCACGACGAGCGGATTCCCGGGTTCGGCCATCGGGTCTACCGCACGACCGACCCGCGGTGTCGACATTTCCGGGAAGCCATCGAAGCCATGGGCCCCAGTGGTGACGTCCAGCGGTGGTTCGCGACGGCGAACGTGCTCCGCGAGGAGGTGGCGGAGCATCTCGGCGAACATGGTATCTGGCCGAATACCGACCTCTACTCGGGAATCTTCTATCGGACGATGGGGATCCCGCCGGCGTTTAACACGACGATTTTCACGATGGGACGTGTAGCGGGATGGTCGGCCCACATCGTCGAGCAACTCGCGGACAACCGGTTGCTCCGTCCCAGGGTGCATTACGTGGGCGAAACCGGGTTGGCATACGAACCCATCGAGGAGCGTTGATCGGGCCGAATCTACCCGATCGCTCCCGATAAAAGGAGCTTGACGAGCCACCTCTCGAGGGGCCAGACCTGGGTAGGGATCTCGACAGGTCGCGATCAAGCCCGACGGCGGAGGTACGAGGCGAATAGCACTCCGATGGCGGCAACGACGGGTCCGAAGCCGGGGATCTCGTTGTCGGCCCCTCCATCCTCTTCACCAGTATCGGCATCGCTGTCAGCGGTTCCGTCCGCCTCCGAATCATCCCCCTCGCCATCCGTGGTACCAGAATCGTCCGGTTCATCATCCTCAGATGCCGCGGCTTCCTTCGCTTCCTCGTATGCGTCGGGATGGAAGTGCTCCACCATGGTCACGACCGCGAGGACGTTCCGGGGCCCCGGCTGGTTGAGGTGTTCGATCTGGACGACGACGAACTGGTCCTCCTCGGCAGCCGTCGTTTCGTTGATCGCATCGGAGTTGGGCAAGGCGGGATCGTTCGAATTCAGGACGATCCATTCGGGATCCTGCTCGATGACGACCTCGTCACTGATCGGCGCATATCCCTCGATGCCCGCCTCAGCGGCCAGGTTCGTTCCGCCGGCTCGCTCGATCATTTCCGAGATGAACGTGTCCGAGCCAACCGTGAAGTCATAGAAGATGTACATCGCGCCGGGCCTGTCCTGGGCTTCCACGGCCGCATCCACGATCTCGAGTTCCGCGTCCATCCAGTCGAGGGTTTCACGCGCCCCCTCGCAGGCGCCAGCGAGTTCACCGATCCGAGCGGTCGTATTGAACACGTCATCGAGGTCCTCTTCGGCCGCAAAGTGAAACACCGTTAGCCCGGCCTCGCGCAGTTGATCGAGCTTGTTCGGGTCGGTCTCGTTCGGCGCGAGCACGAGATCCGGTTCGATATCGATGACCCGCTCGACCACGACGACGTCCTCTTCGCCGGAGATCTGTGTCTTCTCATCGGCACCCCCGAGATAGGTAGCGAATTGGGTGAGTCCCACCACACGGTCGAACGCTCCGATCTCCCACATCGTCTGGGCGGCGCTCGGGGCTGTCGTAACGATGCGATCCGGGGATTCGTTGAGCGTTACTTCCGTGCCGGTCGCGTCCATCACAGTTGTCGGAAACTCGCACTCGAGCTCCGGGGTCGATGCTTGCTGGACCGGGTCGCCCGTCGCGATCGGCGTTGCGAGACCGACCACCAGGACGGCGGTCAGGACGACGACGAGGTGCTTGCGCATACCGGGGAGAGCCCACTTATCCAACAAATATTTATCTAATGCAAGCCCGCTTGGAAACGATGCACATCCGCCCCCGCACGATCGGCTGGACGGCGGGGTTGACGGGCCTTCTCGGTCTTACGATCGCAGCGAGCGTTGCGATCGGGCCCGTGCGGATCGATCCGGTCGTCGTCCTCAAGATCCTGCTCAACGAAATGGCGGTCCCCCTGCCCACCGGGCCCGGTTCCGGCGCCCATCAGCAGTCGTTGCCCTTCCGCATCGAATATGTCTCCGTGTTCGCGTTTGACGTCTCCGAACCGCATACCAAGATCGTCTGGCAGATCCGGATGCCCCGGATCCTGCTGGGGGCCCTGGTCGGGTGCGCCCGGGCGATCGCGGGGACGGTCATGCAGGGCTTCTTTCGGAATCCCATGGCGGATCCGTCGATCATCGGCGTCTCGTCCGGCGCGGCGGTTGGCGCCGTCGCGGTCCTCACGCTCCCGATCGCGCTCCCGTGGTCGTTCGAACTCCAGACGGCCGCGTTCGTGGGCGGGATCGTGGCGGCGTTTCTCGTATACGCGATCGCCACCGAAGACGGGCGAACGCCAGTGGCGACGCTCCTCCTGGCGGGCGTCGCGATACAGACGTTCCTCGGTGCCGTGATCTCGTTTCTGTTGCTCCGGAGCGGGCACAACCTCGAGGAGGCGGTCTACTGGTTGATGGGCCATCTCCACTACGCGACGTGGGGACGGGTGCGGATGCTGGCGTTCGTCCTGCCGATCTTCGTCGCCATTTTGCTCGCGTACGGACACGAGCTGAACGTCCTCCTGTTGGGCGAAGAGGAGGCGCACAATCTCGGCATCGAGGTCGTACGCACGAAACGGATCTTGCTCGGGGTCTCGAGCATCGTGACAGCGGCGGCCGTCGCTGTCTCCGGCGTGATCGGCTTCGTCGGCCTCATCGTGCCCCACATGATGCGGCTCGTGGTCGGACCGGATCATCGCATCTTGTTGCCCACGAGCGCACTCGTCGGGGCGAGCTTCCTCGTCGCCGCCGACACCGTCGCCCGTTCCGGTCCGGCGGAGATCCCCGTTGGGATCGTGACTGCGGCGATCGGGGCGCCGTTTTTCCTCTACTTGCTCCGCAAACGGAGGGTTTACGCGCTATGAGCCGACCGAACAACTCCTCCGCTGGGCAACCGATCGTGGCGGTCCAAGACGTCACCGTTCGATTGGGAGACGTGCTCGCAGTGGATGGCGGGAGCATCACGGCCGATCCCGGCCAGTTGGTCGGCATCATCGGGCCGAACGGGGCGGGCAAGACGACCCTGTTGCGCACGATCACCGCGGCGATAACGCCGGATGAGGGGACGGTTACCGTAACCGGGATGAACGTCCACGAGCGGTCCTCGCGGGCGGTGAGTCGCGCGGTGGCGGTCGTCCCGCAGGACACCTCGCTGGCCTTTGATTTCGATGTCCGGCAACTCGTCGCAATGGGACGGACACCCTATCTCGATCGGATGGGTCGCAGCGACGGGAGCGATCGTGACGCAGTCGACCGAGCGATGGAGCGAACGGAGGTGGCCCAGTTCGCCGATCGTATGGTGAGCGAACTCAGCGGCGGCGAGCGCCAACGCGTGCTCCTGGCCCGGGCGATCGCCCAGGAGACACCCGTCTTGTTGCTCGACGAGCCCACGGCGAGTTTGGACATCAACCACCAACTTCGGACCCTCGAACTCGTCCGTGAACTGGTCGATGGGGGCACGACGGTCCTGGCCGCGATCCACGACCTCGATCTCGCGGCGCGGTTCTGCGACGAACTCATTCTCCTCGACGAGGGGAACGTCGTCGACGATGGCTCCCCGGAAACGGTGCTCACCGCGGAGAATCTCGAACGCGTGTTCGGAACGCCCGCGGCGGTGCGCACCAACCCGGTGACCGATTCCGTTCAGGTGATCCCACTCGAGCGTCAATGATCGCCCGGGCCAGTTTCCTCCTGACTGGTGGGACGGGTTTTCGATTAGCCGTCCGCGTGGGCTTCGATGACATCGTAGGGGATGTCATAGTCCCGTAGCCGATCCGTGTGGCGAGAAAGCGCGTTGGTCACCGTCACGAGCAGCACGTTTTGGCCTTTGACCGCGGCTTCCTGAACGCCGTACTCCGCGCCGAACCGGAGATCCGGTGTCACCTCCGCCCGCCGAACGGCTGCGAGCCCCTCCGGACGATCGACGGCGATCACGTCGTGTTCCTCGACGAGCCCGAGGAGGTCTCCGCGTTCGAGCGACCGACTCCCCCCGTCTTGGACCGGTGCAAGCACGACGATCGTGACGTGGCCGAGCTCGAAATCCAGCAGTCCGGAGATGTCCCGTACGCCGACGTCCTCGCCGGGTGCCGCGTCGGTGATCGCGGTCGCGGTCGCGGGTCCGTCCTCGTCGGGGATCGCGTACAGCACGCCGTCGCGCATCGCGAGCGTCACCCGATCCCCCTCGGCGATCGGTCCCTCGGCGATCGCCGGCTCGATATCGCCGCGCTCGATGACTTCCTCGGAGACGAACTCCGTAAACTCCCGGAGGTCGTCCGTCTGCTCGATCAACCAGTCGACCCCCTGGGCGGTGACCTCCCACCGCCCCCGTCCGAGCTTTTTCACGTGGTCCTCTTCGACGAGCCCGTTGAGGTATTCGCTGATCGCCTGCGGCGTGACCCCGACCGCCTCGGCGATCTCGGCTTGGTTGACCGCCGGCTGACGTTGCGCTATCTCGACGAGAATCTGATAGCGGGTGGCATCGCGCTTGCTCCGGAGCACCCGGAGCTTCCGGCGCCACTCGGACGATTCAGCCATGTCGCCCCTTCCGAGGAGTGCGTCCAAGTATGTTTGCGTAGTCGATCGGTTCGTGGCGGTCTTGCGGCATCACGATTCACGCCTGCGGAGGATCCATGAACGCCGAGATGTCCTCGCGATCTTCGAGGTCCCGGACGGCCGAGAGCACGGCATCGCGTTCTACGGGCCCCAGCCGCCCCTCCGTCCCGACCGCGAACTTCTCCTCGAGTTCCTCGTCGGAAACCGGGTTTTCGAAGTGTCCCTTCGGATACTCCACGGCGTGATCGTACTCGTTGCCGTTGCTCGTAGTGACCACCATCCGATGCGGGAAGCTCTCGCCATAGCGCTCGGTGAACTCGGGATTCTCTTCGACGGTGACACGATCCATGAGCTCCTGAACGGCGGGCTCGGTGAGTTTGTCCGCCCGGAACTGCTCGAGGGTCATCTCCCCATCGAGGAAAGCCCGCGCGATGCAGTACGGCATCGAATGGTCGGCCGTCTCACGGGTCTGCGGTCGCCATTTCTTCTCGCCGCCCGCGATGATACTCACGCCGGCCTCGTAGGTTTCGTTCTCGATGCGTTCGATATCGGCGGCGGTGATCCCGTGCTGCTCCGTGAGCGCGAACACGCAGTTGACGGCCGCTTGGGCGTGATACTCCACGGGATAAAATTTCACGTACGTCTCGTTGATCTTGAAGTCCCCACCATGGCCCCCGAACGAGGAGATGTCGACGTCGAATTCTCCGGATACCTGGTTGAAGAACCCGAACTCTCCTTCGAAGATCGGAGCCGGCCCCTCGATGCCTTCACGGGCGAGTTCGGCGGCCACGACGGCGTTTCGATCGACGTTCCCGAATGCCATCCCCTTCCACTCGGATAATTCCCCGGCACGCGCCTGTCGTAATGCGACGTGGGCGTTCAGCGCGATGTTGACCGCGTGGGTCATCCCTTCGCGGTCCAGCCCGATGAGCTTCGCGACGGCGAGAGTCGCGGAGACGAGCCCGTAATTGACGTGATCGAACCCATGGGCCCGAAGCGACGCCGCGTCACAGAGCCGGCACTGCAGTTCGTAGGCCAGCGCGGTCGCGAGGATGGTTTCCTCGCCGGTGGCCTCCTCGGCCCCGGCGACGGCCAGGATCGCCCCCAGGTTGTCCGACGGATGACCGGGTTCGGCCGAGAGGTAGGTGTCGTTCCAATCCAGGTATCGAACGAGCACCCCGTTGGCCATCGCGGCGGCGTCGGTCGCGGAACGCCCCCCGTCGATGACCGGGGCCGTGGGCGAACCGTCCTTCCGGTCGGCCCACGCGAGCGTCCCTTCGACGGGGGTGTCGCCCATGGCCGCGTACGCGCAGGCCAGCGAGTCGACGATCCGGTCTTTCACCCGGTCGACGGTCGCCCGATCGAGGTCATCGTACGCGAGTTCGTCGGCGTATGCGGCCAATCGCTCGGCCAGGGGCGCGGACATGACCGCTCGGTCGCCGCTGATGGTGAAAAGCCAACTGATCCCGCCGGACCGGTGGGCTTACCTCCGCGTTCGACCGTCGGTGAATATGGCCGATCGTCACGCACGCCTACGCGAGCTCATCAAGGACGATGCCATCGCGGTCTTGCCGGGGTCGTACGACGCACTATCAGCGAAGATCGTCGAGAAAAGCGGCTTCCAGGCGGTGTATCTGTCCGGTGCCGGCGTTTCGAACACCAAGCTCGGCATCGCGGATACGGGCTTTGTGACCCTGCCCGAAATGCGCGATCACATCCAGTATCTCGCCGAGGCCGTCGAGCTTCCGATCTTCGCGGACGCCGACGAGGGATACGGCAACGCGCTCCACGTCCGGCGCACGGTCCGCGCTTACGAACGGGCAGGCGCTTCGGCGCTACACATCGAGGACCAGCAGTTCCCGAAGAAATGCGGTCATTTCGAGGACAAGGCGCTGATCCCGACGGACGAGATGGTCCGCAAGGTCGAGGCCGCCGTCGGGGCCCGGCGGAGTGATGATTTCGTGGTTACCGCACGCACCGACGCCCGCGCCGTGGAGGGGATCGACGCAGCCATCGAACGGGCGAACGCCTACGCCGCCGCGGGCGCGGATCTCATCTTCCCGGAAGCACCCCAGGACGAGTCGGAAATGCGGGAGTTCTGTGCGGAGATCGACGCGCCGGTGATGGCCAACATGGTCGAGTACGGCAAGACGCCGATGTGTACCACGGAGGAACTCGAATCCTTCGGGTTCGATCTGGTGATCTTCCCGAACTCACTCCTCCGGGCGGCGATGGTGACGATGGTCGAGGTCGCCGAGCACATCGAGGAGGCGGGGACGACCGGCGACATCCTTGACCGTATCGCCTCCTTCGAGCTCCGGAACGAGCTTACCGATTACGAGCGGGTCAAAGAACTCGAAGAGCAGTACGCATAGTCAGACCCCCGCGGGCCGTCATTGATTTTGTGCCGGAGGCAGTGGATCGTGGACATGAGCGATTCGGTCCGCGTGGGAACGTGTGGGTACCGGTACTACGATCCCCGTGAGTCGAGGAAAAGCGAGTACGAGAGTCTCCTCCACGCGTACTCGGACACCTTCGATGTCGGCGAACTCAACCGGACGTTTTACTCGTTGCCCCAGACCTCGACGGCCGAACGGTGGCGTCGAGAGGCCGCGGACGATTTCGAGTTCACCGTGAAGGCCTGGCAGGCCATCACTCACCCATGGTCGAGTCCCACCTGGAACGATCACCGCGAGGACATTCCCGAATCCTGGCAAGGTGACGTCGGGTACCTCGCCCCGACCGATGCGGTCGACGCGGCCTGGGACCGACTCTGCGATCGGGCGAATGCCCTCGATGCCTCGATCATCCTCATCCAGACGCCACCCTCCTTCTCCCCGACTGACGAACACGTCGCGAACCTTCGACGATTCGTCGACGTCCATGCCGACGACGGCTTTGATCTCGCCTGGGAACCACGGGGGGAGTGGCTCGAGGACCGCGAACGCGTCGGCGAGCTCTGTCGGGAGTTGGGATTGATCCACGTCGTCGATCTCTTCCGAAAATCCCCCGCGGGCGATCACGAAGTGCTCTACACCCGTCTGCACGGTCGCAACGAGGAACGATATAATTACGACTACGAGTACTCCGATTCGGAGCTCGACGAGCTGGCGACCCGCCTTGAGCGCGCGGAACACGATCGCGTCTACTGTCTGTTCAACAACTACGAGATGCACGAGAACGGTCAGGGTTTGTTGCGTCGGCTGTAGGTACCATCAATCGCGTCCGGGGACATCCGACCGGTCGGTCGGTTGGTCCACGGCCGGGATGTCCTCGGCCGTCTCCACGATACCTTCGGTCCACCGGCCGAGCCGGAACCAGAAGCTCGCGACCAGAAAGGCGCCGAAGGCACCGATCGCGAACGCGATCCAGACCCCGATGACCCCGATCCCGAATGACTCCACGGTGACGTCGGTCCCGGGGATCGAGATCGAAACGGAAAACGCCAGCACGAGCGCCAGCGGGACCCGGAAGATCCACCGCGAGAGGAACGAGAGTCCCATCGCGACCTTCGTGTCCCCGGCCCCGCGGAACGCCCCCTGAATGACCATCGTTCCGCCGAACAACGTCCAGAAGGGCGCGACGATCCAGAGGAACATCCGTCCCTCGCGAATGACGGCCGGGTCGTCGACGAAAATCCCCACGGCGATTTCGGGGAAGGCGACACAGACACCCGCGACGCCCAGGAGGAACAGCATCGTCCCGCCGGTCGCGACCCACGTCAACCTGGCCGCGCGGTCGGGCGTGTCCGACCCGAGGTTCTGCCCCACCCCCGTCGCGGCAGCTTGCCCGACTGCCCCGGCCACCGACCAGGTCACCGACATCAAGCGCGCACCGATGCCGTAGGCCGCGATGACGGCAGTCCCGAACGGCGCGACGAACGCGGCCATGACGACGGCCGCGAAACTCCGCGCCCATCCGTCCAGCGAGGCTGGATATCCGACGTCGATCAGCTCACTCAACAAGCTGGGGTCCGGGCGGAGATCGGGAATCCGGAGACGGACCCCGAAACCCCCGCGCAAAAGGATGTAGATGCCCGCGCCGGTGGCAAACGCCCGCGCCACGAATGTAGCCCAGCCCGCCCCCCGCGTCCCCATAGCGGGGAACGGGCCCCAGCCGAGAATCAGGAACGGGTCGAGCACGACGTTCATGCCGGCCGAGATGACCATGAGCCACATCGCGGTGTTGGTGTCGCCGGCACCCTGCAGTGCCGCACGAAACACGAAAAACAGGAACGTCAGCGGAAGGGCCAGGAAGATGACTTCGATATAGGCCATTGCCTCCGTGAAGACCTGCCCCTCCGCCCCGATCAGGGACAGCAAGCGCCGCCGGAACGTCCAGCCGAACGTGGTCAGCACGCCCGCCACGGCGAGGGCGAGGAGGATCGACTGGCCGACCACGCGATCGGCCTCTCGGGTATTGCCTGCGCCCACGTGCTGGGAGACGAGCGCGATCGTCGCCGCGGTCAGCCCCATTGCGGTCGATATGAACATCCACGCCAGCGGGAACATGAGCGACACGCCCGCCACCGCCTCGGAGCTCACCCGGCCGACCCAGAAGATGTCGACCACATTGTACACCGTTTGGAGGAGGTTCCCGACAACGAGCGGCCAGGCTAAATAGAGCAGCTTCGGCGCGATCGCCCCGCTGGTCATGTCGACGCCTTTTCGCTCGGACTGCGCCACGGCCGTTTCGAGAAGGGGCAAGAAAAAGAAGCCGTGGGATTTTGTTGGCTCGCCGCGTCTCCCCGCTCGCCGATGGTCTACCGTTCGTCCGTCGGGCTCACGACGGAGTGAATCAGGATCTCACAGGTCACGGTTTCATCATCTCCCTCGCGGAGGTGGATCTCCCCGTCCGCCCCGAGCAGCCGTTGGGCCAGATAAACGCGAAGGCCGACCGCCGATCCGACGGGTTCCTCGAGGGCCAATTCGGCGGATTCCGGCAGTCGGGCGGGACCGACCACCATCGCAATCGTCGCTCCATCATCCCGGCGGGGGCACCTGATCGTCAGGGTCCCTGCGTCGCCTGCCAGATCGGTCATGACCTGAGACAGCAACGTGATGGCGTCGGATAGATGCGTCCCTCGGGTCATGGCTTCCGGGACGACGTCGGGGGGATGGACGTCGAGTCCATCCGTCCGTCGCCCCGTCCCCACCGCCTCGTCGACGAGGTCGCTCAATGCGCTCGCATCTGTCTCGACGTCCCTCGCCTGGATGGACTGTACGTGTTCGATGAGCGTCGCGATCATCCGCGCGCGGTTCTCGATCGTTTCGACCGCCCCCTCGTGATTGTCCGTGCCCTCCTCCTCGAGGAGGTGGGTATAGCCGGTGATCACGTTCACGGCATTGAGGATGTAATGGCGTAGTAGATCGTTGAGACGGTCGAAGCGTTCCTGCTCCTCGAGAAACGCCTCCGCCCGTGCTTCGGCTCGGGCAGCCGCCTGGGCGTGTCGAATCGCCTCGAGATGGATCGTGCCGACCAGCAGCCCCGCGAGCAAGCCGGCGGCCGCGCCGTTGTGCAGCACCTCGACGAGCTCGGGCTCAGTGACCTCCTCGGAACCGAGGTACAACGCGATCGCGCCGAGTCCCATAAACAGCGCGCCCGAGCCGAGTATCCACCCCAGGAGCGTCCGGGGTTGAACCACCGTCGCGGGTCCGCTGGCATACCAGTAGGCGGCGTACAGGAATCCCGTCGCCGCACCACCGATGATGATGAGGTCGATCGCGAGATGAAACGGCTCCAACTGATCGAAGATGACCAGGTGAATCAACAAGCTGCTCGCTAGTAGCAGGCCGGTACCGAAAAAGAGGCGCGGCCACCAGCGCGAATCCATGGCGATCTCCTAACGGATTTCGCATCAATCGACATATAGGTTGAGCCAATCCCGCGCTATCCGATCGGGACGCTACAGACCGGAACCGCGGCCCGGCGAACGACGGTCTCGGCCACGCTACCGATCAGATACCGGTTCACGCCCGATCGGCCATGGGTCCCCATCGTGATCAGATCGACGTCGAGCTCATCGGCATTGGCCAGTACCGTGTTCGCCGGGGAGCCACTCGCGAGGTGTCCCGTCACCGGAACCTCGGCTACTCCAGCCGCGTCGCGGATCCGATCGAGGGCATCCCGGCCAGTCCTCTCGAGCGCCTCGTGAATCGCCGCCACGTCCTCCATGTTGCCGTATCGGCGGGTATCCACCGAGTAGAGTGCGTGGACGGTCGCATCGAGCGTGACCGCGAGATCGATGCCCCACTCGACCGCCTGCTCGGAAGCCTGACTTCCGTCGGTCGGTAGCAGGATGTCGTCGTAATTCGTCTGGCCGATTTTCTCGATATCGGCCGCCGGTGAGACAGTGAGCACTGGGACTGAGGCGGAGCGAAGAGTCTTCTCGGCGACGCTTCCCAGGAGGACACGTTCGATCCCCGTCCGTCCCTTGGTGCCCATACAGATCAGATCGATCCTGTGGGTCTCGACATACGCGTTGATGGACTCGACCGGAACCCCGGTCTCGATGGATACCCGCACGTCTCGACCGAGAAACCCGCGAGCTTGGCTCGCCGCGGCATCGGAAATTCGTTCGGCGTGCTCGGAGAGGACCGCCCGCGGGTCCCCGGCCACGCCCGTTTCCATCTCTGCCTCCGCGGGCTCGATTTCGCGGGTATCGACGACCGAGAGGACGTGCAGATCCGCCCCCACCGCCGCGGCGAGCTCGATCGCTCGCCGAGCACCCGCCATGGCACCCTCGCTGCCGTCGGTCGGCACGAGGATGGATTCCACTGACATACCCGGCGTTCGGCGCGGACATGTTTAAACGCCCAGCGTGGCGGGGCGCTCGCGTCCCTACCGGGCTATCGGCGGCGCCCCGAGTCGATCGGCGAGTTCGATGAGATCGTCGACGACGAGATCGAATTCCCCCGGGTCGGGCTTCGGATCGGGCTCGGCCGATCGACCCCACTCGTTTGGCCGATGGACGAATCCGGTCTTCATGCCGACGGCCTGGCTCGCCTCGAGGTCACCTTCATGCGCTGCGACCATCATTACCTGCGCCGGATCGACATCGAGGAGATCGATGGCCGTCCGATAGACCGACGCGTCGGGCTTGTAATCCTTCGCGAGCTCCGAGGACAAAATCAGGTCCCAAGGGATCCCGGCCCGTTTGGCCATGTTCGTCAGCAACCGCACGTGCCCGTTCGATAGCGGCGCGATAACGTATCGGGGTTTGAGTCGGTTAAGCCCCGCCAATGTATCGGGCCAGGGATCAAGGCGGTGCCACGCACCGATCAGCCGCTCGCGATCGGGCCCCGACAACCTGGTGATCCCGAACCGCTCGAGCACCCCCTCGAGGGAATCGCGGTGGAGCGCGTCGAGGTTCCGCCAGTCGTCCTCACCCTCGCGCACCCGGGCCAACGAGGGCCCGTATTCCTCCCGCCAGGCATCAGTGAAGGCCGCCCAATCGACGTCGATATTCCGATCGTTGCCGAGCGCCTCGCCTTCCCGCATCACCCCACTCCGCCAGTCGACGACGGTCCCGAACACGTCGAAGCATAGTGCCTCGATGTCCCGGTCGCTCATGTGATTCGACCGCCTCCGTATCGCCGACGACCGACGGCGTCGAACCCCCCGAACATCGTCATAGCCCACGAAACGGGCGTACCCGTTTGGTTCTTTGGCCGATGGAATCGCGCTCGCTCGAAATCGGATCGGTCACCCCGGCCGATCCTCACGGGTGTTCACGACAACGACCGGGACGTCGGCGTGACGGATGACGCGTTCGGTCGTGCTCCCGAGAAGGAAGCGACTCGGGCCGGTCTGGCCGGCCGTTCCCATCGCCAGTAGATCGATGCCGGCTTCCTCGGCGTAATCGAGGAGTTCGCTGGCCGGCAGACCGATCCGTTGCTCCGTGCGGGTTTCCAACCCACGCCGTTCGGCCCGGTCGGCGATCTCGCCCGTCGCAGCGGCGCCGGTTCGCTCGAGGCGACTGCGGAGGTCTCCGGAGGCGTACTCGTCCGGATACCCGACCAGTTCCGACTCGTTGAGCACGAACACGGAATGGACGCGCGCCCCGGTTCGCTCCGCGATCTCCAAGCCGTGCTCGACGGCCGCCTCCGCCGACTCGCTCCCGTCGGTGGGGATCAAGATGTCCTCGTACCCGCCGTCCACGGGACTCCGGTCCGTTGCTCGAACGGTCAAGACCGGCGCTTGGGCACGCCGCACGACCCGCTCGGTCACGCTCCCGATTAAATACCGTCGCAGCCCGGTCCGCCCGTGGGTCCCCATAGCGATCAGGTCCGCATCGACCGCGTCGGCCTGCTCGAGAATCGTGTCAGCCGGCTCGCCCTCCGCCACGGTTCGATCGACCGTCCCGACACCTTCGAGCGCGGGCACGGTCGAATCGAGGACGTTTTCGGCCTCATTCGAGAGGTACTCGAGGAACTGTGTTTCGACACCGCCGGCGCTGAATACGCCAGCAGCGCGCTCGACGTCGATCACGTGCAATAAGTGTACGCTCGCGTCGAACCGCTGTGCTATATAGGCAGCCTTCTCGCCCGCGCGCACCGAATGCGAACTCCCGTCGGTCGGCATCAGGATGGTTTCGTACATAATCGTCCTCGTTTGACATCCCACGGCCTTATACCACGGCTCCAATCCTCACGCCCCGGAAGCACCGTCCGTCAGTTGGCGGCGATGGGCCGGGCCGAGTTGGTCATGACGAGGAGACTCGACGTCGCCATGGCGAGAGCACCCATATGCGTGAAACAGGCCCACCGTTCCGATCGCAATCGGAAGGGTGGGATACAGGCCGACCCATCGCCCCACGTGCCGGACGAGGAGACCTTCGAGGACGGGTACGAGCTCGAAAAACACATAGACGGCCGCATTGACGACAGCCGGGGAATTCCCGTTACGGACGGCCGTCACGCCGATCCCTCCCATTCCGGGAGTAACCCGGCCAGCGCGACGGCTGGGAGGACCCACGACATCACTCGAGAGGTGCCGGACTACTCGGGTGATCGAGAAATTAGACGCGTTTGAGACCCACGGCCAGCTGTTCACGGCGGATTGTCCGCTTCCCGGGCCGTCTCTCCATCTCCTGCATCGACCAGCTCGAAGAGGTTGTGCCAGTCCTCCTCGCCCTCCGGGAGGGCGTCGCGAAGCTGTTCGAAATCGGACCGCGGCGCGACCTCGCTGGTAAGATCCACGACTGCGCGGGCGTGATAAGCTGCCTCCGCGGAATCGACCCCTGCACCCTCCCGCTCGCGAACGCGGTCCACGAACTCCCGCCAATCGAAGCGCTGTCCGTGCTCGCGGACGGCGCCGGTCATGTACCATTTGATCTCGATCGGCAACGAGGCCGCGAAGTCTTCGGACTGGCCCTCCGGCAATCGCTCGCCCAATGACATGAGGGTGGCGCGGATCGCTCGAACCGTCCGGCCCGTATCGGGAAGCCCGAGGCGGTGCTGGATCTCGCCGGTGAATTCGTCGAAGTTCATGCGCAACAGGGAACGTGCGGAACAAGCGTGAACCTTTGGACCGTTCCCATCGCTTGGAAATCGATTCGACGCTCGGCCGGAAGGGTCATATGAATCTCGTTGCCTACAGGCCGTCACAATGATGGCGACCTCCCATGGGCTCTGCGGGATGGCAGTTGCGTTGCCGGTCGCAATGGCAAGCCCGGAGTTCGCCCCGGTCGCCTTCCTGGCTGGATTCCTCGGCGGAATCCTCCCCGACGCCGATCTCTACGCCGGCCACCGCAGGACGTTGCATTACCCGTTTCTCGGGAGCGGGGCGGCGATCCTTGCGAGCGGGCTCGCGCTCGCATTCCCGTCGCCAGCGGTGGTGGGTCTCGCCGTGGGGGTGACCGCCGCGGCGCTCCATGCCCTCATGGACGTGTTCGGCGGCGGCCTGGAGCTGCGGCCATGGAAGGGCACCTCGGATCGGGCGGTCTACTCGCACCTCCACGGGCGATGGATCGCCCCGCGTCGAGCGATTCCCTACGATGGGGCCCCGGCGGATCTGGCACTGACCGGCGCGCTCGCGCTTCCCCTCCTGTTGCTCGGTCCCACGGGGGCGCACCCGTGGATTCTAGGCCTCCTTCTCGTCTCGATGGGTTATGCGGCGCTACGTCGTCGGTTCGCTGACCTCGCCGCGTCGATCGCCCGTCTCGTGCCGACGTCGCTACAGCGCCATATTCCGAACCGGTATCTCGAAGCCGGCCAGGACGTCCAACGCAGAGCCGGGCACCCGCACGATTCCACGGGACGGTAGCCGTTCCGGCCAGCTCCGGACTCACGTTTGGGTCAAAGGTCCACGAGTGGTGGCTGCTACTGGCGGAGGTCGTCGATCGCGTCGATCAACCCGTCGATCTCCTCGGTCGTATTCAATGCGTGCACCGATGCCCGGATGGCGGCCGGCTCGGGAAGCGACCGGAGGACGAATCCCGCTTCCGCGAGCCGATCGACCGCCGCTTCCGGGTCGTCCACCCCGATCGTGACGAGACCCGATTCGGGGCGGGCGGGCCCGACGACCGAGGCGTCGGGCAGGCCGTCGACGAGTCGGTCGGCTCGCGCTAGAATCCGGTCGGTAATCGTTTCCTGACCGATGTCTTCCATTAAATCGATCGCGGTCGAGACCCCGACATGTGGTGCGGGGTTGGCGGTCCCGATCTCGAACCGCGCCGCCCCCGCCTCGAGCTCGTAGGGCGCCCGCGATGAGTCCACGACGCCTCGATATCCGATCATCCCCGGCTCGAGGTCCGCCGCGACCGCCCCATCGACGTACAGGAACCCGCTACCCCACGGCCCGAGCAGCCATTTGTGCCCGGACGCCGCGACGGCGTCGGCACCCCACCTCCTCATGTCGACGGGGACGTGGCCCACTGCCTGCACGGCATCGACGAGTACGGTAGCCCCCGCCGCGTGCGCGATCTCCGTGTAATCGGCGACCGAGAGCCGGGTTCCGTGGGTCCAGGTCACGGCACTCAGTACGACGAGATCGGCACCTCGCACGCCTTCGATGACCTCGGCTTCGTCGAGGTGTCCTTCTTCGCTTTCGAGCACCCGAATCTCGACATCGTGATGGCGGGCGAGTCGTTCGAGCGGGAGATTGACTGCCGGGTGCTCCATGTCGGTGCGCACGACCACGTCGCCGGGTTCCCAGTCCATCGCTCCGATGAACCGACCGATCCCGTCGGCCGTACTGTGCGTCAAGGCGACGTCCCCCTGGTCACTGCCGATGAACCCGGCGATGCTCTCGCGGGCGTTC
Source organism: uncultured Halobacteriales archaeon (assembly GCA_964432005.1). Classification (GTDB taxonomy): domain Archaea; phylum Halobacteriota; class Halobacteria; order Halobacteriales; family SKNY01; genus SKNY01. Next base: position 17,422 of record CAYSMB010000015.1, read on the forward strand.
TCGTATGTCTCGAACGCCATCGGATACACGCCCTCCTGGATGGGCGCCTCGTACTCGTGGCGCTCGAGATAGCCCGACATTGCTTCGACCACCGGGCGGGGGCTCGGACCCGTCGCTCCGAAGTTCAGGTACGTGATCTCCTCGAGCGCCGGGGTCGCGGCCCGCAAGTCCGCGACGTTCATGCGGTTTTCCTCCGCGACCAGGGTCTCCTCGCGAAGATCGCGCCCGCGAGAGCGGACCAGCCGTTCTCGGCGATCATATGCGGCCCACCGGAGCCCGGATCGAAGGCTCTGACGGTCCAGCCGGGTGAGGTTGCCGCCGGACCAAGCGCCCCGAGCGAGCGACGGCATAATCCGTCGGGACCCGTAGGGGATACTAATGGGCTATCACACCTTTCCAATCGAGCGGGCGGACGCGCTCGAGGACCCCGCTCGATACCGGTTCTGTTCGAGGGAGGAACTCGTCGAGCTGCTCACGCCGAACGGGCGAGACCGCGTCGTGGATCTCGGTTCGGGCACCGGCTTCTTCGCCCGGCAAGTCGCCCCGTTCGTCGGCAGCCTTGTCGCCATCGACCTGCAAGCGGCGATGCATCGCCGCTTCGTCCGCGCGGGTCGGCCCTCGAACACCCGACTCGTCACCGCCGCGGCCCACGCCCTTCCCCTCGTCAGTAACTCCGTCGACCGAGCCTTCTCGGTGGACACCCACCACGAGTACTATTCCCCCGAGGCGATGGGCGAAATCGCGCGCGTCCTCCGCCCGGGGGGTCGGTTGGTGACCGTCGACTGGTCCCGGGCGGGAACGGGCGAGGAGGGCCCGCCGGTGAACGAGCGCTACGGCCCCGACGAGATCGTCGATCAGCTGCACGCGGCGGACTTCGAAATCATCGAGCGTCGCGTCCGCCCCGAAACCGTCGCGATTGCGGCCCGTCCCCTTACGCCGTAATGTTCGATCGATCGTGTGCGACCCACGCAAAACCCTTTTGCCCGCCGTCGGTCTAACGACGCTATCCTATGGCGCATGCGATGGTCGAGGAACTCCGGATGGACATGGAATGTGAGGGGTTGCTGGAATGCATCCATGGTCTCAAGGAACTCGACAAGGAGTGTTTTCGCGTCTTGGTCGAAAGCGATCGGTCACTGACGATCGACGAGGTCGCCGAGGCCGTGGATCGCGAACGCTCGACCGCGTACCGATCGATCCAGCGACTCCTCGAAAGCGGGTTCGTGGAGAAGGAACAGATCAACTACGATCAAGGCGGATACTATCACGTCTACGAACCGATCGAACCGGCCGAGATCGCCACGGACATGGAACGGATGTTGGACGACTGGTACGCCAAGATGGGTCGATTGATCCAGGAGTTTCAGGATAAATACGCGGCGGTCGCGGAGGAGCCGGCGGCTGCCGAGGGATAGGTCGCCGGTCGGTGGCAGTCGGACCCGCCGAGGTTTAACGGTCGTGTGGGCCCAGCGGGATGCATGGCCTCCCAAACTGAATCCTTTGACTTCGTGGTGATCGGCGCTGGCTC
>CAYSMB010000016.1:0-18115 GCA_964432005.1 uncultured Halobacteriales archaeon
GTAACCCGTGATCCAGATCTTTATGGGCCTGCCGCGGGCCTCTACAACCGATGACGACCGTTATCGACGGGAACGAGGTGGCGGCTACGGTGCGCGAGTCCGTCGCCGGTGCGGTGGACACGCTCGAGGACGCTGGAATCACCCCTGGACTCGCGACGGTGCTCATGAGCGAGGACCCCGCAAGCGAGACGTACGTGTCGATGAAACAGCGCGCTTGCGAGGAAGTCGGGATCGAGGGGATCCACGTCGAACTCGGCCCGGACGCTCCCGCCGATGAGCTATATGAGACGATCGACGATCTGAACGACGATCCGGACGTTCACGGCATTCTCGTCCAGATGCCGGTGCCCGATCACGTCGATCAGGATAACGTCCTCGCGCGTATCGACCCGCGCAAGGACGTCGATGGGTTCCATCCGGAAAACGTCGGGCGACTCGTGGCGGGCAATGCCCGCTTCCGGCCGTGCACCCCACATGGGGTTCAGCGATTGCTGGCCTCCGAGGGGATCGATACCGAGGGTAAGGACGTGGTGATCGTCGGTCGATCGATGATCGTCGGCAAGCCGCTGGCGAACCTGCTCATCCAGAAACAGGACGACGGGAACGCGACGGTGACCGTCTGTCACTCGCGAACTCAGAACTTGGAGGACAAGACCCGCGACGCGGACATCGTGATCGCCGCCGTGGGCGTCCCCGAGTTCATCGACGGCTCAATGCTGAGTCAGGACACGACCGTGATCGACGTCGGCGTCAATCGGGTCGATGCCGACAACGATCGCGGCTACGAGCTCGTCGGCGACGTCGAGTTCGAGTCGGCAAAACCGAAGGCCGACTACATCACGCCCGTCCCGGGCGGCGTCGGACCTATGACGATTGCGATGCTGTTGTACAACACGGCCAAAGCGGCGAGCCTCCGGCACGATGTTCCCGTCTCGCTGGAGTGAGGAATGTTCCCCAGCTCGTGACTGTTCAGCGTTCGTTACATTTATAATCTCACGAACGAACTCCTCCGGTGACGCTTCGCTTTGGAGGGCCGAAGCGTCAGCGGGGACCAATTCAGGGCGGCAGCCTCTCGTGCCTTGCACGGGAGGCTACCTTTCTGACCGACGAACGATCGATCGCGAGTGGTTACGCCGCCATTCCGATCGACCTATCGATTCCCGTACGTGACAACCATCCCGCGAACGCGGCCCTATGCTCCGCGGAATGACTAATCCAGCGGGCGCCGGGTACCAGTTCGGTTATACGACGGAGAATCGCTTGCACGGCCCCTTTACCGTCTTCGCACCGTGTTCGACCGGGCAATACGATATTTTTATTGTAATTCGACACGTATCTGCAGGCGATCTTCCCCAATGCACGACTTGACAGGATTTCAGCGCGATCTCCTCTATGTGATCGTCGGCAAGGACGAGCCTCACGGCCTCGCAATCAAGGATGAATTGGAAGAGTACTACGAACGCGAAATCCATCACGGGCGGTTATACCCCAACCTGGATACGTTGGTCGAGAAGGGCTTGGTCGAGAAGGGCCAGCGCGATCGACGGACCAATTACTACACCGTCACGCGGCGTGGTCACCGGGAGATCGAGGCCCGGACCGAATGGGAATCTCAATATATTGATAGAGACTGAACGCGCCGAGACGTGCGGTCCTGCCACCCAGGACTGGGGCCGACAGCTCCGCTAAAACTGATACCGCCGGTCGTCCTCGGTCGGCGGCGCGTACGATCCTCCGCGCATCTCGTCGTAGGTCATCCCGGAGAGATATTCGTCGTAGGTGACGTCATAGCTCTGTCGTAGATGAAAATCCAGCGCGCCGGTGTCCACGGTCCCCTGGAACAGCGCGTGTACGCCCCGACGCACGAGTTCGTCGAGGTCGTCGGTCCCCATCACCGCGCGTAACATCGCCAGTTCGTGCTTGGTCTGTCGGTCGATCTCGACGTCCACCCGGTCGCTGAGAGCTTCGTATTCCGTGGACACGTCGGTGGACAGCTCCTCAAGGGTCATGCGCGACGTATCGGCGATCGGGCGGATACACGTTTCGGCTCCACCGGCGACCAACAGACGTAACACGAGGTCCTGGCAGTATCCGCTAGCGATGGCAGGGGTCGAGGAGAACGCGGGGCACGTCGAGGGGATGCGGGCGTCGTTGCTCGAGTGGTACGCCGAAGCCGGTCGTTCGTTCCCGTGGCGCGAGGAGGAGGATCCGTACCGGATCCTGATCCTCGAGGTGATGAGCCAGCAAACCCAGCTCGAACGGATCGCCGATCCCTGGCGGGCATTCGTCGAGCGCTGGCCGACGCCAACGGACTTGGCCACGGCTTCTGTGGGGGACGTGATCGCGTTCTGGAGCGAACACCGACTCGGCTACAACCGACGGGCGCGTTACCTCCACGGGGCCGCCCAGCGAATCGTCGAGGAGTGGGACGGTGAGATTCCCCCCGATCCCGACAAACTCGAGGAGCTCCCGGGGGTCGGGCCGTACACGGCCAGCGCCGTCGCCGCGTTCGCCTTCGATGCCCCTTCCGCGGTGGTGGATACGAACGTCGAACGGGTGCTCCACCGGGCGTTCGGCGTCGACGAGGGAGCGTACGAGGAGGTGGCGGCGTTGCTCGTGCCGCCGGATGGTGGCCGGACCTGGAACAACGCGATCATGGATCTGGGGGCGGTGGTCTGTACACCCACGCCGGACTGCGAGGCGTGCCCGTGGCAGGGGACCTGCGAGGCCTACGAGTCAGGGAATTTCGAGGTACCGACGGGGGATACGCAGCCGGCCTTTCGCGGAAGCCGGCGACAGTACCGCGGACGGATCGTACGCGCACTCGCGAGCCAGGGGCCGCTCCCCCTCGATGAACTCGGAGCGCACGTGCACGAACAGTTCGGGGAGGATCCCGCCTACGATCGATCGTGGCTCGAAGGAGTTATCGAGGACCTGGCGGCCGATGGTCTTGTCCGCTACGATCGGAACGCCGGACGGATCGCGCTCCCGGACGGCGCCGACCATTCTTAAGGGCGTTCCGGGCGTCGGTGAGCGCATGGGCGATGACGTACGGGTCGCCGGCGTGGTCGGTAGTCTTCGCGAGGACAGCTACACGCGTGTTGCCGTCGGGATCGCGTTGACGGCTGCCCGGGATGTCGGGGCCAGAACCGAGTGTATCGACCTGCGCGAGTACGAGATTCCGCCGTTTAACGCCGACGACGCCCCGCCGGACGACGTCGAACAGATGGCCCAAGATATCCGCGAGAGCGATGCCATTCTGTTGGGGACGCCGATGTATCACGGCTCTTACGCGGGTGTTCTGAAGAACGCGATCGATCACTGCGGGTTCGACGAGTTCGAGAACAAGACCGTGGGCCTGTTGGCCGTCTCGGGTGGAGCCTTCCCGTTGACGGCCCTCGAACACCTCCGATCGGTCTGCCGGGCGCTCAACGCCTGGGTGCTGCCCTGGGAGGCGGCGATTCCACGGGCGAGTCAAGTGATCGAGGAAGGGCGACTCCAGGACGCTGAACTGCAGGCGCGGGTCGAGCGGCTCGGACGTCGGGCCGTCGAATACGCCCGCATCGATCCCCACCAGGCGTCCATGGCGGGCGATCAGAACGTCGGTGCTGTCGGGCGCTAACGACGCCATGCGCTTTTCCGGCAGGGGGTCCTCGGGCCGCACATGCTATCGCTGGAGCTTTCGGAGTTTCTCGTTCAGCTCAAGGAAGGAACGATCAACAACGTCGGCGCGCCGACCAAGTCGGCGACGGTAAAACTCTTCGACGTCGCTACTGCCGAAGCCCGTGCCTTCGGGGACAATCGGGTAAAACTAGCCTTTGCCGACGAGGATGGCAACGAGATTGAGATTGCGCTGTTCCCGGACGCGATCAAGGACATCGAAGAGGATCTCACAGCGGTGCGATCGAGCGGAATCGTCGAGGGATTCTCGCCCGAGACGAAGTAGCGTCGATCCGACAACCGTTTTTACGGGCGGACACGAGACTTGATCAATGCGAGTGTTCGATGTACGTGTCCATTCCCGAGCCGTCTTCGTATCGTATCCGATCGCGGGGGGATCGCCATGACGTGGGACCATCTCCACGACGAGGACGTCCTCTTCGAGTTTCACGGGGACGCCGCGGACGAACTGAAACCGGGCCATTTCTACCGGGGGACCGTCGACGGGTTCGCCGACTTCGGGGTGTTCATCACGATCGGCGACTCGGTCACCGGACTACTCCACCGCAGTAACGTCGACGGCCGCCTGGAAAACCTCGACTGGGAACCGGACGACGACGTGATCGTCCAGGTCGAGGGGGTCCGAGAGAACGGCAACGTGGACCTGGCGTGGTCGATTCGGCAATCCGACGAGGAGTTCCGTGGGATCGGCATTCACGATCCCGATAGCAATGATCAGCCCGACGAGCGACCGGCCGAACCCGAGCCGTCCGCGGAACCGAGTCCCAGCTCGAACGAGCCGGAGGATGCCGAGGATGCCGAAGCGGTGACCGCCTCGTCCGCCGAGGCGGCGGTCGTTGCGGAGCCAGCTCCCCGCCCCGTCGACATCGAGGAGGTCGATGCGTCCCTCGATGATCCGGTTCGACTGGAGGGTCGTATCGAAGCGGTCAGACAGACAAGCGGTCCAACGATCTTCAGGCTCGAGGACACGACCGGCCAGATCGAGTGTGCCGCGTTCGAGGCCGCCGGCGTCCGGGCCTATCCCGACGTCGAAGTCGGCGATGTCGTCGCGATCGAAGGGCGGCCGGAGGACCATCGCGGGGCCGTGCAGGTCGAGACCGAGACGATGGAGTCACTTCCCGAGGGGGACCGCGAGCGCATCGAAACCTCACTCGAGGAGGCCGAACGTGAACAGGCCCGCCCGGAGGACACGAACCTCGTGGTGTCGACCACCCAGTTCGAGGACGCCCACGCGGAGATCGTCGAGATCGCCACGGAACTCCGGCGAGCGGTCTTCGGTCGTCGGGGGGTCGTCATCCGGCATCCCGCCACCGTCGATGGCGTGGTCGGGGCGGCCGCGATCGAACGCGCCGTGCGTCGACTCGCGAGTCGGACGTTCGCGGACGGCGAGGCGACCGGATGGTTCGTCGAACGTCGCCCCATGGAGGATCCGACCTACGAGCTGGGCGACGCGATGTACGACATCACGGACGGGGAGGATCGTCACGACGTCATCGCGGTCGTCGGGGCGGGCGGCACCGAACAGGACGCCGCGGCGCTCGACTTCCTCGACGTCTACGAGACGGATGCAATCGTCGTCGATCGATCGGCCCTCGACCTCGGAGATGGGGATTCGCTGATCACCCCACTGGCCACAAACGTGGCGGGGATGATCGACGCGGCAGGCCGGGGCGAGCTCGGGCACCTCCCCGCGATCGCGGCGGGCTATGCTATCCCGGAGAGCTTCCGGAGGCTGGCCGAAGAGCACGGTTACACGGACGAGACGATTCGCGAGCGCCATGAGGCCCTCTCGTTGATTTCGTACTATCAGCGGTACGACGACAAACGCGAGCTGATCGCGGATCTGCTTTTCGACGGCGAGGATGCCGGTGAACTCGCGGCCCACGTCAGCGAGCAGTTCCGCCAGCGCCTCGGGACGGCCGTCGAGACGGCCGAGGAGAACGCCACCCGAGAAACCCGGGACGAACGGGTCATCCTCTCGCTGGATGCCGCATCGCTCACCCATCGCTATTCCTTCCCACCCCGCAACGTGCTGGCCGAGGCGTTGCGCCGAGAAACGGACGTCGACGCGGTGGTTGTCCTCGACGAGGACGCGGCGTTTCTCTCCAGCGGGGACGCCATTGACCTCGAAGCGATCGCCGCCACCGTCGACGAGCACACGGATCAGGCCGCCGTCGCCGCCGGCCGGGACCGGATCACCTTCTTGGCCGGCCGACGCGAGGCCGTCCACGACGCGCTCGTCGACGCCCTCGCTTCGTAGCTGCGACACGCTTATTCGCGCTTAGGGCGCTACCCACGGACGTGTCCAACCGGGTGACCGTGGATCCGTTCGAGGCGACCTGTCGCGAACTCGTCGAGCGGATCGTAGCGGGGGAAGTGGAACGCGAGGACCTCGAAGCCGCGAAGCGCGAGGCCTGTAGCGCCCACGGCTCGCCGAAGGTCCCCACGAACCCCGAGATCCTCGAGCACGCCGAGCGCGACGAACGAGAGACCGTCAGGGGTGTCGTTCGACGCAAGCCCGTCCGGACCGCCTCCGGCGTCTCCCCGGTGGCGATTATGACCAGCCCGGCGATGTGTCCGCACGGCAAATGTCTCTACTGTCCCGGCGGCCCGGCCTCGGAGTTCTCGAGCGCCCAGAGCTACACCGGTCACGAGCCCGCGGCCGCCCGGGGCGTCCAGACGGGATACGATCCCTACGCCCAGGTCACGCTACGTCTGCAGCAGTACCGCCGGATCGGCCACCCCGTGGACAAGGTCGAACTGATCCTGATGGGCGGCACGATGACCGCGCGGAGCCATGACTACCAGACGTGGTTCGTCAAGCGGGCGCTCGAGGCGATGAACGACTTCGATCCGACAGGGCCGACGACCGTTGACGATCCGTCGGATCTCGTCCAATCCGACCCGCCGTATCGGTATCTCGAAGATGTCATCGCCGAGAACGAGACCGCAGCGGTCCGAAACGTCGGGACGACCTTCGAGACCAAACCGGACTGGTGTGGCGACGAGCAGATCGAGCGGATGCTCGACCTCGGCGGGACGAAGGTCGAGATCGGCGTCCAGACAACCCACGACCGGATCAACCGTGAGATGCATCGGGGTCACGGGATCGAGGCGTCGATGCGGGCCAACCGGGCTCTCCGGGACGCGGGCTTCAAGGTCGGGTTTCACATGATGCCGGGCCAGCCCGGGATGACCGACGAGATGAACCGCGCGGACTTTCGTCGACTCTTCGAGAACCCCGCTTGGCGGCCCGATTACCTCAAGATCTATCCGACCCTCGTCGTGCAGGGGACCCGCGTCTATGACATGTGGCGACGCGGCGAGTACGAACCGCTCGACAACGAGGCGGCCGCGGACCTCGTCGCCGACATCAAGGCCGACCTGCCGCCGTACGTCCGCCTCCAGCGGGTCCAGCGGGACATCCCCGCCGATTTCATCGAGGCCGGCGTCTGGAAGTCGAATCTCCGGCAGCTGGCCCGCCAACGGCTCGCGGATCGGGGGGAGCAGTGCGCATGTATTCGGTGCCGGGAAGTCGGTCACGCCGACGGCGAGCCCGAGGACGTATCCATGGACGTCCTCGCCTACGAAGCCGCCGGCGGCACGGAACATTTCATCAGCGTTGAGGACCACGATCAAGACCTCCTGATCGGGTTCTGCCGGCTCCGATTTCCCGGGGAGACCGCTCGCCGGAACCTCCGGGACAGCGCGTTGGTTCGCGAGCTTCACGTCTACGGCTCCCAGGTGCCGCTCGCGCTCGAAGGGGGCGAGGACTGGCAACACCAGGGCTTTGGGCGCGCGTTGATGGAGCGGGCGGAAGCGATCGCCCGGGACGCGGGCTATGACAAACTGGCCGTCATCAGCGGGATCGGGGCGCGGGCGTACTATCGCGAGCAGCTCGGCTACCATCGCGACGGCCCCTACATGGCGACGCGATTGTGAATCAGGCCTGCATCATCCGTGCGTGGGCGTGCAGGTCAAGTTCGAACGTGCGGCCGCGTGCTGGCTGCTCAACGAGGTGATAGCAGGTCTCCGCGGCCGCGCCGGGATCGATGAACGCGTCCTCGTCGATCTCGCCGGGCCCGTCGTAGACGTCCGGGTTGAGCAGGCGCCCGTCGATGATCACGTGGGCGACGTGGATGCCCTCCGGTCCGTATTCCTCCGCGAGCGAGCGGGCGAGCCCCCGGTTGCCGTCCTTTGCGCTCTTGAACGCGAAGTCCCCGCCAGCGGGCGGCGCCCCGAAGAACAAGGCCGTACCCCCTTGCTCCTGGAGGTCCTCGAGCGTCGTTCGGAAACACAGAAGTCCGCCGTAACAGTACAGCCGCCACATCCGCTCGAGGCGGTCAGGGTCCAGCTCAGCGGTCTCCCCATCAGTCACCGTACTGGCGGTGTGAGCCAGGACATCGATCGGGCCGAGCCGCTCGCGGACTTCCCCGACACCGGAGGTGACCGCATCCGGATCCGTGACGTCGACGGGCAGTCCCAACGCGTCGTGGCCTTCGTCAGTCAGCGCGACCTCGACCTCCTCGAGATATCCCGCGCTTCTGGCGAACATCGCGACAGAATGGCCCTCGCGTGCTAGTTTCCAAGCCAACGCCTCGCAGAAGCCGGGCCCCATCCCGGCGATCAGTGCCGACTCGGGCATACCGGCCGTCCGTTGCCTGCTGGCATCAAACATGGCGTCCGGGAACGACATCCCTTTTGCGGCCGCTGACGGTATCGGGACCGTATGGAGGCAAAGCACGAGGTCTCGAGCGTCGACCTTCGGGCGCTCTGTCGAGATCTCCGTTCGCACACTGGTGCGCGCGTCGACAAGGCGTACCTGTATGGGGAGGACCTCGTGCGGCTCAAACTCCGGGATTTCGATCGGGGGCGCGTCGAAGTGCTCATCGAAGTCGGCGATCGCAAGCGCATCAACGCCGCGCCACGGGAATACGTGGACGATGCCCCCGAACGGCCCCCCAATTTCGCGCGGATGCTCAGGAACCAGATCGCCGGGGCGGAACTCGTTGACGTCGAGCAATACGAGTTCGACCGGATCGTGCAACTCGAGTTCGTTCGCGGGGACGACCGGACGACGCTGGTCGCGGAACTGTTCGGCGACGGGAACGTGGCCGTGCTCGACGCCACCGGGACCGTCGTCGACGCCCTCGAGACGGTCCGGTTGAAATCTCGGACGGTCGCGCCGGGATCGCAGTACGAGTTTCCCGATGCCCGGCTCTATCCCTTCTCACTCGATCGGGAGACGATCGCGGCCCATCTCGAGACCTCTGACACCGACGTCGTTCGTACGCTCGCGACACAACTGAACCTGGGTGGCACGTACGCCGAGGAGATCTGCGCACGGGCCGATGTCGAGCGGGAGCTGTCGATCGAGATGGTCGACGATGCCGTCATCGACCGGCTCCACGGGGCGCTTTCCGATATCGGCGAGCGATTGCGGACGGGCGACTTCGAGCCCGTCATCGTCACCGACGACGAGGAGGTCGTCGACGTGACCCCGTTCCGACTTCGCGTCCACGCCGAGCGCTCGATGGAACCCTTCGATTCGATGAACGAGGCCGTCGCCGAGTACTTCCATCGACTCGGCGAGCAGGAAACGGCGGAGTCGAGTGGGGCGGGCGGTCCTGATTTCGAAGCCGAGCTCGCGAAGTACGACCGGATGATCGCTCAACAGGAAAGCGCCATCGAGGAGTTCGCGGAGGAGGAAGTCCGGATGCGCGAGCGCGCCGAGGCGCTGTACGCCCACTACGACCTCGTCGACGAGCTCATCGAGACGGTCGACGATGCACGGGACGCCGGTTACGAGTGGGATGCGATCCAGGAACGGCTCGACGAGGGGGCGAGCCAGGGTCTCGCGACAGCGGAAGCGGTCGAAGCGGTCGGGCATGACGGGATGATCGACATCACGCTGGACGGCCGGGACGTCAGCATCGATCCACGACAGGGCGTCGAGCACAACGCCGATCGGCTCTACCAGGAGGCAAAACGGATCGCGGAGAAGCGAGAGGGGGCCGAAGCGGCACTCGAAGAGTCACGCGAGCAGAAACGTCAAGTCGAGCGTCGTCAGGCGGAGGACGAGCTCGATTCGGATCCGCCGGAACCGACCGAGGACGCGCCGACCGACTGGCTCGAGCGAGCCTCGATCCCGCTCCGGGAGCCGGATGACTGGTTCGAGCGCTTTCGATGGTTCCGCACGAGCGACGATTTCCTCGTGATCGGGGGACGGAACGCCGAGCAAAACGAGGAGATCGTCAAGAAGTACATGGAGCCGGGGGATCGATTCGTCCACGCGCAGGCCCACGGCGGCCCGGCAACGGTCATCAAGGCGACCGCGCCCAACGAGCCCGCCCGGGAGGTCACGTTCCCCGCCGCGACGCTCGCGGAGGCGGCCCGGTTCGCGGTCGCGTATTCGTCGGTGTGGAAGGCCGGCCAGCACGTCGGCGAAGCCTACCACGTTGCCCCCGATCAGGTATCAAAGCAACCCGAGAGCGGGGAATATCTCGAAAAGGGCGGTTTCGTCATCCGGGGCGAACGCGAATACCTCGATAGCGTACCGCTCGAGCTCGCGGTCGGCATCACTTGCGAACCGGTCACCCGCGTCATCGGCGGTCCGCCGGATACCATCGAGGATCGGACGGCCTACGCCCGTCGGGTCGAACCGGGCGACGTGGCCCAGGGTGACGTCTCCAAACGGCTCTATCGGGACTTCCGGGACGCGTTCGCGGACACGAGCTTCGTGCGGAAGGTCGCGAGCCCCGACCGCATCCAGAAGTTTCTCCCACCCGGCGGGAGCCACATCCTCGACCGGTAGTCGAAGGGCACTTATCCGCCGGTCGAGCCACCACGTGCATGCAGATCCCGCACCGGGAGCCCCTCGAGGACGACCGGGAGCGGATCGTCGTCGTGCCGGACACCCTCGATGATCTCTGGCACCTCTATCACGTCATCGAACCGGGCGACCGGGTGCGCGGGGACACCCACCGGCGCATTCAGCGCGAGGACGACACCCTCCGAAGTACGGGCGGCGAACGCGAGCACATGCAGGTCACGCTCGTCGTCGAGGACATCGAGTTTCACAAGTTTGCCAATCGCTTACGCCTCGGCGGCGAGATCGTCGCCGCCTCCCGCGAGGATCAGGTCGGCTTCCAGCACACCCTCAACGTCGAGGTCCACGACGAACTCGAGATCGAAAAGCGACTCAAACCCGATCAGGCGGATCGACTCGCGGATGCGGTCGAGGCGACCGAGGATCCGGACGTTGCCATCGCCACCGTCGAGGAAGGCCGCGCCACCGTTCACAGCGTCGCCCAGTACGGTACCGAGGAGCTGGCCAGTATCACGGGACCGACCGGGAAAGGGGAGTTCGCCCGCGACCGCGAGGAGCTCTTCGAGGAACTGGCCGCAGTGCTCGCGCGGCTGGATGTCGAAGCCATCGTGCTGGCCGGCCCGGGATTCACCAAACAGGATGCCTACGCGTACATCGAGGAACACTCCCCCGAATTGACCGAAGCAATCCGAATCGTCGATACGGCGAGCGCTGGGGACCGCGGCGTCCACGAGGTCCTCGAACGGGACGTCCTCGAGGACGTCCAGGCGGCCGCCCGGATCGGTGAGGAAGGCGCGTTGCTCGACGAGCTGATGCGCCGGATCGGGACCGACGAGCCCGCTACCTACGGCCTCGAAGCGGTCGCGCGGGCAGCCGAATACGGCGCCATCGAAACGCTGCTCGTCCTCGACGAATTCGTCCGAGAGGCCCGGACCGAGGCGGGTATCGACGTGGACGACGTGATCCGGAACGCCGAACACCAAGGTGGCGAGGTCGTCGTGTTCTCGAGCGAGTACGACCCGGGGCGCCAGCTCGACAACCTCGGCGGGATCGCCGCGATCCTCCGCTATCGCGTGGAATAACGACCACTTTCATCCCGGATCCCCAACCGTCTTTAGGCGATCGGGCCTGGTGAGGTGCAATGGAACCCCGCGGCGGGTCGGATCCCGGGAGCGACGCGCCCGGCGACGAGGCGATCCTCGCCGACCTCCACCCCGCGCTGGCCGAATGGTGGCGGAACGCGTTCGAGGACAGCGACGTCGACGGGTGGCTCACACCGCCCCAGCGCGGTGCGATCCCGAAGGTCCGAGCCGACGAGAACGTGCTCGTGGCCGCCCCCACCGGGACGGGAAAGACCCTCGCGAGCTACGCCGCCATCATCGATGATCTCCTCGAGCGTGCCGACGACGGTCGGTTGGACGATTCGGTCTACTGTCTGTATATCTCCCCGCTGAAGTCGCTCGCGAACGACATCCAGCGGAACCTCGCCGAGCCGCTCGCGGGGATCGATACGATCCGCGAGCGCGAAGGCAACGCGCCCGCAGATATCCGGCACGCGATCCGACACGGCGACACCGACCAGTCGACCCGCCAGGCGATGCTCGAGGAACCCCCACACATCCTCAACACGACGCCGGAGACGCTCGCCATCCTCCTGAACGCGCCGAAGTTCCGCGAGAAACTCAGGACCGTCGAGTATGTGATCGTCGACGAGATCCACAGCGTCGCCGCGAACAAACGGGGCAGTCACCTCGCGGTGAGCCTCGAACGCCTCGAGGACCTCGCCGATGAATCGCCCACGCGTATCGGCTGCTCCGCGACGGTCGAACCGATCGAGGCCATCGCGGACTTCCTCGTCGGCCAGGGCCCCGACGGGACGACGCGCGACCGGACCATCGTCGACCGCCGGTTCACCCGCGATTACGACATGCAGCTGCTCTGTCCGGTTGAGAACCTCATCGAGACGCCCATCGGGACGGTCCGGGATCAGATGTACGAGCGATTGGATCGGCTGATCCGATCGCACACCAGCACCATCGTCTTCACGAACACGCGTTCGGGCGCCGAGCGGGTCCTTCACGAACTCCGCGAGGAGTTCCCGGGGTATGACGTGGACAACTCCGGGTGCCATCATGGCAGCCTCGCGGACGCCGAACGGACGCGAGTCGAGGAGGGGCTCAAGCGGGGCGATCTGGAGGTGGTCGTCACGTCGACCAGCCTCGAGCTCGGGATCGACATGCCCGACGTCGATCTCGTCGTCCAGGTCGGGAGCCCGAAGTCCGTCGCCGCCCTCCTCCAGCGAATCGGTCGCGCGGGCCACCGACCCGGCCAGACGGTCACCGGGCGGGTCTTCGTCCTCGATCGCGACGAACTTCTCGAGTGTGCGGCCATGCTCGAATGCGCCGAGGACGGCTTTGTCGACCGGATCGCGATCCCCGACCGGCCGCTCGACGTGGCCGTACAGCACGTCTACGGGATGGCCATCGCGGCCGTCCGCCGCGAAGCCGACGTCCGCGCGGCCCTCGGACGGGCCCATCCGTTCCGGGGGTTGACCGACGGGGACTGGGAAACACTGATGCGATATCTGACCGCTGCCCACGTCGGGCTCGAGGACCGGAACATCTACGCCAAGATCTGGCGGGACACGAATGACCCGCCGGACGGCGAACACCATTACCCGGAGTTCCCGGTGGGCGAGGAGCTGATCGGCAAGCGGGGCCGGCTCGCCAGAATGATTTACATGACCAACGTCGGGACTATCCCCGACTCGTTTTCCTGTGACGTCTACACCCGCGCGGATCACGAGTGGGTCGGCGCCCTCGACGAGGAGTATCTCGATACGGTAGAGGCGGGGGACGTCTTCTTGCTCGGGGGTTCGCGGTTCGAGTTCCGGTACCGCCGCGGTGGGAACGTCTACGTCGACCGCACCGACGCCCGCCCGACCGTCCCCTCGTGGTACTCCGAGCGGCTGCCGCTCTCGTATGACCTGGGTTCCGCGGTCCTCGGTCTCCAACGTCGCCTCCTCGCGGAACGGGCCCGCGAGGGTCGGGCGGGGGTCGAACGGCTGCTCGGGACCCTTCCGATCGACGATCGGGCCGCCGCCTCGATCGAGCGGATGATCGCCCACCAGATCGCCTACGTCGGCCGGGAGGGCGTCAGCACCCCGACGCGACTCGTGATCGAGGAGGAACGCGACCGCGAAACGTACCGGCGTCGATATTACGTGCACTCGCGATACGGCCGCGCGTTCAACGACGGGTTCTCGCGGCTGCTTGCCGAGGAATGTGCGCGGGCAACCGGGGCCAACGTCTCCGTCAGCGTCTCGGACGGCGGGTTCTGCCTGGCCATGCCGCTCAATCACAAGGTCGACCTCCCGGGCGTCGTCGACGCTCTCGCGGAGGCGGATGTTCGAGAGCGACTCCGGAGCGCGTTAGCCGACACGGAGTTGCTCAAACGGTATTTCCGGATCAACGCTACCCGGTCGCTGCTCGTGCTCTCCCGATACAAGGGATACGAGCGCTCGGCGAAAGAACAGCAGGTCTCGAGCGAGATGCTGCTCGGGTACGCGGAGGATCTCGAGGAGTTTGCCGTTCTCGAGGAGACGTATCGCGAGCTCCTCGAGGATCGGCTGGCAGTCGATGAGATCGAGACCGTCCTCGCGGCGCTTACGGACGGCGACGTCGACCTCGCCCACGTCCGGGTCGGCTCCCCCAGCCCGTTCGCGTTCGGCTTGGCGACACTGTCGGCGAGCGATGTCGTCGTGAGCGGGGACCGGGACGAAGCCCTGCGTGACTTTCACCGACGCGTGATGGCGGCGATCGAGTCCGAGGAGTCACAGCCGCCAGCGCGACCCGATTAGGGACCGATACGTTCAACCATTCGGCGCTCCCCGCAACGAGTATGCGCGTGCGTGACTGGCAGGATATCGTCCGCGACGTCGTCGATGCCGAGGCCGATCCGGGCGACTGGCGGGCCGTGGCCGGGCCCCGCGATGGGGGGCTCGGCGAAGACCTATTTCTCGCCCATCCCGGCCGTGGCGTCTACTTCCTGAAGTCATATCCGAAAAACCCCTTCGAGCTGCGCGGCGTCGGGACCCGCGTGGCCCGGTCGATCGACGATGAGATCGCAGAGCACCTTCCGATCGACACCGACGCGCGCTTTGGCGTGCGCGAACCGGTCCCCGACGAGGAAACGGCCAAGGAGCGGGCCACGCGTCTCGAGGAAACGGTCCGGACGCACGCCGATGCGCCCACGACCCCTGATGCGCTCTTCGATGACGTCATGGAGGCTATCGAGAGCCCGGCGTTCGGGCCGTTGACCGTGGAACCGAACGATCGGCCGGACGAGATCTCCGGGCTCACGTCGACTTTCGAAGAGGCCCAGTCCGTCCTCGACGAGGAACTCGAGGACCTCATCGACGAGGACGGCGTCGGCCGCGGCTTCGACTAAGGATCGACCCGGGCGAGCCAGCTCGATGGCGTGTCGAACTCGTCCCACGTCGGGAGCGTCTCCGGCGAATCCCACACGGCCCCGGCGGCTATCATCCCCCGCTCGTCGGCGATGTGTTCGAAGAACTCCTTCCCGCGTTCGTACTGGCGTTGCTTGATGTGCAATCTCAGCAGGCGGCGGATCACGGTCCCGATGGGCCCGCGCCGGCGCCGGCGCTCCTCGAGCTTGCGCCGGAGGTCCCGATATTCGGCATCGAACGCCCGGTCCATGATGAGCTCGGCGTATCCTTCGACCGCGGTCATCGTCGCGTCGAGTTCCCGAAACGCTTCCATGTCGAGGCGGCCGTGGGCCACCTCGTCGAGCCCCTCGGTCAGGTGACCCTCGAGATGCTCCGAGAGCCACGGGGCCGCGCCGAACTCCGCCGCGTGGGCCACTTCGTGGAAGGCGATCCATCGCCGGAACCGGTCGAGGGGTACGTCCAGGACGTCCGCGACCCGGACGATGTTCGGGTGGACGAAGTACAGGCCGTGATCGGCATCGTCGGCCAGCAACAGCGGATCGTACTGTCCGAGCACGTTTCGGGCGAGAAATCCGAGCGTGAACGACATGGTTCCGGTGTTGATCGTCGTGGCGAGCTCGGCGAATTTCGGCGGCTGGCGGGTCGCCAGCGGCCGCAGCATCCGTTCGAAGGTGCCGACGTTGGCGTCGATCCAGTGATGTCGGTTCTGGATCTGGACGTTCGGGGGGAGATCGAACCCCAGGGTCGTTAGCCGTCGCACCTCTCTGAGCGCGTCCGTGACGTCCTGGCGGTACGCCGCCCGCTCCGCCGGCGCGAGATCGATATCCCCCGGATCGGTCGCGGCATGGGCGGCCTCGACGACCGCGTCCCAGTCGACGGGGCCGGTTCCCGAGGCATCAGAAATCGCACGGAGGCTCCGGAGGATGGTCATGACGGGCGCACGCGCCCGAGCCGGAAAACCGCTCCGTTAACTCTCGTATTCGGTGACCTCGACCTGCTCGGTTTCCCCCGGTTCGTCACCGCTCCGGGAGCGATAGTACCGATATCCCGCGGCCAGGGCGACGAGGGCGACCAGCGCCAGCAGCGGACCCAAGCTCCGTCCCCCATCGTCATCGCTCGATTCGATCTCTTCGACCTCCTCGGCGGCTTGCCCGCCGAACAGATCGGACAGTATACGCGGGCCGTCGCCGTGGCTGTGGTAGGCAAACAGGGTGATGTTTCGGTCACTCATTGCATTCGATCCTACGGCATCGAGGCTCTTAGAGGTATGCCCGTCGGGCACAACACAACGATTATACCCGGCGGCGCCCTGGCGCTAATCAAGGTATGACTGGAGCGGGAACGCCCAGCCAGGGCAAGAAAAACACCACCACTCACGTCAAATGCCGACGCTGTGGGGAGAAATCCTACCACGTCAAAAAAGGCGTCTGCGCGTCGTGTGGCTTCGGCAAGTCCGCCAAACGACGCGATTACGCCTGGGAATCGAAAGCCGGTGAGTAAACGTCCCGACGGTATGAGGGACAAGTGTGGGGTCGTGGGGGTCTCGCTGTCCGACGGTGAGGCCGCGAGACCGATCTATTATGCGTTGTATGCGCTGCAGCATCGAGGCCAGGAATCCGGGGGGATCGTCACCCACGACGGGTTCCAACAGCACAGCCACGTCGACATGGGCCTGGTCGGTGACGTGTTCGATCCGGACGATCTCGGTGCGCTTCAGGGCACCGCCGGTATCGGCCACGTGCGTTATCCGACGGCCGGGAGCGTCGAGAAGAACTGTGCCCAGCCGTTTACGGTGTCGTTCAAGAACGGCTCGCTCGGATTGAGCCACAACGGCAACCTCGTCAATACCGAAGAGCTACGGTCGGATCTGGCCGGACGCGGACACGCATTCACGTCCGACGGTGACACGGAGGTCATCGCCCACGATCTCGCCCGAAACCTGCTGGAATCGGATCTCGTCCGGGCGGTCAAACGGACGATGGGCCGCATTCACGGCTCGTACTCGCTGACGATCGTCCATGATGACACCGTCCTGGGGCTCCGCGATCCACTGGGCAACCGACCGCTGTGTCTGGGCACGCTCGAAGACGGCTACATTCTGGCCTCCGAAAGCGCCGCCATCGACACCCTCGGCGGCGAGTTCATCCGTGACGTCCGGCCGGGTGAGCTGGTGGTGTTGGAACCGGATGGGGGCGGGTACGAAACCTACCAGCTCGTCGAGGCACCCCGGACGGCCCACTGTTTTTTCGAATGGGTCTACTTCGCCCGGCCGGACAGCAATATCGACGGGAACCTGGTCTACGAGGTACGTCGTGAGCTGGGTCGATCGCTCTGGGAGGAAAGTGGGATCGAAACGGACGTGGTCATGCCCGTGCCCGACTCGGGGCGGTCGTTCGCGTCGGGCTACGTCGACGCCGCCCCCGATTCGATGGAGTTCGCGGAGGGCCTGATGAAAAACCGCTACGTCGGTCGGACGTTCATCATGCCCACCCAGGACGAGCGCGAACGTGCCGTCCGGCTCAAGCTCAATCCCATCACGAGTACTATCGAGGACCGATCGGTGACGTTGATCGATGACAGCATCGTGCGCGGGACGACTTCGAAACAGCTCATCGAGTTGCTCCGGGAGGCTGGCGCCTCCGAGGTCCACATGCGCATCGGGGCCCCCCCGATCGTCGCGCCCTGTTACATGGGCATCGACATGGCCACCCGGGAAGAACTGATCGCGACCGACCGATCGGTCGCGGAGATCCGCGATATCATCGGTGCCGATAGCTTAGCATATATTTCCCACGAGGCGATTGCGGCCGCCCTCGACATTCCACGGGACGACCTCTGCATGGCCTGTGTGACGGGGGCGTATCCATATGCGATCGAGGGCGAGCAAACCGACCGCCCTGTCGATCGTCCCCACGTCCCCGAGGAGCCGACGACGGCCGACGACTGAGTCACGTCCAGTGGAGCAGGAGGTAGACGACGATCCCGAGGCCGTACGAAATCATCCAGAGCAACGCCGCGATCCGGCCGACGGTCGGGTGGCGGGTGCGACCGAGCCGGGACGTGGGTACCGTCAGGCCAAGCGCGAGCGTATCGATCACGAGGGGGATACAAACGATCGCCAGCAGAATGTGAACTGC
>CAYSMB010000017.1:0-10573 GCA_964432005.1 uncultured Halobacteriales archaeon
AGTCACAACAGATCGTGTCCGGGCTGATGTTGTACTCGCACATGATGTAGGGGTACAGCGAGGAGAAATCGATCTCGCGGACGTCCTCGTGGAGGCCGACGTCCGGGTCCATGATGAACCCGCCCCGATCGGCGGCGTGCAGCGTCGAGACGTCCTTGAACTCCTCGGGATCCCACTTGTTCCAGGGGACGACGACGTCGCGGTCGTGGGCCTCGCGGATCTGGATGGATGTGAGGATGTTGCCGATGCTGCCCCAGGCCGTCTCCTGGAGGGGTTTGTGCGAGCGTTCGACCAGATACTCGAGCCCGGCGAGGCTCGATTCCGCCCAGAGGAAGCTATTCGAGGTGTCGATGATCGCGCGCCCGGGGACGTCATAGCGGGCGGACGAGTGCCCGACGACGCCGTAGCTCTCGAAGGTGTTCGCGCCGGCGAGCCGTTCCCAGCCGGGCTCCCGGCCGAGCTGGAGGTCGACGCCGTGGGCGAGCGCCCGTTCGGACAACAGCGGGATCAGTTCGCCGGCGCTGACGACGAGCACGTCCGGATCCGCATCGGCCAGGCGACGGGCGATCGTCTCGAGGACGGCGACCTCGCCGCCGTCGACGGACTCGCCCCCCACGGTCGCCGGCGCCACGGTCCGGTCGGCCAGCGCCTTCTCGTCGAGCCCGATCGCGAGCGTCCGGAGGTCGTGGTCCGGCGTCGGATCCGTGCCGGTCTCGAGACAGTAGCGAAACTGCGGGGCCAGATCGACGTTATAGAAGCGCAGGGTCCCCGGCGCCCACCGTGACAGTTCGACCTCGCGGCGGATCCGGCCGGCGAAGCCGCGGGGATCGACGGTGTGGGCGAGATCGATCGCCAGCAGATCGGTCCGCTCGTCCGCGTCCAGACGGGCGAACTTCGCGACCGTTCCCGTGTGCTCGACGCCGTCGCGCTCGCGCGCCCACGTCGCGACGGTCCGCCGCGGCTCGAGGGGCCCCTCGACGTACATCCCCCGGGTGTAGTCGGTGATCCGGCGGCGTTCGACGCCATCGGCGGTCCGGTGCCATTCGGTGACGGCTTCGTCCCCGAAATCGATCTTGAAGGCCATCAGTCGCTATCGACCCGCTCGCGCAGCTCCCGAAGCTCGCGTTCCTGCGAGACCAGGATGGCCATCACTAGCGCCCGTGCCGGGTCGGTGGCGTTCTGGTAGCCGGCCGCCGAGGCATGCTCGGCGGCGCGTTCGAACAGGCGGTCGAAATCCTGGCGGTGCTCGGTCCGGAGCGCCCGCCGAAACGGTTGCCAGTCGTCCTCGTAGCGCTCGAGCCACCGGCGATACGTGGGGTTCGTTCGGCCCATGCAGTTGCCTCCGTGGAGGGACAGCGGCCACGTGAGGAAAAGGGGGACCCGCCGGTGGAGGTCGGAAGTGAAACTGCTCAGGCGGCGGCGTCCGCGAAGGCGTCCTGGAATGACTCGGCGGTGTCCCGGACCGATTGGGTCGCCTCCTCGAGGACCTCCAGGGGTTCGCGATCGCCCTCCGTCTTGACCGTCAGGAGGGGCTCGGTCTGGCCACCGGATTGCTCGGGGTTCATGTCGTAGGTCGCCGCATCCACACCCTCGGTGTCCAGGAGGGCTTGCTTGAGGACGTTCAGAAACGTGTGTCCCTCCCCGCCGATCTCGAGAACGAGTTCGTCTTCGGACATGTCGACGACGCGTAGATCCATAGGTTCTGTACCCGGGGAGGATCTGTTAAGCGTTCCGACACGGGGTGTGCACCTGGGGTGGAGCGATCACGACTGATCGACGAAACAGGCCCCGGCCGGTCGGGTAACCGGGTTTTTTCTGCCGGGGATCGTTGCTGGGGCCGATGCGGTACCTCGTCACGGGGGCGACGGGATTGATCGGCACGGCGTTAGTGCGCCAACTCGCCGACGCGGGCGAGTCGGTGCTGGCGTTGACGCGGGATATCGACCATGCCGGACATTTGCCCGATTCGGTCACCACGATCGAGGGCGACGTCACGGACAAGGACAGCCTCGAGGGGGCCTTCGCGGAGGCCGACCGCCTGTTCCATCTGGCCGCGTGGTTTGCCCCCGATCCGGATGTCGATTTCGAGGACCAAGCCGAACGCGTCAACGTCGAGGGCACGCGAAACGTCCTCGAGTTGGCCGACGCATACGATCTCGAGAAGGTCGTGTACACCAGCACGCTCGGGGTCTATTCGACAGCCAATGCGGGCGGACCGATCGACGAGACACTCGAGCCGACGAAGCCACCCGAGACGACCTACTTCCGGACGAAATGGCAGGCACATTTCGAGGTCGTCGATCCGATGGCCGCGGCGGGGCTCCCCGTGGTCACTGCCGTCCCCGGCTTCGTGTACGGGGTCCGGGGCCATCCACAGGCCACCGTTCGTCGCGTCTTTCGGGCGTACCTGCGTGGCGAACTACCGGTGATCCCGCGGGCGTATCAGGCGCCGTTCGATCACGTCGCCGATATCGCGGCGGCACACCGACGGGCGATGGAGGCGGGCACCCCCGGCGAGGACTACATCATCACCGGGCCGACCCGGGAGCTCGAAGACCTTTTCGAGGCAGTCAGCACCGTCGCCGACGGGCCGATGCCCCGCCCGTTGCCTGGGTGGCTGTACCGACGTATCGTATCGATGGCTGGAACCATCGAGCGGCGCGTGAACCTGCCTGGCGTCGACGTGGGGGCACTCGGCCTGTTTGCCGGCGATGGCTTTCCGGTAGAGACCACCAAGGCCCGGGATGAGCTCGGCATCGCCCCGGCCCCGCTCGAGGATCGGCTGGCCGACTATCTACCTCGGGAGCGCGAACGGTTCGATCGGGGTCGAGGCCTGTAAGACCCCCCGGGACGAACGCTCCCCGATAACGGCCATGGAATACGAGTTCAGCGCCGAGAGCGAGGGGGTGACCGTCACGGTACGGGGCGAGGACCGCGAGACGGTCCAGGCCGAATTCGAGGCGTGTCTCCGGTTCGTCCGGGAAGCCGATTTGCCCCTCGATGTATCGGACACGACGGGGGAGGCCCACTGGCCGCGGGACGGCGCTCCGACACCCGAACCCGGCGCGTTGGCGCCGGTGTCGCTCAAAACCGGCCTCCCGACCGAGGAGCTTGCCTCGACCCTCGTCGTCGACCCGGACGGGAGCTACCCGCCGACGATCAAAAGGGATGATCCGGCCGAAACCCTCGGTGACCCCGAAGCCCCCGCGGTGGTCCTCCTGTACCTCCTCGAGACCTGCTACGACCGTGAGGACATTCCCGTTCCCGCGCTCGCTGCGGCCATCGAACGGCAGAATTTCGCGGACGCTGCCGTTCCGTCGTCGGCAAACGAGTACGTGGACATCCGGCAGAGCGATCCGCCGACGATCGGACTGAACCAGGCGGGACGGGTCCAGGGGCGCGAGTACATCAGGACGCTCGTGCTCGGGCCGGAAACGGCCGACGGGGACGAGCTGGCACCGTAGGCCCACCTCGGCCGCTCTCGTATGACCTAACTGGGTGGACTGCGCACGGGGTCGTATGGCCTCCTTCCTCCCGCCGTTCTGGGTGGCGGCGGTCGTTATCGCATTTCTCCTCTCTATCGCCGGGGTCGGGTGGATCGCTCGGGACCGCTGGTCGGCGGCGCGACGCCATCTCGGCGACCGTTTCATCCTGGGCGTGCCCTGGGGATCGGTGATCGTCCTCGGTCTAGTCCTCGCGGTCTATCTGTTCGTCCAGGACGGGATCACCAACTTCCATCGGCCGATCGTGTTCCCGTTCGTCAACTGGTCGTATCTGTATCCGCTCGGTGTGTTTGTGGCGCCGTTCGCGCACGGCAGCGCCAACCATCTCATCGGGAACATGACGACCGCGCTGGTGCTCGCGCCCCTGGCCGAATATCTCTGGGGGCACTATCCGCAGTATCGGTGGGGTCGTGTCTCAGGCGATCGGCGGTTGCGCGATCGCCCCGCAGTCCGGGCATTCCTGATCGTCCCGGCGGTATTGCTCGGCGTCGCGGTGTTGACCTCGGCGTTCAGCTGGGGGCCCGTCATCGGGTTTTCCGGCGTGGTCTTTGCCCTGGCCGGGTTTACCGTCGTCCGGTACCCGATCGTGACGCTGCTGGCACTCCTGTTCCGCTCGGGGATCCGCGAATTCGGAACGACGCTGTTCGAACCCGTCGTCGAAGCATCGACGAGTGTCTCGATGTCGACCCCTGGGTGGGTTGGCGTCGCGTTCCAGGGCCACGGGTTCGGCTTCCTCGTCGGCGCGTTCATCGGGATTGCTCTATTGCACTATCGCGACAATACCGTCGATCCCGTGCGGGTGTGGCTGGGCCTCGTCCTGTTGATGATCGCGACCGGGCTCTGGGCGATCTGGTCGTCCCGCGGTGGAGACGTGTACGTCCTCTATCGGGGGCTCGGCTTCACGCTCATCTTCCTCGCCGCGCTGCTATTGACCCTGACCGCCGTCGTGGGGGATCGCTCGATCGTCGGCTGGCTCACGCGGCGACGGGCCGCGCTGATTACGCTCGGGCTTGTGATCGTCCTGATCGCCGGCGTCGCTGTCCCCTTTAACCTGCTCGTGGTCTCGGAGTATACGCCGCCCGAACACCGGGTGGACGTGGCGGGCTATGACGCCTTCTACGACGAGGAGGTGCCAAACGACCTCCGCCCGATGTTGGCGCTCGACAGCGCCCCGTCGAACGCGAGTGGACTGATCGTCGTCGACGAGGATCGCCAGCTCTGGACCGAGGCGGTCGGCAAGGACGAACTCGCGTTTCGAGGTCGGACGACCATCGTCATCGGCGGCCCCTTCGAACGCGCGGAGGTGACGGCAAACCGAACCGCGTGGACGCCGATCGGCAACGATAGCGTCTATCGGGTCCATCTCGAGCACGGCGGGACGACCTATCCGACGTTCGCCTCGGAGGCGAGCACAGCGAACGTGACCATCGCTGGCCACGGGATCGCAATCGGTGCCGACCGGGTCGAAGGGTTCTACGTCTCCGTTACCGACCCCGACGGGGAGACGACGAGCGCCCCGTTCCCCGGTGGCAACGAGACGCGAACGATCGCCGGGATCGACTTCCGGCAGGAATCCGATCACCTCGTCGCCCGCTACGAGGACACCCGGGTGCTGATCGCCCGTCAGAATTCGGGGTGATCGCTCGACCAGACGATCCGATACAGCTCGGCCTCGACGACGGTCTCCTCGGCCTCGTGGAACGAAAACTGCCGCTCGAGATCGAACGAGACGCCCATCGCGTCGGTTACGCACCCCTCGTGCGTCTCCGCGAATGACGCGATGAACCCTTCGCTGCCGGCGTTGTGCAGCGAATAACTCACGGTGGCGATGTCCGCCGCGGTCCGGAGAAACGCTCGATCGGCATGGGCGTTGCCACGCTGGGCCCCGAAGGGCGGGTTCATCAGAACGGTCGTGGGACCGTCCGGACACAGTGGCGCCCGTGTCGCGTCCCCACGGATCCAGGTAATCGACGCGGCCGGATCGATCGCCGCCGCGTTCGACCGTGCGATCGCCAGCGCCGACGCGTCCAGTTCGAGCCCGATGACCCGGTCGGGCGCCCGGTGGGCACAGCCGATGGCCAGGATCCCCGGACCGGTGCCCAGATCGATGACGGTACGGTCCGCAAGATCGTCACGGAGATCGGCCAGATGGACGATGTGGGCGGCGATATCCGGGGGAGTTGCGTACTGTTCAAGGTCGACGCGCGGGTGGGAAAACGGATCGGCCGCGGCCAGTCGTCGTTCGAGGCCGCGCTTGGTGCCCATGACGGGCGTCGCGTCAGTCCTCTTCGAGGGCGTCCGCGATCCGCTCGAGTTGCGTGCCGACTTCGGTGACTTCCTCGCGGAGCTGTCCCAGTTCGCGGGCAATACGCTCGGAATCGATATCGCCGGCACCGCCCGGACCGCCGCCGGGACCACCGCCCATCATGCCGCCCATCATCTGGGCGAAGGGGTTGCCGCCACCCATGCCGCCGCCACCGCCGCCGCCCATCATCTCGCCGAGGCCGGGACGGCCCTCGTCGCCCTCCTCGCGCTCGGCCTGTTCCTGTCTGATCTCCTCGACGCGTTCGCGGAACGATGACTCGTCCTCTTCTTCCGGCTGGTCGTCCGTCATGGCCGGTAGTTCTGGATCGCCGGCGAAAAACGTTGGGTTCGAGCGAGCCAGCGCGGCCGATCGACCGATCACCCGAACGCGGCGAGTCCGGCTTGGCGCTCGTGGTCCTGGTCGTCCTCGGAGACGTCGTGCCCGACTAGATCCCGGAGATCGGTCACGTACGTCGAGCCGCCGCGCTCGAAGCAGACCAGCCGACCCTTCGTGCCGACGACCTCACCCGAGGCCATCGTCTCCGGGATCGGTTGGCCATCCGTGACGAGGTCGTATTCGGGATCGTACCGGTGGATCGGGTCGTATTCGGCGATCGATGACTCCCAGACCGACTCGTCGACCGAATGGCCGAGCCCGCGGATTTTCTCGCGTACGGTGATCCGTTCGGACAGCTCGCGACCGATCTCGGTCTCGATCTCGCGCGCGATCCGGCCGTTCTCGACCTCGTGGATCACCACGCCCCGGTCGGCGCCCTGCTCGTGAAGACGCGTCTCGATCCGTTCGGCCGTCGTGACCCCGACCTTGACGGCGTCCGGCGCGACGATCGCCAGGTAGACGACATGGGGGACGTGACAGTCCATCTCGTCCTTGAGACACGTCCCCCGACAGCGCGCACAGATCCAGGTCTCGGTATGGACGGCACACCACGGCGCCTCGTCGGCTCCACACGGGCGATGGGTCCCGTCCACGATCGCGCCGGCGCAGTGGCGCCCCTGCAGCGCATAGTCGAGCGAGGCCCCCGGGGCCAGCGGGACGCGTTCGAGTTCCCCCTCCGTGGCGACCGTGAGCGCGCTATCGGGGGTGCGGTCGTACCCGACGATCTGCACGCCCGTCCATTCCCGGTTCGGAACTATAGGTGCCGCGGTGTTCGGAGCGATACAGTCATGGCTGTGGCCCCGCGGGTCGCGGTATGGAGGAGATCGTCGTGGTCCGGGTGGGCCACCGACCGGGTCGGGATGACCGGATGACGACTCACGTCGGGCTGACCGCCCGGGCGCTGGGCGCGGACCGGTTCGTCCTCGCCGCGGACCACGGCGGCCCCCTCGAACGGATCGAAGACGTCACCGAGCGCTTCGGGGGCCCTTTCCGGACCGAGCGGGTCGATTCGGTCCGCTCGTTCCTCCGGGAGTGGTCCGGTGGGATCGCCCACCTGACGATGTACGGCCTACCCATCCAGGAGCAGCTCACCGACATCCGGGGCTCGATCGATCCGGCGGGGCCGGGTGTGGCGGTCGTGGTCGGTGCCGAGAAGGTCCCGTTCGACCTCTACGAGCTGGCCGATTGGAACGTCGCGATCACGAACGAACCGCATTCGGAGGTGGCAAGCCTCGCGATCTTCCTCGATCGGCTCACCGACGGCGCCGGGCTCTCGCCGGGCCTCTCGGGCGGGACGCATCGTGTGGTGCCGCAGGCGTGTGGCAAGCGAGTCGTCGAAACCGACCGAGTGGAGTGATCGGAGCCTTTATGCGCGTAACTCCCCGGCTTCTCGGTAATGGCCTTCGAGGACCTCCTGGAGGATCCCGTGATCCAGAAGTACCTTCACGAGCTCGTGGGACCGAGCGGGATGCCCGTTGCGGCCGCCCCGCCCGAAGGGGAGGTGACCGACGAGGAACTCGCCCAGGAACTCAACCTCGAACTCAACGACGTGCGACGGGCGCTGTTTATCCTCTACGAGAACGACCTCGCTAGTTATCGCCGACTGCGCGACGAGGATTCGGGTTGGCTCACGTATCTTTGGACCTTCGAGTACGAGAAGATCCCGGAGAACCTCGAGGAGGAGATGCACCGGCTCCTCGAGGCGCTGGACGAACGCGAGGAGTACGAGCGCACCCACGAATTTTACCTCTGTGAGGTCTGCTCGATCCGGTTCGAATTCGGCGAGGCGATGGACTTCGGATTCGAGTGTCCCGAATGTGGTTCCCCGGTCGAGGCGATGGAAAACGAGCGGCTGGTGGCGGCGATGCACGACCGCATCGCCGAACTCGAGGACGAATTGAACGTCGAAGCCTAATGGTCGTGCTCGCGACGAAGGTGTACGTGGAGGGCGACGCCCGCGAGCGGGCGCTCCGATCGCTGGACGCCCTCGTGTCCAATCGCATCGGCGAACTTGCCGTCGACTTCGAGATCGGCGTCCGCCATGACGAGTTTCCGAGCGTGACGGTTTCCGGCGAGGACGCGCCGGTCGCGCGCCGCGCGCTGGCCGAGGAGTGGGGTACGATCACGCCGGATCATGCCGCCGACGAGGTGTACGTGGGAACCCTGGAGGGCTGGGACGAAGACGGGTTTCGGCTGGACGCCGGACGTACTGTCCGCGTCGGCCCCGAGGGGCTGGAGTTGGGTGGCGGATCGCCAACCCGGCTGGTCGATCGCTTCGGGCTGGTGCAACACCAGTGCCTCGAGTTCGTCGCCGGCCAGGATCCGGCCCTGGCGGATGTCGCCAGGGATCGGCTTTTCGATTGGCAGCGCGGTGGCGGCCGCGTGAACGTCAACAGCGTGACCCGGGCAGAGGCCCGGGCGGCCGTCAACCGGGCCGGGCATGCCGAGGACATCGTCACCGTCGAGCGCCTCGGTCTTCTCGAACAGAGCGTCATCTGCGCGCCCGGCACGGACCCGCCCGGTCTGGTCGCCGATCTCGGTCCGCACTTGCCGGGGGAGATGCGGGCCGTCATGCCATGAGCCGCCGGCGCGTCTTGGCAGTCTTCGGTCTGGGGCTTTTGCTCGCACTCTCCGGCTGTACGCTCTTCGGGGGTGCCACGACGAACGCGGCGCTGTTCGAATCGGCCGAGTACGAGTGGGATACCGACGCCGACGTCGTGATCGATCTCCGGGAGGACGAGTACGCCGCCGTCCACCGCATCGAGAATCGCTCATCGATCCGGATCTATCAGAGCACGCGATACGGCATCGA
The DNA here is from genome assembly GCA_964432005.1 of uncultured Halobacteriales archaeon. Taxonomy (GTDB): domain Archaea; phylum Halobacteriota; class Halobacteria; order Halobacteriales; family SKNY01; genus SKNY01. Next base: position 9,017 of record CAYSMB010000017.1, read on the forward strand.
GAACCCGATCCCGATCCGGGCCGTCCAGTTCCGGTATCCCAACGGCACGGTCGTGAATGCCTCGGCGATGGAGATCTCGGAGAGCCGATCCGACGTGACGATCGAGCTCCCGGCCGAGCAAGGCCAGCTCGCCTACATCGGGCCGAAACGAGCGAAGGAATTCCACACGCCGGTGTTTACCGCGGGGGCGTACACGGTGAAGGTTCCGCCGGGCCATGATGTCGAGAACTTCGTCCTTGGGACGGTTCGACCGCGGGGCGCCGAAACCTCGACCGTCGACGGGCGGGTACACGTCCGTTGGGAGCAACTCGAGGAGGGGACAATCCGGATCAACTACTATCTCACCCGCGACCTCTACCTGTTCGCCGGGCTGATCGGGGCGGCCTCGATCGCCGCGCTCATCGGCGTGGGGATCGTCTATCGGCAGATCCAGGAGCTCCGACGAAGACGGGAGGAGATGGGCCTCGACGTCGAGGAGGACTCGAACGGTCCCCCGCCCGGAATGCGGTGATCCTAAGCGACCCCATCGTGATGTGCCACCGATGGACGTCGCGATCGTCACAGTGGGCGACGAACTGCTGACCGGCGACACGGTCAACACGAACGCCACCTGGCTGTGCGCGCGTCTCCACGAACAAGGGGTCGACGTCCCGCGAGTGATCGTCGTGCCGGACGTGATCGACGCGATCGCCGGCGTCGTCAACCGCCAGCGCGAGCGGACCGACGCCGTGATCGTCACGGGCGGGCTCGGCCCGACCCACGACGACCGAACGATGGTCGCCATTGCCAGCGCCCTCGATCGCCCGCTCGCGCCCAACCGCGAAGCCGAGCGGTGGCTCGTCGAGGAGGGCGGCTACGACGCGGACAAACTGCTTGACGGGACGATCGATCTCCCGGACGGGGCGACACCGATTCATAACGAGGTCGGGGTCGCCCCGGGGGCCATCGTCGAGGACGTGTACGTGTTCCCCGGAGTGCCACAGGAGATGCAGGAGATGTTTTTCGCCGTAAGCGAGGCCTTCGTCGGCGAACGAACGGTTCGAGAGACTGTCTTCGTCGACGAACCGGAAAGCCATCTCGTCGAACGCTTCGACGATCTCCTCGATCGATACGACGTCTCCGTGGGCAGCTATCCGGGCGAAGTCGTCAAAGTCGTCATCTCGGGCATCGATTCGGATGAAGTCGCCGCAGCCGCGGACTGGTTCGCCGGTCGCGCCGACACCATGCCCGAGGAGGACGTCGACCTCGATGATTGACGACGCCGTGCCACGGACGGTGTAGCCATGCGCCGCATCGGCTTTCTGATCAACCCCATCGCCGGAATGGGTGGCCGGGTGGGACTGAAAGGTACCGATGGCCTCGTCGAGGAGGCCCGTGAACGGGGCGCCGAACCCCGATCGCCCGAGCGGGCTCGTCGAGCACTCACCGCGTTGGCGCGACAGAACGTCCCCGTGCGTGTGCTGACGTGGGGTGCTCCCATGGGGGAGGACGTGGTCGCGGACGTCGGTCTCCCGATGGACGTCATGATGGCGGAAACCGATGCCGAGCCCGAACGGC
>CAYSMB010000017.1:10583-17413 GCA_964432005.1 uncultured Halobacteriales archaeon
CCCCGTAGCCAGGAGACGACGGCGGGCGATACCCGGCGGGCGGTCGAACGATTTCTCGATCACGGCGTCCAGGCGATCGGCTTCGCCGGCGGCGACGGCACCGCGGTCGATGTCGCCGAAACCGTACAGGATGCCGACGCCGATGTCCCGATCCTCGGCATTCCGGCCGGGGTAAAAGTGTTCTCGTCGGTCTTCGCCGTGACGCCGGAAGCGGCCGGGGAAATTCTGGGGACGTTCGGGCGCACCGAGGAACGGGAGGTCCTCGATCTCGACGAATCGGCCTACCGTGACGGGGAGGTCCGGTCGGAGCTTCGCGCGGTCATCGATGTCCCCGTCGCCGAGACGATCCAGTCGGGCAAGCAGCTCGGTGGTGGTTCGGTTGCGGGGCTCGTGGCGGGCGTGATCGACCGGATGGATCCCGACACGGCCTATTTTCTCGGACCGGGTAGCACGGTCGGAGCCATCAAGGACGCGCTGGGCATCGATGGAACACCACTGGGCGTCGATATCGTCCGTGACGGCGCCCTGTTGTCCGCCGACGTGGCCGAGGATGACCTGCTGGAGTACTGCGCGGATCCGTCCGCGATCGTGGTCTCGCCGATCGGCGGGCAGGGGTTCGTGTTCGGTCGCGGCAACCACCAGTTCTCCCCGCCGGTCATCCGGTCATCGGAGCTGATCATCGTCGCATCCCGGGAAAAGCTCGACGAGATCGGCGCGCTCCGGGTCGACACGGGCAATCCCGCACTCGACGATGAACTGCGGGGCTGGACCCGCGTGCGCACCGGCCGGGTGGAGGAGCGGATGATCCAGATCGTTTGATCCTCAGAACAGCAGCGACAGGATCGCCAACACGAGGAATACCACGACGAAGATCTTCGCGATCCGCATCGAGACGCCCGCGACGCCCCCAAGGCCGACCACGGCGGCGATGATCGCGAGGATGAAAAACAACAGCGCGAGTTCGATGAATCCCCCGCCGAGTTGCAAGGGGAGGGCTGACCATGCGGCGATCGCTGGTTCGGTGAACGGCATGGATACATGGCGGTCGCCCACGGCCTTGAGTAGGCCACGCGTAAGACCAGTGCTGGCCGCGAACGAACGGGGATATATGCGCCATCATGTCCGGAACCGTGACGTTCAGCCCTTCCAGAATCAGTTCTTAAGCCTCTCGCTCCCCAGGTACGTAGTCGATGCCATCGCTCTTCACCACGCCTGCCGGGCTCGCGAAACCATGTCGGACGAAGCCGGAGTGGTAGCGCGTGTGGCTCGAACTTTGGCTCGGTCTCGCTCTCCCCGGAGTCCTGACCGCATATTCCCGCCACAACGACACCGACCCGCTGGAACACGACCTCCGGGCGGAGATTCTGGGGATCGTCGACGCCCTCCCCGGGATCTACCTCGCTCGATTGATCGATCGCGCCAATCGACCCTCCTCGACTGTGCGCTATCACACCCGCATCCTTGAGCGGGAAGATCACCTGCAGCGGGCGACGGTATGGGGAAACCTCCGGCTATATCCCGCGCACGTGGATCAGAATAGCTTCGCCTACTATGCGGCCATTCGTGATCCGCCGAGCGCGCTTGCCCTCCGGGCGATCGAGGCGTACGGTCCCGTGACGCCTGGCCGGTTGGCCGACCTCCTCGGCCGGGCACCAAGTACCGTCTCCCACCACCTCGCGCGGTTCGAGGAGGCCGGGTTGATCGAGCGCCGGCGGGACGGTGAGTCCGTCCATGTCGAGCTTGTCGATCTGTCGACGCCGAACATCCCGTGAACGGACTTCTCGGGGCCGTTAACGGACCTTTTCGATGATTCCGTCAGAACGTCTTTTCCGTTCGCCGGCGTTGGACGAATCGGGTGGTGGGCGACCGGGCCGACGGCCGGCGACCCACCAGCACGACCCTCCAACCATGACTCCTGGACGACACAATCCATCGGACAGTCGACTCGATCGGAGAGCGTTCGTCGGCGCGGTCGGTACCGGTCTCACGCTCGCCGTGGCCGGCTGTCTCGATCCCGAGGAAGACACGGACGACTCCGATACGACCGATACTGGCGATACCGAGACGGACGCCGGTGATACGGATACCGACACGGACGCCGGGGACACCGATTCCGATACGGATGACACCGACACGACCGACGACGAGGATAGCATAGGCGATAACGAGACGGACGAAGATGACGGGATGGACGGCAACGAGACCGACGGCGAAGACGGGATGGACGAGAACGAAACCGACGAGGAAAGCGACGGCATGAACGGCGAAGAAGACGGCGAATCGTCTTAAGATCGGCCGGTCGCGGACGGCCCCACGTTATTCGGTTCGTACTCTTGGAGCCCCCAGTCGCGTTGGCGAGTGGATGGACTTCGAGCACGTACGGATCGACGACCGACCGCCGTGTGGCCGGCTCGCTTTCTGCCTGACACCGGATCTCACCGGGAACGGCCGGCCCGATGTGGTTGTCGGGGGCCTCGGTCGTCGAGGAGAAATCGAACTGCTGGGAAAGCGGATTATCCTCCGCCACCTCCCCATGGGGGAGCGATTCTACCGGTGGCGCGAGTCGAACGTGTTCTGGTACGAGAATCCTGGTTGGAAGCGCCACGATGTAGTGAGCGAGCCGAACCTCTCGGTCGGCGGATCGTGCGGTGATATCGACGGCGATGGCCGGACAGAGTTCGTCGCGGGCCGGAACCTCGGCTCGGAGCTCTTCTGGTTCGATCCTGGGTCCGATCCACGCGACCGCTGGGCGACACACCTCATCACCGATCGATTCGAGAAATATCACGACACGACGATCGCGGACGTAGACGACGACGGCGAGGACGAACTCGTCATCCTCTCACAACACAGCGAGGTCGTCTGTTACTACGACATTCCCGACGATCCCCGGGTGAGCCCCTGGCCGGATTCACATCTCCACGTGCTGGCGGACGCCGTTGATGTCGAAGGCCTAGCGGTGGCGGATCTCGACGACGACGGTCAGCACGAAATCGTCGCCGGACCGAACGTTTTCGACCGGAACGGGTCCCAAGAAACCTGGGAGCGCATGAGCTTCGGCGACGACTGGCGATGGACCCGCGTGGCCGTCGGGGATATCGACGATGACGGCCGATCCGAGATCGTCCTCGCCGAAGGCGACCGGCCGTATTATGGCGATCGCCTCGGCCGGCTCGGCATCGTCGACACCCGGTCTTGGCGAATCGAGGTCCTCGACGCCGACCTGTTTTGTCCTCACACGGTCCAGCTCGGCGATCTGACCGGTGACGGCCGCCTTGACATCGTCGTCGGGGAGATGGGTCTGGGGCGACACGAGACGCCGCATCTGTGGGTCTATCGCAACCGGGGTGATCGCTTCGACCGGACCGAAATCCAGTGCGGTATCCCGACGCACGAGGCAAGGGTTATCGACCTGGACGGGGACGGACACCTGGACATCGTGGGTAAGTCCTACGCGCCGACAGCACACGTCGACGCGTGGATACAAACTGCTTAGGCGCTCGGAGTGTCGAAGGCAAACTGAGCGGCTAAAATTTCGAGGGCTTTCTCCGGTTCGGCCGGGCAATCGTGTTCGACGACGATCCATTCGACTCCGTGTCGACGCGTGGCCTCGAGCAGCGCCCCGAGATCGATCAAGCCATCGCCCGGATACACCGGCCGGTAATCGGGCGGAATACGTCGGGAACGGCACACGTCCGAGACATGCACGAGCGACACCCGATCGCCGAGCGTCGAGATAACAGAATCGAACGTGTAGCCCGCAGTCGCGATACTTTTCGCGTCCAGTTCGAACGTCAGTCGGTCGGTGCCGGCCGCGATGCGTCCAAGGGGTGATCGATCCCGCAACATGCGCTCGGTCCGGTTGGATCCGAGGGTCGCGAGCCATGCCCCATGGTGGTACGCGCCCGTCGGCAGACCGTCGATCCGTAGCGGCGCCGCCGCCGAGGTGCCGAGGAACGGCAACAGCAGCTCACGCGTCGTGTGAATGCCGAGTTCGAGGCCGGCACGTGCCAGGCGATCCTCGAGCGACGACAGCGACGAGACGAGATCGGCGAGCCGTTCGGACGTCCGGAGATATTCGATCCCGAGATGGGGTATGATCACGCGACGACAGCCGGCCTCCCGGTACTGCGCGATGGATTCAGTGTCAGCGGCACACAGGGTATCAAAATAAACGTGGGCGCCCACGAAGACGAGGACCGTATCCGTCAGCGTCGATCGGACCTCGCGCCTGGGGAACTCGTGGAACGGCGTCGCGAACTCCACCCCATCGAACCCCGCGGCGGCCACCTCGCGCAACAGCCCCGAAAGCGGCGTCGTACAATCACGCAACGTATACAACTGGATCGCCGTGCGAGGCATCACGTCGTCGAAGGGCGAGTGTAAATAAGAGTATCAACTGACTAGACGGCCCGCAAGACCCCCTGATAGGGTTATTACGGGGGTATCGCTAGTTGCCGGCCACCTTACAACGTGACCACGAGATGGACTCCTCGCATGGCGCATGAGGGGTCGGACCTCGCAGCCCCGCTTGCACGCGATATTCGGACGACTGGAACCGGAGGCACGCTGGCGATCCACGGCGGCCGAATCGTCACGCCAACGGGGACGATCGAAGGCGGCACGGTGTTGATCGAGGACGATCGGATCGAACGCGTCCGGCCCGGCTCCACGCCAACGGCCGAGGCGATACTCGACGCCCGCGAGCGCGTGGTGATCCCGGGAATCGTGGATCTCCACGGCGACGACTTCGAACACCAGCTCGTCCCCCGCTCGGACGCCCACGTCGACCCTGGGACGGCGCTGTTGGCGACCGATCGCCTCAACGTCGCCCACGGAATCACGACGAAACTTCACGCCGTCGCGTTCGAGGAGGACGGCAACGGTCACCGATCGCCGGAGCGGGCGCGGGAGATTGTCGATACGATCTCGGACCTGCCAGGCCTATGCGGGTCGAATCTTGCCCACGCCCGGTTCGAACGCAACGCGATCGACGTGTCCATGGTCCGGGATGTCCTCGCGAATGACGCCGTCGCGCTCGCTTCGTTGGTCCATCACGCGCCCGGAGCGGGCGAATACGCCGATCCCGACGCCTTTCGCGAACGGTACAGCACCGACGCCGATCTCGATCGGGATCGTGTCGAAACGATCGCCCACGAGCGCCGCGGGACGAACGATGGCTGGGACGGTCCGGCGCGGCACCTCGTCCGGATCGCCAGCGAGCTAGGCGTCCCACTGGCTTCCCACGATGACGAACGGGTCGCCGCCGTCGAGGAGGCCGCCGATCGCGGCGTGGACCTCTGCGAGTTCCCACTGACGCTCGAAGCGATCGAACGGGCCAACGGGCTCGGATTGTGGACGGTCATGGGCGCGCCGAACCTCGTGCGCGGCGGGAGTCTCTTCGGTAACCTGGCGACCGAGGCCGCGATCGACCGGGACGTCGTCGATCTCCTTTGTGCGGATTATCACCCGCCATCGTTGCTGCAATCCTGCTTCGTCGAGACGGGCGAACCCCTCCACCGTCGTGTCCACCGCGTCACCACGGGACCGGCGAACGCGTTGGGGATGAGTGATCGCGGGCGGATCGCGGCGGGGGCGCGGGCCGACCTCGCGATCGTCGACCCGAAACCGATGCCGCGCGTGGCCGACGTCATCGTCGCCGGTCGCCACGTCCTCGCCCAGTAAGCGGACCTTAACAATGCCCGGCTCGCGTTAGTTTCGGGACGTATGGACGGTTCGGGGAATCAGCCGACCGGCCCGGACCGGAGCAATCGGGATATGTCTGATCAGCCAACCGAAGGCGCCGAGTACGAACACGACGACGGTACGGTGGAGGTAGTTTTCGCGGTCGCCGAAGGCCGCGTGCTCACGGTGCGCGAATACCCTTCCGAAAGCACGTTCGAGGCGGCAGTCGCCGCGGCCGCCGAACGCGGCGTCAACGACGATGTCGCCGAGCTCTCCGTCGATGAATTCCGGCCGGAGGAGTAGCAATAATGGTTGTGTCGACGAACTTAAATGCCAACGGAACGGATTATTATCCGGGACTCCCAGTCCGACGCACCAGCTTGCGTGCCAGCAGCGGTGATCGAGTCTGGGGGGTCCCGTTTCTTGACGAATACCCGTATCGATGAGCGGGCTATGTGTCGTCCAGTGTCCGGATTACACGGCGGCGAATCCCTATCAGGCTGGGCTGATTAGCGGGCTGGAAGGGGAGGGGATCGAGGCGGTTCCCGCCGACGCCGATCGTCTCCTTCCGCTCCTTTCCGCGTGGTGGGGCGTCCGTCCCGACGTCATGCACATCCACTGGCCAGACCGATTCATCGAGACCCAGCGACGTGGCGCGGCGGTGCTCGCGACGCTACTCGCCCTCCGGACGGTTTGCGAGGTCCTGATCCTCCGACTCCTCGGCGTCCCGACCGTTTGGACCGTGCACAACGAACTCTCGCACGAACGCCTCACGCCCCGCGTGGAACTGTCGTTCCGGATCGTACTGGCCAGAATCGTCGCGGTCATGATCGTCCACTGCAACACGGCCCGGGATCGCATCGGCAACCGGTATCGCCTCTCGTCCGTCGGCAGTCGATGCGTCGTGATCCCACACGGCAACTTCGATCCCTTCTACCAGTCGACGCCCCAGCGCGCGGAGGCGCGGGACGCTCTCGGACTCTCCGCGGTCGATACAGTATTTCTGTACTGCGGGTTGATCCGGCCGTACAAGGGGGTGCCGGAACTCGTGCGGACGTTCCGGAACGTCGCCGCCTCCGAAGCGCGATTACTCGTCGTCGGGAACCCCTGGAGCGAGGGGTTGGGCCGGACCGAGGACGACGCCG
>CAYSMB010000018.1:0-17353 GCA_964432005.1 uncultured Halobacteriales archaeon
CAGGATTTGAACCTGCGGACTCCTACGAGACAGCGCCCTGAACGCTGCGCCGTTGACCTGACTTGGCTATCCCTGCTCGTGGTTTCCGCACGATCAGGTACTGTCAGTGTGCTCAAACCGCTTTCGATCGAGCCACCGCCGACTACTGGCGCGCGCGATCGCGTCCGTCGCGTGGTGGCTCCGATCATGGTTACAGTTGAATGCCCGTCTCGAGTTCATCGGCCCGTTCGACCAGGGACTGTGCACCCCGTTCGACCAGATCGGCCACCTCGATCGACCCGTCGGTCTCGACGTGGAACACGAACGCCTCCGGGACGTCGTGGACTTCGAGGCGTTTGCCCGGATAGCGGTTCGTGAGATCGTGATCGAAATCCTCGCTCGGCACTAACTCGCCGTCCTCTTCGATCACGCCCCGAAGGATCTGGGGTTCCTCGTCTTCGAATTCGCCCCGGTCCTCGAGCGCCTCGACGCGCTGGAGGTGCCGGTATCCGATCGCGACACCCCCCTGGTGTTTTGCGTGTTCCCGACCGACATCGAGGACCGCGTCGGCCTCGACTTCCAGGCGTTGGTCCTCCTTGAGCTCGATGATCGGGATGTTCTCCTCCGTCGGCGTGACGAGGTCGTCGGAGGATTCGAGATCGCCGGAGTAGGCGACCCCGGGTCCTTCGACGTCCAGCGCGAGCGTGACGACGTCGCCCTCCTCGAACTCGCCCAGCGGAGTGCTGAGTGGGACGAGCCCAAGCCGGAGTGCGATTTGCTCGTTGAACATGACCGAGGAGTTCTCGATCACCCGGATCGAGTCGATGGCCATCGTCGGCACATCGGCGAGCATGGCCCGTCGCAGGCTGTTCGCGAAGGCCGGATTGGCCCCGCGGACGAGAAACCGAGCCTCCCGGTCGTCGCGATCGATGAACTCGACGTCGAACTCGTCGTCCATGAGCCTAGTACCCGCTACCTTTGGGAGCGCGACACCCGTCGTGGGGAATCGGGGTCACGTCTTCGATCCGACCGATCTCGAGGCCCGCCCGGGCCAGGGCACGTATCGACGCCTGTGCGCCCCGTCCCGGGGATCGCTGCTGATTGCCGCCGGGACCGCGGACCCGGACGTGGACCCCGTCGATGCCCTTGTCCATGACTTCGATGGCCACCTGTTCGGCCATCTGCATTGCCGCGTAGGCCGAGGCCTCGTCGCGGCTCTGTTTGACCACGGACCCACCGCTCGACTTGGCGATGGTTTCGGCCCCGGTCTGGTCGGTGACGGTGATGATCGTATTGTTGAACGATGCGTGGATGTGCGCGATGCCCCAGGTGGTATCTTCGCCGCTCATCTATTGATCCTCCGCTCGTTCGGGGTGGAGTTCGTCCGCAAGCGGGCTCGCGTCGGTAAACGCGATCTCGTCTTCCTCGTCCACGGAGACGAGATACGACGGGACGCTGACACAGCGGTCGCCCACGGCGACATGGCCGTGATTGATGAACTGGCGGGCCTGCTTCGGCGAATTGGCGAGGCCCTTGCGGTAGACGATGGTTTGCAGGCGCCGCTCGAGAACGTCAGCGACGTCCAGCGCGAGCACGTCGCCGAGTTCCTCCCCCTCCTCGAGGATCCCGAGCCGGCGGAGCCGGGCCAGGAAATCGGCACCCTGCCGGGCGGCGAGTTCGGCGTCACCCTGCGCACGACCGACGAGCTCCCGTGCCTCCCGCCGGTACGAGCGGAGTTCGGACTCGGCCCGCCAGAGTTCCTCTTTGTTCTTCAAGCCATACCGCGACACGAGGTCGTGTTCCTCGGCGATCCGACTCCCCTGGTAGGGGTGATTCGGCGTTTCGTAGGATTTCGTGTTTTGTCCGAGTGCCATCCCTTAGAGCTCCGTCTCCACTTCTTCTTGTTCGGCCTCTTCGGCTTCTTCCTCGCGGATCCGTTCCACGTTGACGCCCACGGTCCCCTCGGACCGGCCGGTGGATTTCGTCCGCTGTCCGCGGACCTTCTGTCCGCGTTCGTGACGAATGCCGCGGTACGCGCGGATCATCTGCAGCCGGTTGATGTTCTGACGCCGTGTTAGTTCGACGTCGTTTCCGATGACGTGCTCGGTCTCCCCGGTGTAGAAACTCCGCCGGTGGTTCGCGAGCCAGTCGGCGTGCTCGTCCGCGAATCCTTTGACGTGTTCGACGATGTCGTCGATTTCATCGTCGTCGAGTCGGCCGAGCGTGTCGCGTCGATCCACGCCGACGTCGTCGGCGATCACGCGGGCGCTCCGGCGGCCGATGCCCGGCAGCTCGGAGAGCGCACGCTCGACGCTCTTGGTGCCGTCGAGGTCCGTCTGTTCGATGCGAACGAAATACCGGAGATCCTCGTCCTCTCCGGCTTCCGTTTCAGTGTCTTCTGCACTCATGTGTCGTGTTCGGTGCGTCTCGGACGTCGTGGCGGGGATTCGAACCCCGGAGGCTTGCGCCACAGAGTTAGCAACCCTGCGCCTTGGGCCAGACTTGGCTACCACGACTCGTTCCATCACGGTCGCCCGTGCGGACTCGGGGCCCGAGTGCCCCTGCAGTGGTGTCAAATCGTACTAACGGTCCGTATTTAAGGACTGCGGATAGCCCGTCGCCGCGGGAACCGTTCACGTGGCCTCAGTACGTCCAGTATTCGACGGTCCCCGGTTCGATCCGGACGGGCGTGTTCTCCGACCATGCGTCTTCCTCGACCCCGTATCGCCGGTTGATCCGACGGATGAGTTCACGTCCCTCCGTCTCGTCCTCGATGACGGTTGCCCGACCCTGGACCACCACGCCCCGTTGGGGGATCCCGTCGCTGTCCTCCTGGATCGAGATCGCGGCCCGGTCGTTCGCGCGAAGGTTGCGAAGTTTGCGGCCCGTGGTCGCGATCTCGATGTCGCCCTCATAGAAATTGTACCATAGCGGAGCGACGTGGGGCTTGCCATCGTGACAGGTTCCCAGGAATGCGATCCGGGGCTCGCTGGTGAGCAACTCCTTGGCCTCCGCGGGGATGTCGGTCGCCATGGGATCGTCGATAGGGGCGAGCGTGTCCTAAACATGCGGGCCGTTACTCCGATTCGGCGGTGACGGTACTGGTGCCGGCGGTGCCCTCGAGGTACTTCTCGTTGAGCTCCCATTCGCCCGCCTCGTTTTGCACCATGTACTCGCCGTAGAACGGGACCCGATTGGCCACGGTCGCTTCCAGGGCTGTCCGGATCTCGTCCTCGGTCATCTCACCCATCGACCGGAGGTCGTCATTGCGGTTGAGACAGCCTTTCAGGTAGCCGTCGTGGGTGACACGGACGCGGTGGCAGTTCGCACAGAACGTCGGGTTCTCGACGGGATCGACGATCTCGACCATCCCGCCGTCCACGATGTAGCGCCGCCGAGCGTGCATCTCCCGGCGTTCGATCTGATCGGCGCGCCCCTCGAGCCAGTCGTGGACCCGCTGGATGTCGATGGCCCATTCCGGATGACCCGCCAACTCGGGCATGTATTCGATGAGCTGGAGCTGCAGCCCCTCTCGGTCGGCAACCAGATCGACCATATCCGGGACGTACCCGGCGGTCTGTTCGAAGACGACCATGTTGACCTTCACCGGATCTAGGCCGGCGTCGAGGGCCGCTTCGATGCCTTCCTGGACGCGTTCGTACGCGCCGGACTTCGTCAGTTCGGCGAAGGCGTCGGGATCCATCGCGTCCTGGGAGACGTTCACTCGCTCGAGTCCGGCGTCGACTAAGTCCTCGGCCCGCCCCGGCAGGAACGTCCCATTGGTCGTCATCGAGATCTCGTACACATCCGGGGTCCGCTCGATGATCTCTTCGAGGTCAGACCGCAGCATTGGCTCTCCGCCGGTGAATTTCACCTTCCGGATGTCTTCGGTCGCCGCCACCTCGAGAAAGCGGACGATATCGTCGGCGGACATCTCGTGGTCGCGCGGTGCCATCGGCCCACGGACGTCCCCCAAGCCCTCGTTGTGACAGTAAACACAGTCGAAATTACAGCGGTCGGTCAACGAGATCCGGATCCCCGTTACCTCGCGACCGAACTCGTCCGCGAGCATGACCGACCGTTGCTACCGGAACTCCTTATACGCGCCGCTTGTTTGCGTTTGATGTAACCGGAATTGGTTATAGTCCTGGCTCCCCTGCCCCGCGCTCAGATCCTCGCCCGGGCCGACGCGTGAGAAGGACGGACTGGACCGCACCCCCGTTGCGATCATGGGTCAGAAGCCTTATTCGCGCCAACACGAAGCCCCGACATGGACGAATCCGAGGTGACCGAACTGCTCGGATCGGTCACCGATCCGGATCTCGAACGGGACATCGTTTCGCTCGGCCTCGTCAACGATGTCGAGGTCACCGACGGCGAGGCCCACGTCTCGCTGGCTCTTGGCACCCCGTACGCCCCCAACGAGACCGCGATCGCAAGCGACGTCCGGGAGGTCCTCCAGGAAGCGGGACTTGAGGTCCAACTCTCGGCCAAGTACGAGCGTCCGGACGACGAGGGCGATCACCCGTTGACGTCCGTCAAGAACATCATCGCCGTCTCATCGGGCAAAGGTGGCGTCGGCAAGAGTACGATCTCGGTCAACCTCGCGACCGCATTGGCGGATCGGGGCGCCCGCGTGGGGCTCTTCGACGCGGACGTGTACGGTCCGGATGTCCCCCGGATGGTCGGGGAGACCGAACGGCCCCGCGCGACGGCTGATGAGAAGCTCGTTCCCCCCGAGCAGTACGGGGTGAAGCTGATGAGTATGGCGTTCCTCGTCGGGGAGGACGATCCCGTCATCTGGCGAGGCCCCATGGTTCACAAGGTCCTCACCCAGCTCTGGGAGGACGTCGAATGGGGGTCGCTGGATTACCTCGTCATCGACCTCCCGCCGGGGACCGGGGACACCCAGTTGACCATGCTTCAGACGATCCCCCTGACGGGCGCGATCATCGTCACCACCCCCCAACAGGTCGCGATCGACGACGCGCGCAAGGGCCTCGAAATGTTCAGTCAGCACGAGACCATCGTCCTGGGTATCGTCGAGAACATGCGGACGTTCCGCTGTCCCGATTGCGGGAGTACCCACGACATCTTCGGGACTGGCGGGGGCGAACAGCTCGCCGAGGAGGCCGACCTCCCGTTTCTCGGGTCGATCCCGCTCGATCCCGATATTCGAACTGGTGGGGACCAGGGCCGGCCGATCGTCCTCGATGAGGACTCCGAAACCGGCGAGGCCCTCCGGGAGTTCGGCGGTACCGTCGCCGATCAACTCGGCATCATCAACCGCCGGGCCATCGCTCCCTCGGCAGACTAACCGCGGATCCGGGCAGTTTTTGCGCCCGAACCGGCCAGCGTGCGTATGGACGCGGCCCTGCGGGAGGAAATCGAACAGGCGGGCGAGCGCCACGCGCTCGTGAACGCGATCAAACACGAGGGCGCCGCGGATCCGGGGGCCATCATGGGTCCGCTGATGGCCGATCACCCGGAATTTCGGGACCATGCCGACGAGATGATGGGCGTGCTCGCGCCCGTCGTCGATCGGGTGAACGACCTCGCGATGGACGAGCGCCGGGAACGCCTGGCCGAGATCGATCCCACCGCCCTCAAGGAGATCGAAACCGAAGTCGAGGAGGATGCCGAGGGCGGACTTCCGGATCTCCCGAACGCCGACGACCACGACGAAATCCGCCTGCGGTGTGCGCCCAATCCGAACGGGCCGTGGCACATCGGGAACGCCCGCATGGGCGCGGTGATCGGGACCTACACGGAACAGTACGACGGGTGGATGTTATGCCGGTTCGACGATACCGATCCGGACACGAAACGCCCCGATATCGAGGCCTACGATGCCATTATACAGGATCTCGCGTATCTGGGCTTCGAGCCCGAGGAGGTCATCAAGGCGAGCGATCGCCTCGAGCTATACTACGAGCGCGCCCGCGAGCTCATCGCCGCGGGCGGCGCGTACACATGTTCGTGTGCCCAGGATACGTTCTCCGAACTGAAAGCCGACGCGGAGCCCTGTCCCCATCGTCACAAGGACGAAGCGGTCGTGCGCGAGGAGTTCGAGGCGATGATCGAGGGGGAGGTGGCCGAAGGGGAGATGGTTCTCCGCGTACGCACCGACATCGACGCGCCGAACCCCGCCGAGCGTGACTGGGTGGCCTTACGGATCGTCGAGCGCCCCCACCCCCGGGCGGTCGCTGCCGATTATCGTTGCTGGCCCATGCTCGATTTCCAGAGCGCCATCGACGACCACGAGACCGGGATCACCCACATCATCCGGGGGAAGGATCTCCAGGATAGTGCCGCGCGCCAGGGGTATCTCTACGAGTACCTCGGGTGGACCTACCCGGAGGTCCTCCACTGGGGACGAATCAGCGTCGACGAGTACGATGTCCCACTCTCTACTTCCCAACTCGAGGAGCTCATTGCGGCCGACGAGCTCCACGGCTGGGACGATCCCCGGGCGCCGACGCTGCGAAGCCTCAACCGCCGTGGCATCCGTGGAGACGCCGTCACAAGTGCGCTCATCGAGTTGGGGGTGTCGACCAGCGACGTGGAACTTTCGATGAGCAGTATCTACGCCGAGAACCGCGAGCGCATCGATCCCGAGGCCGATCGATACTTCCTCGTCCGCGACGGCCGACGGTTCCCATTGACGGGCGAGATTCCCGCCCGGGCTGCCCCACCGCGACACCCGGAAGATCCCTCCCGCGGGGATCGCGATATCGAGGTAGGCGATGCGGTCTTGCTCGAGCCCGATGACGTCCCCGCCCCCGAGGAGCGGGTGTGGCTCAAGGGCCTAGGCTGCGTGCGACATACCCGAGATACGCTGGTGGGGACGGGCGACGATATCAGCGCCGTGCGGGAGGAGGGGGTGCCGGTCGTCCACTGGGTGCCCGCCGAGGGCGGCCTGACCGTGACCGTCCGCTCCCCGCATGGTGCGTTCGACGGCGTCGCGGAACCCGGGCTCCGCGATGCATCCGTCGACAGCGTCGTCCAGTTCGAACGGGTTGCGTTCGTGAGGATCGACGAACACGCCGCCGACCGGACGATCGCGTATTTCACCCACCCGTAGGGCCTAGCCGTCCCAGTCGGCCTCGTCGATCGGGATCCCCACGACACCCTTCTGTCGTGCCAGTGCCCGCCCGTGGGGGAGGCAAACAACGCGGTCCCGCTCCCCCGGAACGTGCAATCGGACGGCGGCCGCCCGATCGCAATCGGGCTCGCTACACGTCGCCATCGCCCTCACCTCCCGCAAGGCGTCGACGTTCCTCGGCGACGACGTCGCCGCCGTGTCGATCGACGAGCTCGGCGATGATTTCTCCCAGGGCCCGTCTGGCCTCGCCGACGGACGGAAAGTCGAGTGCCTCGGCGACCGTTTCCCACGGTCGACCCTGTAACACTTTCATGACCAGCAACGAAGCGTCGCGATCGTCCCCGACCCGGTCCGTGTCTCCGATCAGGTGATACATCGCTAGTTGCCGGGCGGGTTCCGGATCGAGGTCGAAGCGACCGGGGCCGTGCCCGGCCGCAACCAGCATCCGCCACTTCTCGTCCGACAGCGAGAGCTCCGGGGGGTCGGAGATCGCTTCGAGCACGGCCAGGACCGATTCGGGATCGACGTCCCGGTGGGCATCGAGCAAACTCCCCCGGAGTCTGCCGGGCAGTCCCCGGCCGAACCGATCGACGATCGATCCCGATCCCGTATGTAGCATGACGATCGAATGGACACCGCTCGCTCGGTTGCGCGTCGTGCCGAGAAAGATCGGCACGAAATCGTTGGCACTCCAGAACTCGACCAGTCCCGGCGTCACGCCGAACCCGGTGCCGGTCCAGGCCATATCCTCGCCGACGTCGCGATGGATTTCGTCGAGCAGCGCGCTGGCACACCCTTCTCGTCGAGCCGCGGGATGGGTCGCGAGCCGGACGATGCGTAGTCCTGGTTCGCCGGCGGGGGCGGTCGCTCGAAACCCATTGATGAAGATATCCGGCAGCATGTTCCCCCGGAGGCGCTCGCCGCGATAGGCGCGCTCGCGCTCTTCGCCCGGGATCGCGCCCTCCCGAGCAAGGAGGGCGACCGAGACGATCACGCCATCGTCCTCGAGGGTGACGAGCTCTAGGTTAGGAGCGTCAAGGATTCGAGCTACGTCGTCCGGTTCCGTCCGATAATGGGCACGCGCCAACAGGCCCATAACCTGCTTGAACGTTTCCCGCTCGTCGAGCAAGTTCGCGGAATCCCATCGGCGATATCGCAGTCCGTCGGGATCGGCCACGTCGACGGCGTCGGCGGTAGCGGGGCGGGCGTCCAGGAAGAGCGCGCGATTCAACCATGGGTCGAGCGGGTCGTCCGGCGAAAAGCGGATGGGCGTCTGCATCTCGCGTTCGACGATGCGGTGGCGACTGGTCTCGAGTCGTTGCCGAAACCGCGTGGCGAATCCTTGCCCCGTACCCTCGTACCCGTGGCGGGTCGTAGTCAACGCCAGGCGATCGTGATCGAGCAACGCCTCCAGTCGGGGAACCGGAACGCCGGCGGCCTCGTCGACGAACAGGATGTCGAAATCGTCCCCGTGATCGACCGCGTCGAGGGGGACGAACGTGACCGATCCCTCGCTCATCTGGATACGGGGGTGTTGGTCCCCATCGCTCTCACTCGTTTCCCCGCCGATCGCGTCCGCGAGCGGTCCCCCATGGGCGAAGGCAGTTCGCACGTTCTCGACACCTGGGGCGGTGATCCCAACCTTGAGGCCTTCGGCCGCGAAAGATACGGCCGCCAATCCCACCGCCGCGGTCTTTCCGCGTCCGCGTTCCGCCGTCACGACGACGACCGCCTCCGGCTCGTGCAGGGATTCGAACGCCTGGAGGACCCGGCGCTGGTCGGCGGTGGCACACTGCCGATAGCTCGTCCCGGGAAACCGATGGGTCCCCGTCGGAGTGGTGGCGGCCGACGAATGCTCGAACGGCGGCGCCCCCGTTAGGCCGGGACGGACGAGCCGTTCGTCGTCAGCATCCACGATCGCGATGCCCTCGTGTGTGCGAAGCGTTTCGATCAGATGCGTCCGGAAGTGACCGGAGACGTCCGAGAGCTCGAACGGCGTCACGACGAGGCGTCGATCGAAAGCGTCCCGCTCGTGGGCCCACCGATCCAGGGACGGACAGAGGACCAGCAGCAATCCGCCGCCGTCGACCGCGCCGGTCGCGCGGCCGATCGCATTCGGGGATGTCATCTCGAAGAGGTCCAATACGATCACTTCGAGGGTCCGCCCCATCACCTCCGAGGACCGATCCGGTTCGACCCGCGAGCACGTCCATGCCTCGCGCGCACTGATCGCCAGGGTATCTCGAATCCCGACGGGGATGTCCGCGAGGATTCGATCCGCTAGCCCATACGCTGCCGACCGCTCACCCGAGAGCACGAGGGCCCGTCGCTCGTTAGAACTCACCGCCTCTGCGTGGAGGTCCGATGCGTGCGAGACCGCTGACACGATGCGGGGATTCCCCGTCTGGGTGGTTACGTCTTCCGGGCGAGGCCCACCGGGCGGGGCCTTATGGGCGATCGGGGGACCAACCGGGGCGACGGGCAACCGTCACCCTCCAATGTGCATGAACACACAACCCGACGAGACGAACGCGACTGCCGATCGCGGCGTGAGTCCCGTGATCGGCGTCGTCCTGATGGTCGCGATCACCGTGGTCCTCGCGGCGACGATCGGCGCGTTCGTCTTCGAGATGGCACCGACCGGCGACAGCACGACCCCGATCGCTCACGTCGCGATCGATGCGACCGACGACGATAACGTGACCATCGCCCACGAGGGCGGGGATCCGATCGATCTCGCTGAGACGACATTGCTCCTCGACGGCGAGGTGGCCCAGGGGATCGCCCTCGAAAACACGCTTCACAGCGGGCAGACCCGAGAGGTCGATCCGTCCTGGGGACCGATCCAAGGCGAGTTAGTGCTCCGGCACGATCCCTCCGGTGAGATCCTCGCCCGGCGAACGATCCCTTGACGACCGTGATAGGAGCGCTTTTGCGCGGTTGCGGGCTATGGCCGCCCCCATGGCCCCGCCGCTCGTGCTGGATATCGACGGAACGCTTACCCTCGCCGGGTCGACCCGATCGCCGGCGCCGATCGACCCGGCGATCTTCGAGCCACTCCGGACTTGGCCGGCACCGATCATCCTCGCAACCGGCAAGGCCTTCCCCGCGCCGGTCTCGCTGTGTCAGTTCATCGGCCTGCCGGTTCGCGTCATCGCCGAGACTGGGGGGATCGTGTGCGTCGGGGAGCAGGTGGAAACCCTGACGGCGGGTCACCGCCACGAGGAGGTACGCGCGGCGATGGCCGATCGAGGATTCGGTTCCAGCGGCGGCTCGGAACTGATCAACCGGTGGCGTGAGACCGAGACGGCCTTCCCCCGCAACGTCCCGCTCGAGGTGCTGCGGGAGGTCGCCGCGGGTCACGACCTCGAAGTCGTCGACACGGGGTATGCCTATCACGTGAAAGATCCGAGCGTCTCCAAAGGTGAGGGGCTCGAGCGGCTGCTCGCATTGGAAGGTATCGATCCGCAATCGTGTACCGCCATCGGCGATTCGCCGAACGACATCTCGCTGTTCGAACGGGTCGGCCGGGCGGTGGCCGTCGCGAACGCCCATCCGGACGTCAAGGAGGCGGCGGATTTCGTCACCGACCGGCCCCACGCCCGCGGGACGTTGGACGTTCTCAAGGACCTCCGATAACCGGGCTATCGCGGACGGACAGCGCGCGTGCTGGTCACCACTCGTTTCCGCGCGCAACCGTGCTCACTCGTAGGGGAGAAACGCGCCGTTGATGTCCCACTCGTGAATGCAATGGGGATCGCCAACGGCATCCTCGCCGTCATCCGAATCGATGGTCCAGGTCTCCGCCTCGTCTGACCAGACCTCCCGCCGATCACACAACTCACAGGCCCGCCGCTGGGGCTTGCGGATCGACGGCTGCTCGGTCATAATCCCGCGTGACCGGAGCGCGCTTATAAACGTGTCCCTAAGATTCGGCGTACTCCGCCGCCACGACAGTGGTTTCGACCGCCCGCGAGCGCCACGCGCCTTGGATGTACGCCCCGACGAACATGCCGGCTATCCCCCAGAGGATGACGTAGTTGCCGACGCCCAGGCTCGCGTATCCGGCGCCCGGACAGATGCCCGACAGTCCCCAACCGACTCCGAAGATCGCCCCGCCCATGACGACGTTCCGGTCCATCGACTTGAGCCGGCGGCCATACCCGGCTCCCGTCAGCGGTGCGGGTCGCTCGGCCAGCAACCGTTCGGTCAGGAGGAACGTCAGCATCGTGATCCCGGCGGCGCCACCCATCACGAACACGAGTCCGAGATCCCGGAGTTGGAGGAATGACAGCACGACCTCCGGCTGGGCCATGTGGGAAAACCCGAGGCCGAACCCGAAGACGAGCCCGCCGGCGAAGATCAGCGGCATGAACAACGGACGCCGGTTCTTGCTCATGGCGTCACCCCCAGCGCCGCGACGAGCAGGGCCGTCGCGATCGCGAATGCCATGAAGATCACAACGTTCAGGATCGACGTGGGGGAGCGCGAACCGACCCCACAGACGCCGTGCCCCGAGGTACATCCTTTCCCGAGTCGCGTCCCGATCCCGATCAGGATCCCGCCACCGAGTAGGCGCCACCATTGCACCTCGGTGACCCAGATCGTCACCCATCCGAGATCGCGGAGTTCACCCGCGTGAGCTCCGGGTTGCAGCGAGTTCGTGAGCAACCCGGTCTGGAAGGTCAGCGCGTATACCGCCGCCCCGGCGACGATCCCGAGCGAGAATACCACGCGCCAGTCCCGGGTAGAGAGAAATCGGGGTTGCTGGAATCGATCCCGATCGGAAACGTACGAAAGGGTCGATTCGAGGAACGTGCTCGCCCCCGGAATCAATGCCGTCCCCAGATAGATGACGACGACGCCGAGGCCGACGAGGATGCCGCCGACGAGATAGTGGGCGACTCCGTAGGGAAAGAGATCCGCGACCAGCGCCTCGAATGTCATAGAACCGATCTGTCGCCGGATTTCAAAAACGATGCGATGTCGGGGCTGCCGGACGAATTACTCGAAATCGGGCAAATCGTCGGGGGCTTCGAATGAGGCCTCCCAGTCGATGTACTCGTCCTCGAGCACGTCACAGACCACCTGACCGAGTTCCGTGAGCCCGGCGTTGATCGAGGATACCGTTTCCCATGAATCGATGGCCGGATGGATCTCCCGTTCCCGCCAGTCCTCCGGGAGCCCAGGGGCGTGGTATCCGACCCGATCGGCGAAATCGTCCCAGAAGAAATCAAAACGCTCGATGAGATCGAGATCCTCGACGATGGCGAACTCCTCTTGGGTCATCTGCGTCCGTCCCCGCCACCGGTCGAAGGCTTCCGCCCAGGCCCCCTCGCGTAGGAACGACGACAACTCGTCTCGGCGGTAGTCCGCGTCAGCAACGACTTCGACGTCCTCGTACTCCTCCGGATCGATCGCGTCACGGAGCGTCGGCGGATCCGGCGGCTCGATCTCGAGTGGCATGGTCGCTCCTCGGGGCCTGTGCGCAAAATCCTGACGTTCGGTCGGACTCGAAACCTTAAGACGGGCCCCGGGTCTATGCCGGTCCATGACGAATCCGCCGGAGACCGAATGGGGGCAATCGGGTGCGCGCCCTCCCGGCGGATCGGGGCGAGTCACGCTGGTGGGAACGGCCCACGTCTCCGAGGCGAGTGTCGAAGAAGTCCGCGAGGCGATCGACGAGGAAGCACCGGATGTCGTCGCGGTCGAACTCGATCGGGGCCGCTACCGCCAGCTCCAGGGCGAAAAACCCGAGGATCTGACGGCGAGCGATCTCCTGGAAGGCAATACCGTCTTCCAGCTTCTCGCGTACTGGTTGCTCTCGTACGTGCAAGCGAGACTTGGCGACCGGTTCGACATCGAACCCGGGGCGGACATGCAGGCGGCCATCGATTCCGCCGGGGAACACGGGATCGGGGTGGCCTTGGTCGACCGGGACATTCAGACGACGATCCAGCGGTTCTGGAGCCGGTTGACGTTCCTCGAAAAGGGCAAGCTCTTTTTCGGCCTCATTGCCGGGCTTGCCGGGATCGGGTTCGGCGAGGCCGAGGAGGGATTCGATCCCGACGAACTCACTGACACCGACGTGGTGACGGCCATGATCGAGGAACTCCGTCACTTTAGCCCGGGCGGCGCGGAGGCACTCATCGACGAGCGCGACGCGTATATCGCGCATAACCTCCTCGCGCTACGCGAACAGGGCTATCACGTCGTTGCCGTCGTTGGTGCCGGACACCGCGAAGGGATCGCGGCATACCTCGAGCATCCGGAACGCCTCCCCGCCATGACCACGCTGACCGGGGTCGACCGACGGCGGTTCTCGATCTACCGCGCGGTCGGCTACGCCATCGCGCTGGCGTACATCGCGTTCTTCTTCCTGCTCGCGATGGCGGGGGTCCGCGACGGATTCCTGCTGAAACTCTTCGTCGCGTGGTTCCTGTTCAACGGCACCTTCGCCTTCATCCTCGCGAAGCTCGCGGGGGCGCGCTGGACGAGCGCGGGGGTCGGCGGGTGTGTCGCCTGGCTGACCAGCCTTAACCCCCTCCTCGCGCCGGGGTGGTTCGCGGGCTACGTGGAACTGCGCTATCGCCCGGTCAACATTGACGACATCGGGTTGCTCAACGACCTGATGGCCGATAGCGATCTCTCCTTCTCGGCCATGCTCGATCGCATGATGGATGTTCCGCTCTTTCGGCTGATCGCCATCGTGGCGCTGACGAACATCGGGAGCATGATCGCCACGTTTCTGTTCCCCTTCGTCGTGTTGCCTTACCTTGCGGCCGACGTCGGAGGCGTCGGCGCGGTCGGGGACCGGCTGCTTGAGGGCGCCCGCACCAGCCTTGAGTTGCTCGTGGAGTTGATCGGATGAGCTACCGCCGGCGGCAGGCGAGCGGCATCCAGTTTAGTGCGCCCGAGCGGCGTGACCTCCTGGCGGCGTGGCTCGCTCTCGGCGCGGCATTCGCGATCTTCTTTGGAAACGGGTCGCAGGCGTTCGATCCGCCCGCCCGGTTCGCGTATCTCCTGTCCGTGAGTTTACTCACTGCGGGGATCGGGTTTCTCCTCCACGAGCTGGCACACAAGGTCGTCGCGGTCCGATTCGGTCAGGTCGCGGAGTTCCGGGCCAACTACCCGATGCTCGTGCTCGCGATCGCGGCCGCCTTTGCGGGCTTTATCTTCGCTGCACCGGGCGCGGTGTATCACCGCGGCCATCTGACGCTCAAGGAAAACGGGCTCATCGCGATCGCCGGTCCTGTGACCAACGTCGTCCTGGGGGTGGCGTTCGTCCCACTCCTGTTCGTCCCGCACCCGTTTCTCATCGCGGTCGGGCGATACGGCGTCCTGATCAACTTCTTCCTGGCGGCATTCAACCTGATCCCCTACGGCCCGCTCGATGGGCGGAAGGTGCGTACCTGGAACCTCGGCGTGTTCCTGGCGGCCTTCGCCGGAAGCCTCGGACTGTTGGCCGTCGCGGTCCTCGAGCTTCTCCTGTAGAGCAAACAGCGGAGCGTTTTTCCCGCGCCCTCGCACCTCTCGGGTATGGCCGACGAGGACGAAGGGCTCACCTACGCCGCCGCCGGTGTCGATATCGAGGAGAGCGAGGAGGCGACGTCGGCTCTGCTCGGGGCGTTCGAATCCTTCGACACGGACGCGTACGCGGGGCTGCTCGAAACCGAGGCAGGGTACCTTGCGCTGGCCACGGATGGGGTAGGGACAAAGCTCCTGGTCGCCCGGGCGCTGGACGAGTACGATACTATCGGGATCGATTGTGTCGCGATGAACGTCAACGACCTCGTCGCGATGGGGGTGAGGCCGCTGGGGTTCGTCGACTATCTCGCGATCGATGAGCCCGACGACGCCGTCACCGCCGGGATCGGCGAGGGCCTCGCCCGCGGGGCAGAGCGGGCGGGGACGGCGTTGCTCGGCGGCGAAACGGCGGTCCTGCCGGAAATCGTCGACGGGTTCGACCTGGCGGGGGCCTGCGTCGGCATGGCCTCGGAGGACGACCTCCTCACGGATGAGACACAACCGGGAGATAAACTGGTCGGCGTTCCCTCCTCGGGCATCCACTCGAACGGGCTCACGCTTGCCCGGACCGCCGCGACCCGGGAGCATGCCTATACGGACCCGTTACCGACGAATCCCGATCGATCGATCGGGGCCGCGCTCCTCGAGCCGACCAGAATTTATACGGATCTCCTCGATCCGCTCCGCAGGCACGCCCGAGCGGCCGCTCACATCACGGGTGGGGGGTGGACGAACCTCGGCCGACTCGGCAGCCATCGCTACGTCATCGATGATCCCCTGCCCGCCCAACCGATCTTCGAGTTCATCCAGGAATCGGGCGAGATCACCGATCGGGAGATGCATCGGACGTATAACATGGGAACGGGATTCGTGGCGGCGGTACCGGAGAACGCGGCCGACGCATTCGTGGCCGCGTCGGGCGGTTCCGTCATCGGTCACGTCGCCGAGGGAGCGGCCGTCGAGATCCGGGGCGTGTCACTGTCCCTGGACAAGGACTGATCTATCCGAGCCGAGCCGCCAGATCCGCCTCGGTGATGATACCTTTCGTTTCCCCGCCCTCCGTCACGAGTACCGCCTCGTAGTGTTCGAGGAGGTTGCTGATTTCGTCGAGCGTCGCATCCGGGGCCACCGTCGGGAAACTTTCGCTCTTGTGGGCGTTGACGGGCTCGTGGCGGACGTCCTCGCCCAAGTGGGCGAGCTCGCTTTGGCTGATGCTCCCGATCGGGATGCCGTCCTGGAGCACGGGCAATTGGGAGTAGGCCTCCTCGTTCATCAGGCGGACCGCCTCGCTGATCGATTGTTCGGGGGTCACGGCCACGACGTCGTCCTGCATCAGATCCTCAGCCCGTTCGATGCTACCTTCGGCTTCATCCATGGCCTGAACGATCCGCCGAAGGGTCGACAGCCGGGGGTCCACATCGCCGCCCTCGATCCGCGCGATCAAGGGCTGGGATACGGCGGCACGTTCGGCTAGCTTCGATTGGGTCATGCCTAACGCCGTGCGGCGCTCCCGGAGGTCCTGCGGGGTCGGCAGCTCCATGTTGCGGAGATAACTGGGAGTAATCTTAAAGGTTGGTCTCACTCCTCGGTGGGGAGCGTCTCGACGATG
This sequence comes from uncultured Halobacteriales archaeon, assembly GCA_964432005.1. Classification (GTDB taxonomy): domain Archaea; phylum Halobacteriota; class Halobacteria; order Halobacteriales; family SKNY01; genus SKNY01. Next base: position 16,221 of record CAYSMB010000018.1, read on the forward strand.
GACAGCGGGACGTTCCGCAAGGCCCCGCCGACCTCGCTTTTGGCGATCCGGTTTGCGTGTTCCTCCGACTCGGCGTTGAACACGTCGATGTCGATCATCAGTCCGACCATCGCCGTTTCGGCGGCCATGAACGCGGCGTCAAAGGGCTCCTCACAGACTGGACAGCCGGTGACCCCCACTTCCACATCCACGTACTCGAGACCGACGGCGTTGAGGCGGTTGCCGGCCTCGCTGACCGCGACGCCGATGGCGTCGTCGACGGTATCTACGTCACGGACCAACCAGGCGGCCTCCATGACGACGCGATAATCCATACCGCTCCTACTGGTCCGACCGCTTCGTGTCTTTTGGTTGCGGCCGGCTGACGCCGATGAACGACGCGTTATCCACATAACTTATGCAATGCTGTCAGCTCAGTACGTCCTATCTGTCGATGATCCGTCGATATCGCCTGGCGTGACGAACCGGGCACAATACGGCCCTAAACAGGTCGAAATCGGGGATCTATCATGATTTGACATTCACGTTATGGCAGAAAGATTATATACTCCCCTCAATTGGGACCGCCCACGCAAATGCGAGCACAACTCCAGCGCGGGATCGCGTACACCGCGTTTCAGACGAGCGTGATGGTCGGCATCGCGTTGTTGCCCCTGGCGGTCCAGCTTCGCCGAGCAACCGGCATCACCCTCCCCATTCATCGCCTCATCGAGCGAACGCGGCGGGCGTACGAGGCCGACTCAGCGGACAAGTAGGTCAAACGGTTGATTTATCAGCGCTGCTCCGGAAGCAACCGGTAATGGATCGTCCTCCATATCTTCCAGCCGCATCGAGCGAGCTCTCGGACCCCGATCGTATGCGTCGAGAGGCCTTCGACGCGGAGATCGGAAACCTCGACCAAGCGGGCGACCAGGCGGTCCCGTCGGAAGCGACAATGAAGACGGGGACCACGACGGTCGGCCTGCAAACCGACGCCGGCGTCGTCCTCGCCACGGACCGTCGCGCGAGTCTGGGCCGGATGGTCTCGAGCAAGACCGTCCAGAAGGTCGAACAGATCCACCCGACCGCTGCGCTTACGATCGCCGGATCCGTGAGCGCAGCGCAGTCGCTGCTTCGGAGCCTGAAGGCCGAGG
>CAYSMB010000019.1:0-16260 GCA_964432005.1 uncultured Halobacteriales archaeon
ACTCGACTGCGAATCGGCGGCGGCCGACTGCCGTTTCATCATCCAGTCAGAGGACGAGGCCGAAGCGATCGGACTGGCGAAAGAACATATGCGTGATGTCCACGGACAGGAGTACACGGACGACGAGCTCCGGGACCAGCACGTCCAGGTGGTTTGAACGTGGCGACCGAATCTCAAATCCACGAGGGGGTCGACACCGAGCGACTCGCGGCGTTTGCCGAACACGCCGCGGCCAACCCCGAGGAGGTCCAACTGGGACTCAGCGCGGAATCGACCTACGAGGGCACGGCCGCGCATAGTCTGGCGACGATCGATTCATACGCCCTCGGGGGCGAGACGGTCGATCGCGACACGCGTGAGTACCGCATCCCGTACGGTGGGTGGAAGGAGGTGCTCTCGGCGGCCGGATGGGTCGGGGCGACCGACCGCATGGAGCCGATCGAGGTCGCACTCTCGGCGCTGGCGTCCTGCATCAACGTCGGGATCACCATCAACGCCGTCGCCAACGGTGTCGAAATCGATCACCTCGAGACCAGCGTGCGTACTGACTTCGATCCGGGGGTGCTCTTTAGCCTCGAGGAGCTTGGCAACGCCGACCGGGTCTTCGAGAACCTCACGGCGGATGTCACGATCGAGAGTCCCGACCTCGACAAGGACGAGGTCGACGAATGGGCGCGCCGTGCGCCGGTGTACACGCTGGTCTCGCTCGACCAGGACATCAACCTCTCGATCCATACCCCCGCCGAGGTGGAGGCCGCCGACTAGGGGGTGATGACATGGCAGAATCACTGGACGTCGACAAGCTCGAACGCGCGGTGAAGTCGGTCTACCAGGACGTCGCCGAATCCCCCGACTCGGACTATCACTTCGAGATGGGCCGCCCGTTGGCCGAGCGGCTGGGATACGAGTCCGGCGACCTCGACCGGATTCCCGGTGACGCGCTCGATTCGTTTGCCGGCGTCGGCTACCACTTCGATTTCGCGGAGATCGATGATGGGCACGCCGTCATCGATCTCGGGAGCGGTTCCGGGACCGACGTGTTCGTGGCCGCCCTCTACGCGGGTGGACGCGGAAGCGTGGTCGGCCTGGACATGACCACCCAGCAGCTCGAGAAGGCACGCGCGTTGCGCGACGATGGCGCGTTCGAGAACGTGTCCTTCGAACAGGGTTACATCGAGGACATTCCGTTCGACGACGCCACCTTCGACGTGGTGATCTCGAACGGTGTGATCAACCTCTCGCCGGACAAGGCGGAGGTGTTCGCGGAGGCAGAGCGTCTCCTCGCACCCGGCGGCCGGCTGGCCATCTCGGACATCATCAGCGAGGAGACGATGCCCGACAGCATCAAAAACGACGAGGATCTCTGGGCGGCCTGCATCGGCGGTGCCGCTCAGATCGACCACTATCGGGAGACGATCGAGGACGCTGGCCTCACCGTGACGGAGGTCCGCGAGAACACCCAGTACGAATTCATCTCCGAACGGGCGGCGAATGCCTGCCAGAAATACGGCGTGAAAAGCATCTCGCTGCAGGCGAGGAAGTGATCACGAATGGCGACAAATCAATCCGTCGCGAACGAACCGGCCGAGCACACGTCCCAGCTGCGGATCGGGTCGGTGTTGATGGCGCTGGCCGGGATCGCCTTCGTGGGATACGGGATCGTGTTTCTCGTGATGAACTTCGTCGGAAGCGGGTTCGAACTCGGCGTGAGTACGGTGGCCGAGATGACTCGCAGCGACCTGGATCCGACGGTGGCCTACTACATCAGCCATCTCCACGTCGCCACCGCGGCCTTCATCATCTCGACGGGCATCGCGGTCGCGAGTCTCTCGTGGTATGGCGTCCGTCGACAGTTGACGTGGGCATGGGCTACCGCGATCGTCAGTGCCGTCGTCGGGCTCGCGCTCGCACTCCCCATGCACTGGACGGAGGACGCGTTCGCCCACGATTGGATCACCCACCTGGGGCCGATCTACCTCGCCACGGCGGTGTTCGTGGTCGGCGTGGTCCTGTCGTATCGTGGAATCCGCGAGTAACGGATGGCATTCTCTTTCGTTTCGTTGCTGTTGATGGACGCCGAACTCGTGCTCCTGCATACCGGTCAGGGAACCGAGATGTCCCTGGAGGGGTATCTCCTCGGGCTCCTTGCGCATGTCCTCGGCGTTGCGGGTGTGGCGGTCCTCACGGTCGGAGGGCTCCGTGTCCTCGAAACGTTTCCACCCTGTCCGAAGAAACGGCTAGACCGTTCGCGCTGCCGGTTTCCACTTAAATAAGGGACGACCGCGAACAAGGATGTCCATTTCATCCCCTATCCGCTCGATCGTCCCGCCGTCTTCCGGACATTCACAAACCGATGAAATTCGTCTTAATCCACGTATACGGTCTCCACTGTTTATTCGGTCTCCGCGCATCAGCGGGCAATGCCATGCGAACCCATCGACTGATCGACGTGGATCGTCTGGACGAACGACGGCTCAAACCGATCGTCAAACTCGTCGTGCTCGTCGCCGGCCTGGTGCTGCTCTGGGCCCTCGTCTCGAACCTCCCGGGTCTCGACGAGTTCATCCCCTGGGCGGGGGTCTCGTTCGGAGCCATTCTCGGGGCGGCCCTCACGCTCGGGATCGTGGGCGTGTTGGTCCACGTTGCTTTACGCATCGAACCGTTGATCACGGAGGCCGCAACCGGTCCGATAGACGTTGCCGAAGGAATGGCGTCGATCGTGAAACACCTGGTGTTGTTCGTCGCGGTCATCGTCGCCCATCGGGGACTGGCGGGCCTCCTCGTCCCGACCTTGGCCGAAGCTGGTCTCGGGTGGACCTACGACACGTTCTTCCTCGTGCTCGCGCTGATCCCCACGGCCGTCATCGCATACCGGATCTACGAGAACGCCGACCCGATCGCGGGACTGCTGACCACCCGCATGACCACAGTGGCGGACGGGAACGAATCGAACGAATCCACGGAATAATCTCGTCGGGCTAATCCCGGAGGCGGCCGACGATTGGCCGATTCCGGGCGATCGCTCGATAGACGCCATCCCGGGCAATCCCGTAACCCGGCAACGCCCGAAGGACGGGCAAATACCGGCCGGGCACGCCCCCGGTGCGTTCGAACGCCCGGGCCATCGCTTCCCCGCATGATACGACGGCCTCATCGGTCACCAGGTGCGCACACGCCTCGTAATCCGACGGTAACCGATCTCGGAGATCGTCCGACAAGGAATCGACGCCGCCGATCGAGACGGCACTATTGCGGTCTATGTACGTAGCGGCTCGAGTACAGACTCCACACGCATCGTCGTATACGAGAATCGGTAAGGATGGTGCCATCACGGGCTCCATTTCTCGATCAGGTCCTCGAGGCTGTCCAGCGACTGGACCCCGACCAGCCGTTCGACGGGATCACCGTCGGCGTAAAGCACGATGGTCGGAACGCCACGAGCACCGAGCTGCCGGGCGATGTCGGGATGCCGATCCACGTCGACCTTCGCGATTGCGGCGTCGCTCTCGGCGGCCAAGGCTTCGATCGTGGGTTCGAGCATGCGACACGGCCCACACCAGTCGGCGTACCAGTCCACGAGGACGACCTCGTACGTCGCGACGACCTCTTCGAGGTGGTCGGGACCTTCGATCGCGATCGGGGAATCCGGCGTCGACTGGGGCGATCCCGCGAGGTCGCCCGTCTCGCTTTCCAGACGATCACGGAGCTCCTTGGCTTTTCGCTGGCGGATCTCCCGGAGACGATCCTGATTCGTTTCGTTCACATGGGATGTTCGTGGGGAGGCGTAATAACGGTGTTGTGCGAACCGTACAAGAACGGTATAAGCCGAGGGACGATGGACTGAGCGGTGGGCGATCACCCGGCCTCGGTCCGCTGCAGGGCGCGGTAACACCGTTGGACGAGCGGTAGCCCGCGTGGGCCAACGAGGGCCAGGGCGAGATACGCGTAGCTCATTGATCTCGTCGGATCGAAAGTGATCGATCGCAGGAAGCATCGCATGGCTTCCCGACGGCGACCGGTCGTCAACGCCGAACATCCGAGTCCGCGGGTCAACCGGCCCATAAACTGGCGTTCCAGCCAGCGTCCGCGCGCGGCCATCGTCGGGCGATGGCGGTCACGAATCGTCGGATACGCGACGTCCCGACGGACCTCGTATCGGTCGGTCAGCTGATCGTGATCGCCGATGCACCGCTCCACCAGCAGCTCCGGCACCGTCGCGAACGCACAGTGGGCCGCGAGCCGGCAATGCCACTCGAGGTCTTGCCAGACGGGCAAGGACTCGTCGATCGGGCCGGCTTCGTCCACGACCGCCGCCTTCACGGCGAATCTCGAAAACGAACCGATCCGAGCCCCCCGCGCCACGCTCTCGAGTGCATCGCCGTGTACTCGGGGGCGCACGGACCCGATCGTCCGGCCGCTCCCGTCCACGTTTCGAGCACCGACGCTGACGAGACCGACGGCCTCGTCGGCGTCGGCGAACGTCGCGACGTAGTGGCTTGCCACCGCCGGCGTCCACCGATCGTCGTCGTCGAGGAAGGCCTCGATCCGCTCCTCGGCCGCCTCGACACCGGTATTTCTGGCCGCCGCGGCGCCGCGGTTCTCCTCGTGTCGGAGCACCCGCGTCCGGTGGATCGAGCCGTCGACCGCCTCCCGGACGGCGGGCTCAACCGGCGTCGGGGAGTGATCGTCGACGACGACGAGCTCGATCGGTTCGTGGGTCTGCTGGCTCACACTCCGTGCTGCCGCTCGGACGTACTCCGGGCGGTCGAACGTGGGAATGATGACCGATACGAGTGTCATCGCACTGTTTCCGGTCCGGCGGCCGAGAGAGATCGGTTCGGTCGCATCATATCCCGGCGCGGGCGGGGGTTTCGGGGACCGGAGCTGGCGCGTCCAGGTACTGCTGGTGGAAGAGTTCGACGGTAGTAATCGCTCCCAGGATCCCCAGACGATCCTCTCCACCGGTGAGGTGGTTTTGCCAGATCTCGCGTATGGCGTCACCGTCAAACACGTCCCGCTCCATCGCCTCCTCGAGGAGCGACCACACTTTCTCCCGGAGATCGGGGTGGGAGCGCACCCATTCGGCGAGCGGCCGCTCCGAGGTGGCTCGCCGGAAGGCCGCGACCACGGGGAAACTGAGGCCATGGATGTGATACGGCACGATGGGTGGTAACTTCGTCATCGAATAGGGAATGGTGCGGACGCCACGTCCGAATTTCCGGGCGAGACGCAGCTTCAGCGGGGATGGGACGTGTGGAATCGAGGTCCCTGGCAACCGACGGCGACGCATCGTCCGGGGCATGCGGGCCACTGACTCGAGCAACGACCCGTCCACCAGAGTTTCCCGCGTCCCCACGCGCGACCGGGCGACCTTGTTTGAGATGAAGTGCCCCCGAGAGTAGTAGTTATCGTTGGTGGCGGCGATGACCTGGCGATCCGCACGGGTAAACCCGGAAGCGTCGACCTCCCGTCGAAAGGTCTCGATCGGATCCCGATCGTCGGCCAATAGGGTGGCCACTTCGCCCGGATCCCGAAAGGCATGCAAATCGGCGAGCGTCTCGGCGGCCGGCCGATCGTCCTCGAGGTGGTGGTAATCGACCTTTTCCCCGGTCAGCAACGGGACGGGGCCCTCGAGCATGACCGCGGGGCCACCAACGTCGAGATCGAAGACGGCTCCGAGGTTTGTCAGCGTGGGCCATCCGACCTGCCCGTCGGTCAGCCGGACGAGTCGATCCATGCGACGAGCGATCGAGGCCGGATCGTGCGAGAGGACCTGATGATCCTCCCCGAGTTTCCCCGCGACTTGGCGGGCGACCGCGACGTCATCCCATAGCGGGTCCCCGGCGTGTTCGGTCGGTCGCCGGTAACTCACCGCATGAAACGAACGACCGATAGCATGCATCGCACCGGCGAGGATGCGGCTATCGAGCCCGCCGGACAGCCAGATCCCCGGCCGATCGGGAATCGTCCCGAGGACCTCCTCGAGCGCGTCGCGATACCCCCGTCCGATCGTCTCCACATAATCGCCCCGGGGTGGGTCTCTGAAATCGAACGACCAGTATCGTTTGCGGTCGATCCCGTCATTGCCGATCTTGAGATACGAGCCCGGGCGGAGGCGTTCGACCTGTTCGACGAGCGTTTTCTCCCCCCACACCTTGTCCATCAATAGCAGATCCGCGACGGCCCTGGCATCGATGTCCCGCGATGAAACCCCCGCGAGGGCCGTGGAGAGTTCCGAGCCAAAGACGATCGGGGGCTCCGGGGTGAAATACAGTGATCGGGTCCCGAGTTTGTCCGTGGCCACGAGCAGTTCGTCCCGATCGCGATCGTAACCGGCAAACGCGAACGGGCCATCGAGCCGCGGCAGGCCGTCGAGTGGCCGCCGGACGAGGTCCCGCACGCTGGACGGGCGCAAATCGTGGTTCGTCACCGAACCGTAGACGAGACCGACGACGCCATCGCCCTCGATCCGGCGCCACCCCGCCGGATCCACCGAACCGTGATGGACCATGCCGAGCGCCGGCCCCGTCGAGGCAGTCACCGATCGGTGACGAGGCCCGGCGTAGACGGTCTCCTCGAGCAACTCGGGTCCGGGCCCATCATAACTTCCAAAGATCCCCGGCATATGGTCGGGATCACGGAAAATCCGTATAGCTATGAATTCGTTAATTCCGTGAAGATCAGTGTCCCGGGAGCCTCCCGTACCTAGAACGGTCGAGTCCTGCAGATTAGCGACCGTTTGATTCAGATGTCGAGCTGACAGTCGGTATCGGCCTTGCTATCGTCGTCGGAACCCTCGTCGGGCTGTTCCTGGGTCTCCCCGGCGATCCCGCCATCCGGCGAGGGCCCGAACGGGTTGGGCGGATAGCCCCGCTGACCCGCAGCAGCCATTTCCGGACTATAGGGCACGCCCTCGCCGAGCACCGTGATATCCGGCGAACCGACGGTGACCCCATGGACGACGGTTTCACCACCGCTATCATAACAGAGGGCCTCCTTCGCGTCGCCACCGGCCGCGTCGACCCACCCCTCGTTGATGGTCGCGTCCTCGACGATCGTCCGGCTGGGCGAGCCCATGTGGGTATTCGTGTGGACCGGATCGTCGATCGGGTTCTCGTCGGGGTTGTAGTACATGTGGAGGTTGTCGATCACGGGGTCGGCCCCACCGTCCTTGCCCCCGCGGTTCCAGAACGCCCGCCCGATCCCAAGGCTCGTCGTCGGGCCACCGAAGTACGGTCCACGATAGCCCTCCGGATCGTTTCGGACGGCCACGCAATTCCTGACCTCGGATCCTCCGAGCCCCGTCCGATAGAGCGTCGAGGACGCGTCGCGGTAGTAACAGTGCTCCCAGATGATCCTCCCTTCGGCACGATCCCCTTCCATGTAAGAGCAATTTCCACCGGGTCCCGCGACGAAGTTGTGGCGGTTGATCACGGTTCCCCGGTTCTGGGGGAAGACGTTGACGGCGCTGCCCTGGAACCCCGACCCGCCGGGCTCCTCGCCGCGCAAGTCCATGAAGACATTCTCGATGCGCCCGATCCCGTCGGATTCGCTCACCGCCGCGTATATCGGATAGATGGAGTGATCACGGTTCGGCATGCCCCGGAACCCGACGTTTCGAATGGTCCAATCCGTCGCCCCCTCGAACGGGCCGACCGCTTGGCCGTCGGAGGTAACGATCAGGATCCCTGCGTCCTGATGCTCGGTAAAATCGAAGAGCACGTGTTCGAGGGTCGATCCGTCTTCGATGAAGATACGAAGATATCCATCCGCCACGTAGGACGCCGCTCCATCGTATGCCAGCTCGCCGGCGGGCGTCTGGCCGACGACGAACTCCTGATACTCCCCGGCGGAGTCATCGGATCCGCTCGATTGTTCCTCCCGGGGGAAGTCGTCGGGATGGACCGCTTCGATGATCTCGCGGGCCTGCGCGTCGGCGATGTAATACCGCGCGTGATCGGCGTTTTTGACGTCGAAGCGCTCTATCGTTCCGTCGAAGTAGATATTGTCGAGCCCCCGCTCGGGTCCGAGCCCGCCCCAGGCGAGATTCCCCTCGACAAAGGCGTTGTACTCCCACTCCCCGGTCTCGACCTCCCCGTCGAATTCGACCTCGTACTCGACACGCGCGCCCGGTTCGACGTGATCGATGACCAATTCGTACGGGAGGTCGGTGTGAACGCCGCTCGCACTGTCGTACGACCATTCATCCGAGTCCGCGAGGCCTGGAACGGTCGAGATGCCGGCCGTCACCGCGGCCAGCCCACCGAGTTTCACGTACCGCCGCCGGTTGAAACGGTCACTGATCGAGTCTTCGCACCCTTGTTCCGCCGATTGCTTGCGTGCCATATAGCGTTAGGACAATCATGACACGATAAATGTTTTGTTTCCGTTATATTAGAAGTAAAATGAATATCCGGATTGTTTATCTGAAAATTCGTGACTGTCATTGATACTCATCTAATGTCCCTCGAGGATTGACGGGGACCCACCGAATTCGAATGGGTCCGTTAAGGGTGTCCTACCGACGCCCGCCCCAAACCAAACAGTCCCAGTATCACGAGCCGACGACAGTTGGGACCCGAATCCTTAACCGCTGGGCTCGAAATCTGCGGTGATGGCCCGCACGATCATCGACGTCGACGCTCACTTCACGGAGTCCCTCGAGGATATGCTCCCGTACTTCGACGAGCCGTGGCGTTCGAACCTTCGGAACGGGGAAGGGTTTTCTACTTCGTTTTTCATCCCAGGCGGAAGCGGCGATCGAGGTGTCGGGGGTCGCATCCAGCGAAAGCCCATGTCTCCCGAGGAGTTCGAAGCGGAAGGGCCGCGTGGGCATGCGCCGACGGGCTACCAGGCCCACTATAACGCCGACGACGAGACGATGACGGCCGAAGATGTCCCCCAGATGATGGAGTTTCTCGATCTCGACGGGATGATCCTTCTCTCGCATTCGATGCTCGCATTCCCCGCGATCAAAGGGAGCGACACTCGACAGATCGAGCTCGCCAGGGGATCGATGGAGTACATGCTCGGCGAGATCGTCGACCCGGACGAGGGCGTCTACACCGCGATCCCGATGCCGCTCCGGGACCCCGAAGCGGCCGTCGAGCTCATCGACGAGTACGGGGACGAACGCGCCGTCAGCGCCATCTGCCTCGTCACCGCGGGGGCCGAACCGCCACTCGGCAACCGGAAGTACGAACCGATCTACGCGGCGGCAGAGGACGCAGGGCTTCCGGCGATTTTTCATACGGGCGGCTCCGGGCTGGATCGTTACCACTTGAAGGGCTATGAGAAATTCATCGAAACGCACACGCTTGGTTTCCTCGAGGGCAACATGTCCCAGTTGACGAGCCTCGTCATTCAGGGCATCCCCGAGAAGTTCCCCGATTTGAACCTCGTGTTCCAGGAATCCGGGATCATGTACGTCCCCATGCTAATGTATCGCCTCGACGAGGAGTACATGAAACGGCCCTCGGAGGCACCGCTCCTCGAACGTCGACCGAGTGAGTATATCACGGACATGTACTTTGGCACCCAGCCCATGGAACGGCCCCCGGACCAGGAATACTTCCGGAAGACCTTGGAGGTCATCGACGGGCCTTCCCAGCTCCTGTACGCGTCGGATTTCCCCCACTGGGATTTCGATCGTCCATCGGTCATCGAGGACATCCCCTTCCTTACCGAGCCAGAGAAAGACAGCATTCTCGGCGGGAACGCCCGCGAGGTGTTTGGGATATGAGCGATCGGGTTTTCGTAGCCGAGGCCGACGCGCTGGCGCCGGGCGAGCGTGAAATCGTCGAGTTCAACGGCACGCAGGTGGGTGTCATCAATCACGAGGGCGAATTGTACGCGATACAGAACCGGTGTGCTCACGATGGCGGACCCGTTTGCAAGGGCCTGATCCAGGGGCGCCTCGACGGCGAGTGGCCCGGACCGGGCGAACGCGTCGAGGAAGATTTCTCGGACGATCCTGTCATCGCCTGTCCCTGGCACGGTTGGGAATACGAACTGGAGTCGGGCGATCACGTGGGGGACCCGCGGGTGTCGTTGCGGACCTACGACGTCATCGAGGAAGACGGAGCGGTTTACCTCGAGTGACCCCAAACAGGTGGGCTCGCTCCTCTTTGCCCTTCGGGGTCTTAGTACGAACATGGCGAAAGACGAACACGGAATCGACATCGAGGAGGATACCGCGCTGGATACGGCGGACGGTCCGAACGTTGCCGAGCAGGCCGAGGCCGAACGGGACCGCCGATCGGCCGAACACGAAGCGAACGAGGAGGCCAATCGGCAGGAAGTCGATCGCGAATCGGAAGCGCGCGAGGATCGCGTCCGAGAGGCCGAAAACCCCGACGCTCACCGGGACGAGGAGCCGTTCGTCTCGGAGTGATCCGTCGTCACGGCGTGTCCGTCATCGACGGGCGGCGCGCCGATCCCCAGTACCTTGGCGGGCCCGTCGGCGTCGGCCGGGTTAAAGACGCGGTGGGGGTTGCCGGGTTCCACCACGAATAGCTGCTCCGTTCCGACCGTGAATTCCTCGTCGGGCGTCTCGACGTGAACGGTACCCGCAACGACATAGAAGGCTTCCTCCTGGGTGTCGTGGTAGTGAAGCCCGCTCCATGGGATATCCTCGCCCGGATCGACGTGATAGACCCGGAGTCCGAGCTTGTCCAGATCGAGTGCGACGCGCACGTCGTGGGTCCGGGACGGCCGGTCGGGGTTGGGCTCGATGTCCTCGGGGGTAATCACGTGATATGCCATACGCGCACTTCGCGGATCGGCCCGAAAAGCGATGGGGTCATCGTGAATTATAGGCCGGCGTCTCGGCCGTTCGGGCCCACAGATCGAGGGTGTCCTCGAGGCCTGCTCGATCGGTCTCCTCGGTCAGGCGCACATGCCCATCGCCCGGGATCGGCAGGAAGGTCGTATCGACGGCCGGCAGGAACAGGGGGTAGGCCTCGGCTGGATGTTGGTCGAGCAAGCCCGCGAGATCCGGAACGTGGTCCCGATGGAGCACGTGAATGCCGGCGATGCCGTGGGCTGCTTCGTCCCCGAAGGTCGTCACGCGGCCGTTGACGTTCCAGTCGACCGAGAGGACCTCCGAGTCCCCGCCCGGGATCACGCCCATGACGCTCCGGCCGGATTCCCCGATCCGGACGTCGTATTCGGTGGCTACGCGCCCGATTACTTCCGGCCGGGCCAATACGTCGCCGTCGAGGATCAGCGTGTGATCGCGGTCCTCGCGGAGCCCCTGTCGGCAGGCGTCAGCGGTGCCGACGTCGGACCAATGGGGAAGCACGACCGCCGTGAGATCGACGGCCGTCTCCGACCGTACGTGCGACCGGATCCGCCCTCGGTCGATCTCGGGAGGAGGATCCTGGAGTCCGCGCTGGCGAACGCGAATGTCGACCTCGCTCCGGCCTACGGAGGCGGGATCCGGGCCCTCGCTGCCGAGGAATCCCTGGCCCACGACCACCGTGATGGCGTCACAGACACGACCGAGCGCGTCGATCTGGTGATCCAACAGCGACCCCCCGCCGACCTCGACGAACGGGGCTGGGGGCGTCTCGTCGCCCGGTGACGGCTCACCCGGGGCCAGGATGAGGCCGTGCATGTGCCCAGCATACCATCGGGGGCGCTTTGTAGTAGAGTGCTTGAGAACCGGGGCTTGCGGGTTAACGGGCCCGTACTCGCTCAGTAAATGAGTTCATCGTCGTTCTCGATCATGTAGAGGGTTCTCGCGCTGATGTTGACGGCATGATCGCCCACCCGCTCGAGATCACGGATCGCCATGAGTGCCGTCGAGGCTTCGTCGAGGAGTTCCTCGGGATCGGCCTCCTCGGGGATCTCCTCGATCAGCGCCCGCACCACTTGGTGGCTGGCGACCTCGCACGCCCGATCGAGTTCGTCATCGCGGGCCGCGATCTCCCGCGTGGCCTCGGCGTCCTCCATCCGATACGCTTCGATCGCGTCGGCCACCATCTCACCCGCCGAATCCGCGATGTCCCGGAGATCGAGCGCGGAATGGAGGTCTTCCTCGATCTCCATGGCGAGCCGCCCGAGGTTCGTCGCGAGGTCGCCGACGCGCTCGAGGTCGGTGATGATCTTGAACGACGCGGCAATAAAACGCAGATCGCCGGCGACCGGCTGCTGTAACGCCAGCAACTCGATACAGTCGGATTCGAGCGCGAGGTACATTTCGTTGACGTCGTCGTCGCCGGTGATGACCGATTCCCCCAGATCGGCATCCTGGGTTTCGACCGCCCGGAGCGCCTGTTCGTACCGCTCTAGGACCAGCTCGGCCATGTCGACGACGTCCTCCCGGAGTTCCTCCAGGCGCCGTTGGTACTCGTGTCGAACCATTGTGTTCACCCGAATTTGCCGGTGATGTAGTCCTCGACGCGTCGATCCTCGGGGTTCTCGAAGATCTGTTGGGTATCGTCGAACTCGACGAGCTCGCCGCCGGTGAGAAACACCGCCGTCTTATCGGAGATACGGGCCGCCTGCTGCATGTTGTGGGTGACGATGACGACGGTATATTCCCGCGCGAGATCGGAAATTAAATCCTCGATCTTCGCCGTGGCGACGGGATCGAGCGCCGATGCCGGCTCGTCCATCAGGATGACTTCCGGGTCCGGCGCGATGGCCCGGGCAATGCAAAGCCGCTGTTGTTGGCCGCCGGAGAGTTCGAGCCCGGACGCGTCGAGCTGGTCGTTGACCTCGTCCCACAGGGCCGCCGAGCGCAATGCACGTTCGACCTCCGCCTCCAGATCGACCTCGTCGGCCTTCCCCTGAATCCGGAGGCCGTAGGCGACGTTGTCGTAGATGGATTTCGGGAACGGGTTCGGCTTCTGAAAGACCATCCCGATCCGTCGCCGGAGCCCCACGGGATCGACGTCCTCGTCGTAGATGTTCTTGCCGTGAAAGAGCAATTCGCCGTCGACGTGGCAACCGTCGATGCGGTCGTTCATGCGGTTGACCGACCGCAGGAACGTGGATTTCCCACATCCCGAGGGGCCGATGATCGCGGTCACGCGGTGCTCGGGAATCGCGGCCGAGACGTCGGTGAGCGCCTGGTCGTCCCCGTAGTACACGTCGAGGTTGCGGGCTTCGATTACTGGGGATTCCTCGGTCGCCGTCTCCTCAACCGATCCGCCCGATTCCTGTTCGACGTCCGTTTCGATCACGCCTTCCGTTTGATTTGACATAGCCATCGTCACATCTCCGTTTCGTATCGTTTTCGCAGGTAGACCGCGATCCCATGCATACCCAGGAGGACGACCAGGAGCACAACGATCCCGAGGGCCGCCAGGGCATTAAATCGGGGGTCGGCCAGGAACGTCCAGTTGTAGATCTGGGTCGGCATTGCACTGAAGTAATCGATCGGCCCCGGTACGCGGCGGGCATGCAATAGTGCGCCCACCATGATCAGCGGAGCGGTCTCGCCGATCGCGCGCGCCAGGGCGAGGATCGTACCGGTGATGATCCCCGGCATCGCCGCCGGGAGGACCACTTCCCGAATCGTCTGCCAGCGGGTCGCCCCCGTCGCCGCGGAGCCGTCTCGGATGCCGTCGGGGACGGCCCGCAGCGCTTCGATACTCGCGACGATGATGATCGGCATCACCAGCAAGGCCAGGGCGATCGCTCCCGACATGACGACCGCCCCCACGCCGATCCCGTTCACGACGGCCGCCAGCACGAGGAGTCCGTACACGATGGAGGGGACTCCGGCGAGATTCGAGAGGTTAGCCTCGATCAGCCGAGTCGTCCGGTTATCCGGCGCGTACTCGACGAGATAGATGGCACAACCGACGCCGATGAAGAAGGAGAAGATGGCCGTGAGCACGAGCAACCAGAACGATGCGATGATGGCTGCGAGGAACCCCGCCTCCTCCGGACGCGCCGACGAGGTCCGCGTGAGGAACTCGAGGGGTCCGATGCCGAACTCGAGCATACCGGACGTGCCCTCGTAGATGACGTCGGCGAAAAGGAAGACGAGCGCGACGATGCCGAGGCTCGAGGCGACGAGCAAGAGCCCGTGAAAGAGCCGTTCTTTGAGTTTCGCCCGGCGGATGTCGTCTTCCGGGATCGTCAACCACCCATCGCCCAGGCTCATTGGTATTCCTCCTGGAATCGTCGCTTAAAAAGGTCGTTCAGGAGGTTCATCGAGAGGGTCATCAGAAAGAGGACCAGCCCGACCGCGAACAGGCTCTGATACTCGACGGTTCCGACGGCGGAGGTCCCCCGCGCCATCGAGACCATATACGCCGTCATCGTCATGATCTCCTCGAAGGGGTTGGCGGTGAGGTTCGCGTTAAAGCCCGCGGCAAGGGTCACGGCCATGGTCTCTCCGATCGCCCGCGAGACAGCGAGGATGTACGACGCCAGGATTCCCGACATCGCCGCCGGCAGGACGATCCCTAGCGAAACGTCGAATCGCGTGGCCCCCAGCGCGTACGCCCCATCGCGAAGTTCGTCGGGGACGGCGTGCATCGCATCCTCGCTGATCGACGACACCATCGGGATTGTCATGATCCCGACGACGATGATGCCCGAGAGCATGCTGTACCGACCGACCGTCACGTCGCTCATGCCGGCCGCAGCCGGCTCCAGGACGGACGGTGCGATGAACGCGATGGCCGACAGGGCCCAGCCCATCGTTTCTATGGCCCCGGCAAGCCAGCCGATGAGGAACGGTGTAATAAACGAGATCGCGAAGTAGCCATACACGATCGTGGGGATCCCGGCCAGGATCTCGAGGGCGGGTTTGAGGCGATCCCGCATTTCCTCGGACGCATACTCGGAGAGATAGAGGGCGGTTGCCGTACCGATCGGTACCGAGATCGCCGCGGACCCGATCGTGATCGCGAGCGTGCCCCACACGATCGGCAGAACCCCATAGGAGGGAATGGCGTGATCGGGCGCCCAACGGGTCCCGGTGGCGAACTCGGTGAACGAAATGACTTGTTCGATCTCCGCCACCGGAGCGAAGCTTCGTTCGCGAACGAGCTCACTCAACAAGGTGCTGATCCGGGCGCTGAAGAAGAAGCTGGTGGCGTTGTCGAGCAGAACGACGAAGATGGCCAACGTCGTGAGGACCGTGATCGCCGCCGACGCGAACAGGACCCGCCGCATCCGACGATTTTCCACGTGTGCCGCCTCGAGGGATGGGTCCGGGTCCGATAGCGCTCCCGCCATGTCAACCCCGCCCGACGGTCAGAGCCGCCGGGTCGATGTCTAACTCTTCGAGCAGTTCGTCGAGGGTGTCGTGGTTCGCTTCGACCTGCTGGTCCGCCGTCGCGAAGAAGTCGACCTCCCGGGCGAACTGCTGTTGGTTCGAGAAGTAAAATCGGAGGAACGATCCCAGCAGATCCGACTTCTCCGCCAGCGAACGGTGGCTGACGAACACGAATAGCGGCCGCGCCAGCGGCGTGTAACGACCGGACTCGATGTTCTCCTGGGTCGGCGCATAGAACGTCCCCGGCTCCTCGTCGCTTTCGATCGGCACCGCTCGGATTTGTCCTCCCTGTTGCTGGAGCCCCCGTAGATGACCGACCGCGCCCCACCCGAGCGCGTACTGGTCGCCCGCGACCGCGGACCAGACCTCATCGTTTTGACTGGTCGCGGAGTAATCGTCCCGGATCGCTCCGATGTCGCCGTTGATCTCTCGAGTGAAATAATCGAAGGTGCCGGAGCCGCTGTCCCGGCCGTGGAGGTGCATCTCTTCGTCGGGCCATTCGTCCCGCACGTCACTCCAGCCGGTGACGTCGGACTGGTACTCCCAGATCTGCTGTAATTCCTCGAGCGTAAATTGATCGACGAACTCGTTGGTCTCGCTCACCCCCACGGCGAGGCCGTCCCGACCGACCGTAAATCGGGTGTAAGAGACGCCGTGATCGCCGCAGAGTTCGGACTCGGAGAGTTCACCTTCGTCAACATTCTCCGGCGTGAGGATATCCCGGCTCGCATTCTGGATGTCCGAATTCCCCCGACAGAACTCCTGGAACCCCGCGCCGGTTCCCTCGGGGGCGATGATTACCGCGGCGCCGCCGAAGCGCTCCATGAAATCCTCACCGGCAATGTCGGTGATCGGCGCGACCGTGTTCGAACCGGATCCAAAAATCCGTCCCGAGGGGCCTTCGTGGGAAGACTGCGTGAGATCCCCGGCGAAAACGAGAAGGCCGCCTGCACCTCCCGCCGCGAGGATCGCTCGTCGTCTCACGAGCGGTCGCGTACCGGAGGCCTTTGCCATCGTGG
>CAYSMB010000020.1:0-15875 GCA_964432005.1 uncultured Halobacteriales archaeon
TCGTTCCGGAAGACGGACTCGTCCCAGGAGAGCACGTCGTCGGTCGGGTCGCCGGACATCACTTTCACCAAGCTGCGGAGCCTATTTAAGTGGTGGGATCACTCCCCCGCGTCATCGAACTTCTCGAGGAGCCGCTGGTAGACGCCCGCGGTAGGTCCGCTCGTCCGGGTGGCCAGTTGCTCGACGATGAGTTCGGGCGTCGACCGCGCAAGGTGGCCTTCGATCGGCGTGCGGTCGACGATCAGTTCGCCGTCCTCGACGCCGTCGGCGGCGATGCCGTCGACCCGGACGGCAGCATCCGTCACGTCCCGAATCTCGCCGGCGAGGTGAGAGACGAAGACGGCCGTCGCTTCATCGTAGAGTTCCTCGAGAATCCCGCCGACGATCACCGCGGCCGCCCCGGGTTCGGTGATCGATTCCAGCTCGTCGACCAAGACGAGTCGATCGCCGGGTTCGGTCGCCAACTCGGCGAACTGTTCGACCGTGGCCTCGAAGGCGCCCGCGTCGAGCGTTCCCTGCGTCGCCGCGTGGTAGTGGAGCCCGTCGAAGCGTTGC
Source organism: uncultured Halobacteriales archaeon (assembly GCA_964432005.1). Taxonomy (GTDB): domain Archaea; phylum Halobacteriota; class Halobacteria; order Halobacteriales; family SKNY01; genus SKNY01. Next base: position 556 of record CAYSMB010000020.1, read on the forward strand.
AGTCGCGCGTGCTCGGCCGGGACGGGTAATCCCATGTGGGCGAGGATGGTCGTTGCGGCGATCAGATCCAACAGCGAGGTCTTCCCGCCGCTATTGACCCCGGAAAGGAGGACGACATCCGCGACGGCATAGTCGACGGGTTCGACCTCGTCGATCGGGACGTCGAGGAGGGGCGACCGCCCGTTCTCGATCTCGATGCCCGTGCCACCGAACGTCGGTATCGAGCAACCGAAGTCCGCGGCAAACCGGGCGATTGCGAGGTCGACGTCCAGCTCGAGAGCACGCGTGACGACGATTTCGACCGCGTCGCGTTCGTCCGCCAGGGCTCCGGCGAGATCCCGCTTGAGTTCGATCGCCCGTCGGTCGTGTGCGGCCTGCAAATCTTCGCGGAGGCGGTCGACGGCGTCCTCGTCGACGGATAACGGGAACGTCGGCTCCTCGGGGAATATCCGATCGAGATAGGATAGCTCGCCGTCCTGCAAGGCCAGCGCGTCGGCGAGGTGATCCTTCGCGCGGTCCACGGCCTCCTCGTACTCGGACCGCAGTTCGCGCTGGAGAAGGGCGTCCGCGCCCGCCCCGCGCTCGACCAGCGAGAGGAGATCCGTACCTTCGACCGTCACGTCCTGTTCCTGAATGGCCTCCCGCAACGAATCGTCGCCGACCGAGCGGGCGAGCTCCACGCCCGCGTCGAGGTCGTCGAGGGCGCTCCGGAGCCGATCGCGCTCGTCGTCACCCGCCGGCATGCCATCGTCGTCGATTCGCTCGAGGAACCCGGCGAGTCGATCGAGGTCGGTGGGGGGCTCGATATCCGCCTGGCGATGGACGTCGATGGCCGCCCGGATCGACGCCCGGTTCCTCGCGAAAAAGGCGAGCGTCCGCTCCGGGACGACTTCGGCCGGCGATTCGAGGGCGTCCGGTCGAACGTGGACGTTGTCGGGGAGATCCAGTCCGCCGAATGCGTCGTCGATGACCGTCACTCGCGAATATCCCGTGCCGAGGTCGCCCAACGCCCGCGCGTCGTCGACGATCTCCACGCTGAGTTCCGGAACGGCCCGCGAGGCCCGTTCGTACTGTTCGGCATCGGCGGTCGCGAGACATCGCTCGCGAACCCTGAGATCATCCGGCTCCCGGAGCGGCTCGACGTCACCGAGCGGTTCGCGAACGTCCGTTGAAACATCCCGTGTCAGCGCCTGGTCGGCGCGCGTTCGAAGCTCGTCGAGTCGCTCCTCGCTGCACGTCGGATAGATCGTTTCCAGCCGAAATCGCCCGTATTCGGTCTCCGCACGCGCCTGCAGGAGCTCCAGAAGGTCCCGATAGATCGCCGTGGCCCGATCGGTGGCGAGAAACTCCTCGTCATCGTCATATCGAGCGGCATTCGCGTCCCGAACGATCCGGGCCGCCCGTTTCGGCGAAATCCCCGGCGCCCGGGCAAGCGCGGCGACGTCTCCCCGATCGATCGCCGCCGCCGGATCTGCGAGGTGATCGAGCGCGCTCGCCGTCTTCTCGCCGACCCCGGGGATCGCCGTGAGTTCCACGCCAGCGATTGTCCAGTGGGGATGTTAGCCATTGCGTCCGCGATCCGAAAGTGGAGCTCCGGAGGGGTTTTTTGCCACGCACCGCGAGCGTTGGGTATGGACGCGGTTGGCGGAAAGCTGGAGGCCGCACGCGCGGATCTCGCCGGACGGGCGGGGGCCTTGGTGGCGTTCAGCGGTGGCGTCGACTCCAGCGTGGTCGCCGCCATCGCCCACGACGCGCTGGGCGATCGCGCGGTCGCCTGTACCGCCAAGAGCGAAACGCTGCCGGCCGAGGAACTCGAAATCGCCGCCCAGGTCGCCGATGAGATCGGGATCCGTCACGATATCGTCGAGTTCAGCGAACTCGAAAGCGAGGCCTTCGTCCGCAACGACGAGCGGCGATGCTATCACTGCCGGACCATGCGTCTCGGTCGGATGTTCGATCGTGCCCGCGAATTGGGCATCGATTTCGTCTGCGACGGCACGAACGCGGACGATCCGGGAGACGGTCATCGACCGGGGCTGGATGCCGTCGACGAGCAGGAGGCTTACTCGCCGCTCCTCGAGCATGGCATCACGAAATCCGAGGTCCGCGAGATCGCCGAACACTACGAACTCTCGGTGGCGGACAAACCATCCATGGCCTGTCTCTCCTCTCGGATCCCGACGGGGCTTGAAGTCACTGAAGAGCGGCTCACGCGGGTCGAGCGGGGCGAGCGGCTTCTGCGGGCCTGGGGGTTCGAGCAGTTCCGGGTGCGTGATCACGATGGGTTGGCGCGCATCGAACTGTCCCCGGAGGAGCTAGAACGCGCCCTCGATCCGAGTTTCGCGGAGGCCGCCAGGGCCCATTTCGAAGATCTGGGCTTCGACCATGTGACGCTCGATCTGCACGGCTATCGGACCGGTAGCGTTAGCCCGGACGGGGACTAATCTTCGTCGCGTTCCTCCGCGTTCACGGAGATGGGAGCCACGTCGGCGCGCTCCTCGGCGACTTCGATGCGGATCCCCGGATCGGTTCCTTTCTCCCCGAAGCCGGCACTCAATATCCGCGTCAACGCGTCCTCGACCGATTCGCCGGTCTCGGTGACCCGGTCTTCCTCGACCTCGATGACGAACCCGGAGGTGATGTTCGGCGCCGTCGGCAGGAAGAGCAGGATCCGATCGTCCGGCGCCCGCCGCCCCGTCTTGAATGCCGTCATGCGGACGTTCTTCCAGGTATCGAGTTTCACGGGTTCCTGGAGGGAGGTCGAGTCCGACAGCGCGGTCTCGATCGCCATCTTGGATGCGTTATACACGACCCGGAGCCCGGGGACCTGATTGATCGCCCGGTCGATCGCGTTCTCGACGAGGGTTCCGAGCGCAGTTCGCATGAGGTACCCTACCGCGAGGACGAAGAGGGCGAAGATGATCAGCGTGAGGACCACCTCGGCGAGGGGGTTGTCCACAACCATGCCGGTCGGGGAGACGGTCTCGATCCAGCGGTAGAGCCACCAGACGACCCAGGCGCTGACGATGAGGGGGACCAGCACGACGAGGCCGCTGGCAAAATCCCGCTTCCAGGTCGTCATCCCGCCGGGATCACGGGTGGCTCCCTAATCAGCGTGTCCATATCGCAGCGGATCGTCGGTGCTTTGGGCCGTCGTGCCTCGGTGCCCGACATGAGCGTCTTCGCCGCGGTGGTCACCGCGCTGTGGGTGGCCCTTCCGGCCTACATTCCCAACAACGTGGCCGTGCTCGCCGGCGGCGGCCGGCCGATCGACGGGCGGCGCTCGTTCCGCGGTGCCAGAATCCTCGGCGACGGGAAGACGTGGCGGGGGACGCTGGCGGGTATTCTCGGCGGGATCCTCGTCGCGTTGGCGCTCAACCGCCTCGTCGATGTGGCAAGCTCCGCGCTCGGGGTCGACTTGCCGACGCTCCCCGGGGCCATCGTCCTGGCGCTTCCGGTGGGGGCCCTTCTCGGCGATATCCTGGCCTCGTTCGTCAAGCGCCGCACCGGCCGGGCCCGGGGAAGCGCGTTCCCCGTCGTCGACCAGCTTGACTTTCTGGCCGTCGCCCTCGTGCTCGGGCTGCTGGTCGCGCCGGATTGGATGCTTTCCGTTTTCACGCCGGACGTCTTCCTTGCCGTTCTCCTCGTCACGCCGATCCTCCATCTCGCTACAAACGCCGTCGCGTACCTCCTGGGCCTCAAGGGCGAACCGTGGTAACCTGGATGCGGGCACTTATCTTCATGCCCGCTGGAACGTCAGCGCATGTCTGAGCGCCGCTTGATCGACGCGTTGCTCGCCGCCGACGCCCTCCGGTTCGGCGAGTTCGAACTGTCCCACGGGGGCACGAGCCGATATTACGTCGACAAATATCGCTTCGAAACCGATCCCGCCGCCTTGGATCTCGTTGCCGAGGCCTTCGCCGAGCGGGTCGGGCCCGACGAGACCCTTGCGGGGGTCGCACTCGGCGCGGTGCCACTCACCGCCGTCACGAGCGTCAAAGCCGATCGACCGTACGTGATCGTTCGCAAGGAACGCAAGGAGTACGGGACCGGCAACCGGATCGAGGGGTCACTCCCCAGTGGGGTGGAGGTCCTGGTCCTCGAGGATGTCGCGACGACCGGTCAAAGCGCCCTCGAAGCCGTCGAAGCGTTGCGGGAGGCCGGGGCGTCCGTGTCCCGTGTGCTGGTCGTGGTTGACCGCGACGAGGGAGCTCGGTCGCGCCTCGCCGCCGCAAACGTCGAACTCGAGGCGCTGCTCTCGGCCGATGACCTCCTGGCTGCAGCCGATCGGTCGTGAGGGCGAGACATTTACGGGGGCGGCCGTAATCGGCGCGTAATGTCGATCTCTTTCGGGGCCGTCGTTTTCGGGATATACCTCGCCCTCCTCGCCGTTCCCATTGAGGATGTGATCCTCGGTATTTACATCGGGCTCTTGGCCGGGGCGTTCCCTGCCTTCGTCGCGTTCCTGTTCGGATTTGGATTCAAGTACTTCACCGACGTCTCGGTCCCCGGTCTCGGTGTGGTCGTCCTCTGCGGCGCGATCGCCGGGATTTCGGGAGGCCTTATGGGGATCATGGATCCGGCAGTCGCCGAAAGCTGGGCGGGCATCACGGCGATCGTGGTGATCCTGATGGCCTGTCTTTGGGGCCATGGCGTCGGCGATCGCCTCGGTGCCCGCACACCCCGGCGACTGACGCTCCGAAGCCTCCGGAAAAGCAAGCTCACCGCCGATCTCGTGGAACGGGTCGACAACTACGGCCAGGTGCGAGTCCGGCCGATCGGGGACGTGGCCGATATCGAGGGCTATCCGCCCCTGCCCCAGGAACTCCATGAACGGATCCGGAGCCGCTCGTGGCAGTTACCCGCGGACCTCCCGCTGGACGAGCTCGAGGATCGCCTCGAACAGGAATTACTCGACGAATTCGACCTTGCGGAAGTCGCGGTATCGGTCGACCGCCGGGGGCGCGCCCAGATCGCGGCTGCGCCGCAAGCGGGGGTCCTCTCGCGAAGAATTCCGGAGGGCAAACAGGCCGTCTCGATCCATACGCTTCTGCCGTCCGGACTGGCACGCCAGGAAGACGTGTCGATTCACCTCCCGGACGGGGACATCAGGGGACCTGTCATGAGCGCGCGCTCGAACAACCCGGAGGATCGAACAACGGCCCCGATCGAGGGGGCAGACGGGTCGACGAAGTCAGGAGAAGGGGAAGACGGGCCGCCCCCCGCTGCCCGGGCCCCCACGGCTGACGGCGGGGAGGGCCGGGTCACCATCGCCGTCGATCGAGACGATATCGAGTTGGCCCTCCGATACGACTTCGCGCCGCTGACTGTCCACGCCAGGGGCGTGCAACGGGAATACGAGGCGATCGCCGTGCTGAACCGGGAGGGCAACGAGTTCAGAAAGGTGACCGTCACGGATGACAGTGACCTGGCCGGTAACACGCTGGAGGACCTCGGGCTGCGGGGGGCCTACGGAGTTCTCGTGCTTTCGGTCCGACGGGGTATCGAACAACGGATCCTTCCGGATACCCAGGCAGAACTGCACGTCGGGGACGAACTGATCGTCGTCGGTCCCCGCCGGGGGATGCGCCAGTTCATGGAGGCGTCGACATGATCGGGATCGGCACCGTGCTCGTTGTGCTCGAGGTGCTTTCCCTCGGGGTCGTCGCTGCAATCGCGGCCGCGATCGCCGCGGCATTCTATCGCGCGCGGTTCCAAGAATCGTTACCGGAGGCTGCGTCGCTGATTATCGGCCTCGGGACGATTGCGATCATCCTCAACACACGTCTCGTTTTCGTTCAATTCGTCAGCGGGGGCGCAGAACTGCATGAACTCGACGTCGCCCTCCGGAATCTCCTGACCTTTGGCGTGGGGGCCATCGGTACGTTCGTTGGGCATGCGGCCGGCGAGCGTCTCGGACAGTCCGGGGGGCTGCGTCTCTCGCGATTTCAGCCGCGTTTGAACCCGATCGTCAGAGCCGCCGGCCGTCACATTACGCTCACCCTCCCCGAACAGATAGAGGACATCGAAGGCTTCGATCCCGTCGCCCCGGAAGTCAAACGGACACTGGCAGGGATGGACTTCGATTTCCCGCGGGGGCTGACAACCGAGGAACTGGCGGAACAATTGACGACGCGACTGACGGATAAGCACGACATCGGATACGTCGACGTCGACGTCGAACCTGACGGACGTGTCAGCTACCTCGCTGTCGGTCAACGGCCTGAGGGACTCGGCCCGACGCTCCCGCCTGGAACCGTTGCCGTGGCGCTCGGCGCGGCTCCGCCCTTTAGCGCGGGGGCCGGCGATGCCGTCGAGATTTGGGAGCCGGGGCCGGACCCACGATCGGTCGGGGTCGCGGAACTCCGTGCGTCGGTTGATGACGTGGCCACGGTCGTCTGTGATGCGAGTCTGGCCGAACACATCGATCCGGGGACGACGTACCGCCTGGTCACGCTGCCGTCGGATGCGCGACCGGATCGCGAATTCGCCGCGGCCTTGCGAAACAGTCCGGAAACACTCGGCGTAGTCGATATCTCTGGCGGGAGCGCCATCGTCGGGGAACCCCTGCACGGATTGGAGGTGACTGTTATCGCGATCGGACGCGACGACACGACGCTCACACTGCCCGCGCCGACGGAAATCATACAGTCCGGTGATCGGCTTTATGTGCTCGGGCGTCCCGGTCGGCTCCGATCACTGGAAGCTACGGAGGGAGTGCGTTCCGTACCGGCGAGCGAATTGGAAGGCGGCCCGGATATCCGCGACAATGCCAAGGGATGGCATCGGCGGCGCCGGACTTGACCACGTCCCGATCTTCAATATGTATTTATAGAAGAGCAATCAATTCTCGATTGATCTATGGCATCACGGCGGGCCGGCGGCCAGCAACTGCTGTTCGCCGAGGATACTGACCGGACCACCGGACGTGACGCGCGCCAGACAAACATCACCGCAGCCAAGGCCATCGCCCAGGCGGTACGGACGACGCTCGGACCGAAGGGGATGGACAAGATGCTCGTCGATTCCTCCGGGAACGTCGTTGTCTCGAACGACGGCGTCACGATTCTCTCCGAGATGGACATCGAGCACCCCGGGGCGAACATGATCGTCGAGGTCGCCGAGACGCTCGAAGAGGAAGTCGGCGACGGTACGACGAGTGCCGTCGTCCTCGCGGGTGAACTGCTCAAAGAAGCCGAGGAGCTCGTCGACCAAGACATCCATCCCTCGACCGTCGCCGACGGTTACCGCAGGGCAACCGTCCGGGCGAACGAACTCCTCGAGGACGGAGCGATCGCGGTCGCTCGTGACGACAGCGATACTCTCGAGCAGATCGCGCTGACCTCGATGACGGGGAAGAGTGTCGAGGATGCGGCCGAACCGCTCGCACGAATCGTCGTCGAGGCCGTCCGGGCCGTCGCCAAAGAGGGCGTCATCGACCTCGGGGACATCGATGTGCGCACGGTGGAGGGCCAGTCGGTCGCCGAGAGCGAGTTAGTCGATGGGGTCCTCGTCGACGAGGAACCGGTCCACACCGGGATGCCTGTGTCCGTCACCGACGCCACCGTAGGCATCCTCGACGGCGGGATCGAAGTCGACGAACCGGAGATCGACGCCGAAATCGCCGTTGACGACGCCCAGCAGCTCCGGGAGTTCCAGGATGCCGAGCAAGACTCGCTCCGGGAGCGGGCCGAAGCCGTCGCCGACGCCGGCGCGACCGTCATCGCCGCCGGTGGCGACATTGCCGACGCCGCGGCCGAATATCTCGCCGCGGCGGGGATCCTGGCGATCGAGGGCGTCGATGGCGACGTGCTCGCCCGGCTCGCGCGGGTGACCGACGCCGATCGGATGACGACGACGAACGACCTCGCGCCCGATCGACTGGGTACTGCGAGCGCGGTCGATGTCGACGAACTGGGGGAAGAGGAGGTCGTCTTCGTGGAAGGGACCACCGCGAGTGACGTCGCCACCATCATTCTGCGGGCGGGAACCGAGGACGCCCTCAAGGAAATCGAACGCGCCATCGACGACGCCCTCCACAGTGTCCAGGTGACGATCGAGGGGTCGGGCGTGCTCGGCGGTGGCGGGGCCCCGGAAACGCAGCTCGCGCTCGAACTGCGGAATTTCGCCGAAGGTGTCGGTGGCCGCGAACAGCTGGCGATCGAAACGTTCGCCGACGCCCTCGAGGTGATCCCGCGAACCTTGGCCGAGAACGCCGGGCTCGATCCGATCGACTCCCTCGTCGACCTCCGGGCGCGTCACGACGGCGGCGACGACACGGCCGGACTGGATCCAGCCACGGGGGACGTGATCGACATGTGGGACGAGGGGACGGTCGAACCTGTCGGGGTCAAAAAGCAGGTGCTCGGCTCGGCGACCGAGGCGGCGACGATGATACTCCGGATCGACGACGTCATCAGCGCGAGCAGCTGAGCTCGGGCGCGAGCGCCGGCGGAACCGCCACGTAATCGACCGGAATGTCCTCCAACAACGCCGAAAGTCCTGACAGCCGCTCGCGCAGTTGATCGGGCGAGTGCGCGTCCGATCCTGCGACGAACGAGACATCCTCCTCCGCGAAGATCGAGAGGGCGTCGGGATGGGGATGGACGGTCCCATACGCCCGATCGAGCCGGCCCCCGTTCAGCTCCGGAACCGTCCGGCTTTCGGCCAGGGCCATCGCGATCCGGCGATAGTCGTCCTCGGTCATGACCCCCCGCAGGACGGGCGAGCGCTGCGGGAGGTCGAGGTGGCCGACGATGTCGAATAGCTCCGATTCGATCAGCGCGACTTGCCAGTCCATGTACTCCTCGACGATCCGGCGCTTCTCCTCGGCCGACGGATCCTCAAGGGACGGCCGCACGACGTCGTGGTCCGTCACGTAATGGATGCTGCCGATGGTGTATTCGAACGCCGCCTCTTCGAGAAAGGCTCGGATTCGGTCCTCCTTCCTCGGATCGTATGTGACCTCCGCGGCGTCGTACAGGCGGATCCCCATCTGCTCGTTGAGCGTTGCGAGTTCCTCGCGTCGGGCCTCGAAGGTTTCTACGAGATCGTATCGGGCGCGACGCTCGAAGGTGTCCGGTCCGACTGGACAGTGATCGGCCGCGCCGAGGCCGTTTACCCCCAGAGAGCGAGCCGCGTCGGCCATCTCCGCCAGATCCCATCCGTCCGAATAGGTCGAATGGACGTGTAGATCATGGCGGATCGACATGATGAGAACCTTCGCCCCGTCGTGGCGTTAAGCGTATTCCTCGACGGGGTCGGATCGCTCGCGAATCAACAGGCGTAACTCGTCGACGTCGGAGGATTCGACTTCGTCGTGGGAGACGATCGCCGTCCCGTCGATCGACTCGGATTTCGCCTCGTCGACGAAGTAGACCGAACGCGTCCCGGCGACCCGGCCGATCGACGCCATCAGGCGGGCACGCTTTTCGGCGGCCTCCGTGTACTTCGAGTGGCCGGTGAGGACGTGTACGGACCCGCGCTCATCCTCGCTGACGGCCTTGAACGGCGAGCGAGCCGTCGGATGGACCTGGAACCCGGCTCGGGACATCACGGAGATGATGACCGCGTCGTTGGGGTCCATTTCCGGCGCCTCGGGGGCCGGTTCGGTATCCCGGACCTCCTCGGCACCGTCGAGGACATCGACGGGCGTCGCAAGCGGCCGCTCGAAAAGATCCTCGAGCTCCATCGCGATCTCGATGCTGGCGTTCATGCCGTCCTCGTATTTCGAGACCGTACGCCTGGAGACGCCGAGTTCGTTGGCGAGCTGACCGAGGCTCCATCCGCGGGACTCGCGCTCCTCGGCGATCGATTCGCTCTCGATGTTGACATAGAGGCCGCCAGGGGCCGCGTAGATGAGGGGCGGGACGCCCTCCACGAACAGGTCCATCGCCGTGTCGGGACTCAGCACGGGGACCCCGTGACGGAAATAGACGACGCCGGGGTTGAGCTCCTCGTCCCGCGTGCGGAGCCCGGTCACGAGCGGGGTCGCCTGGAGGTACTTGCCCAGACGCCGCATCTCCGCGCCCGTACGCGCATCGAACCCGTCGATGTTGCCGAGGATCTTGACGAGGATCAACTCCTCGCCCCGGCGGGCCGCGACGTCGAAACTCTTCGGGCGGATCGAACACCGGTCGCTCACCAGGAAACCGGCATCCTCGAGCATGGCGGTGACGTTGCCAACCAGCGCCGATCGCGACATCATAAGTGTCTAGATACGTATTACTTATAGGCTTTTGCCCATGTCAACCACCCGCGTGACCGAAATGTCCGGATGGCGACGTCTTGATCACCAGCAGTTATTGGGTCGGGGGTTTAGGGCGTGATATGGCCGTGGTGGGCATCGACGATACGGACTCTCGATCGGCGGGGATGTGTACCACTTGGATCGGCGCGACACTCGCGGAACGGTTACCCGAGGCGGCTCGGCCCACCACCTACCTCATCCGCCTGCATCCCGCGATCCCCCACAAGACACGCGGCAACGGGGCGGTCGCGGTCGCGGCCGACGTCGACGCGACGGGTTTGCTGGAACTGGCCCGGGAACTCATCGACGAGCACGCCGTGCTGGATGATGCAGAGACCAATCCCGGGGCCGCTGCCGTCTCTGACGCGGATGCCACCGCTCGCTCCCGTGTCGATTTTGCACGCGCGGCCGTCCGGGGGCCCGTCTCGCGGTCAGATGCCCGAAAGGAGATCGAGACGGGCGTACATGAGGAGTGGGCGAACGGTCGCGGGATCATCGGTGCCGTCGCGGCGATCGGGGCCGTAGGGGCGACCCGGACGGCCGCCCACGAACCCGTGTTCGACGACTGGACGTACGAATACCTGGCCTACCGGGAGCGACCACGGTGGGGAAGCGACCGCGAGGTGACCCTCGAGGGCGGGACAGACGCCGGCTGGGACACCGTCGACCGGGCGACGGACGAACTCGTCTGTGTGCCGCGAAGCCCGTGCCCGGTCCTCTACGGTCTCCGTGGGGACGAGCCGTCGGGTCTGCGCGAAATCGGCGGCCGGTTAGGCGGCGAGCCGGTGGCGAACGCGCGGCTCTTTAGGACGAATCAGGGGACCGATGCCCACCTGCGCCCCGGCCGGGTCGGATCGCTGGAGCACGGGGCCGGGTACCGCGTCCGCGGACGAGTCGCCAGCTCGCCGACCACCAAGGAGGGCGGGCACGTCCGGTTTGGACTCGAGGCCAACGGGAATCGCTGCGATTGCCTCGCATTCGCGCCTACCGGGCGGTTTCGCGACCATGTCCGGGCGCTGCGCGGCGGGGACGTCGTGATCGCCTGTGGGGAAAGCGACGGTGGAGCGATCAAGCTCGAGAAGTTCGCGCTCGTCGGGCGTGCGCTCACGCGACAGGAAGTCCCGACATGTCCCACCTGTGGACGGTCGATGAAAAGTGCCGGGCGAGACCAGGGTTACCGCTGTCGCGGATGTGCCGAGCACACGCCCGGAAAACGACGGGCCCCCGCCGATCGAGCACTCGAGATTGGGTGGTATGAGGTCCCGCCGGAGGCTCGCCGACACTTGTCAAAACCGCTCGCACGCGGGGGTTACGAGCTCCCGGTCCATCCTTCCGGGGCGTGATTCAGACCTCGTCGACGTCGGTGCCGACGGTACACACGTATTCGCCCGTCCCGACGTGCGGCGGCCGCCTCGCCCGCCAGAACACGCCGTCCGTCTCGGCCTCGACCGTATCGCGTTCCTCGCCGAAGACGCTGGTGACCGTAAAGAGCGTCTCACCCGCACTGACCCGATCCCCGAGTGCGACCTCAAGGTGGGCCAATCCGCCGCAGGGCGCCCCGTATTGCTCGAAGTTTCGTGCCCGGACGTGGGTATCGAGCGTCGCTTCGCTCGGGAGAAAATCGTAGTACCGGAGCACGTTGAACACACCGTCGGTTCCGGTCTCGATGCTGTCCTGATCCCACCCGACGCTTCCCCCGAGTTCCGGATCGATCGACACCACGCCCTCCTCGGGGGCTGCCCGCGCGAGCTGCCCGTCCGGGCCCTTCCGATCGAGAATGTACCCGCACCCGAAGGCCTTGGCCAACTCAAGACATTCGTCGTGAAGGCGATGACCGCGGCCACATCGTACCCGACATTCGTCGATCATCCGGCTCGTCGAGCCCTGGTGGAGGTCCAGGATGTAATCGGCCTCGCGCGCGATTTCGAACGTCGCCGCCGCGATCCGTTCGCTCGAGCTGCCGTCAGCGTCGCCCGGATACGTCCGGTTGATCTTGGTGTCGTCCAAGGGATTGCGATGCTCGCCCGTCCGATAGCCGTGAATATTGACGATCCCGACCAGCACGATGGTCCCGCTGAGCGTAGACGGATCGATTGCTGGCACGACATTCGAGACCACACCGACCCCGTTGAGTTCGTCCCCGTCGCTCGCGGCCTGGATGTACAACGTCTCGCCATCGTCGGCGCCGTTGATGACGGCCACGGGGAGCTCGACGGTCGTCCCGTCACGATCCTCGCCTACCTCGAGACGACCGAAAGCCCGTTCCCCAGGGGCGGCGGTCGCGGTCCCTACCGACTGCATCTACAGGACACGCGCGTACCCTGAGGCTTTAGCGATTCGGGACGTCGCCGGCCGAACCACCCGTGGAGGCCATGGCCTCCGGTACCTGGATGGCGTAACGCCCGTTCTCCTGGAGCTCGATGATGCATTCCCGGCGTTCGAAAAGTTCCATGAGGTTGAGCTCGTACTCGCCCTTGTCGACGATTTTGATGCTGCCGAATTGGTCTTCGAGTTCTTCCCGCAGTTCCTCGAGATCCGGCGCCGGTTGGTCCTCGTCTGGTTCCTCGGGTTCCTCGCTGACGTCGGGGGAGGCGTGGTCCGGGAGCGAATCGGGGTCGACCATCCCCGATCGGGCCGCACTCTGGGCGCGATCCTCCATCTCGTCCCACATCGAGTCTCGGGGGTCGTAGGATGGATCGGTCTCGGCCTCGATCAAGTCGCTTTCGCTCGATTCTGACGACGCCGCCCGGGCCTCGGGCACGAACTGGAAACGATTGCCATCACAGGAGGGACACCCAGAGAGCATCTCCTTGGCCCCATCCTCGAATGCCCGGCCGCAGCTGGTACACTCGTGGGGCATTACTTTGAGACGAGTGCCTTGATGAGCGTCTCGTCCTTGTGCAACGTTTCGATCCGGTTGGCAGGCCCGATGACCGTGAGCTTCGACGACCCGCTCCGTCCCATCAGGCGGCCCAGGATTCCGTTATCATCGGTTTCGGAGCGCGGATACGTTTCGATCTCGATGCCGGTGAACTCGTCCGGGCTGATCTCGCTCATGGTGACCTCGATCAGCCGGCTCTCCTCGTCCGGCGTGAGGCCGTCCTCGAGGATGACGATGTTGCCGTCGTGGACGCCATCGAGGATCATCCGGATCTTCTCCATGGTGGCCTTCCGGGCCATCCGCTCGCCGCTGATGAGGTCGATCTGTACGCCGTCGCCGGCATTGGTTGCTTCGGCCATGGGACTCACCCGAAGTACTCCGCGATTTTGTCGTACACTTCGTCCATGTTATCGCCCTCCAGTGCGGACAGCGGGACCGTTTCGTGCTGGGGGAACGCGTTGGCGATCCGCTGGACGCTTGATTCCTCGAGGTCGATCTTGTTCGCAAAGATCAACACGGGGAGATCCCGACTCTCGATGATGCCAATGAGCATCGTGTTTACCTGCGTGAAGGGGTCCTCCGCGCTGTCGAGGACGTATATCACCCCGTCGATGTCCTCTCGGAGCCAGTGCATCGCCTCGGCGACACCCTCGGTGGCCTCCCGCGATCGCCGGACGGCCTCCTCCTCGTCGATGTCGAACTCGAGGAACTCCTCGTAGTCGACCTTCGTTGTCACCCCGGGCGTGTCGACGATGTCGATGCTGACCGACGAGCCGTTGCGCTTGATCTCTACGTTCTCCTTTCGACGCGCCCGGCGAGTCTCGTGAGGGACGTGACTCTCCGGGCCGACGGCGTCGCCCGTCCAGTCCCGCGCGATGCGGTTCGCCAGCGTGGTATTGTGGACGACGATCCCTTCGGCTGTGGTGAACGTGTGATGCTCGGGGATGGTGAGATCGTAGATATAGCCATCGTGCTCGACGCGTTCCACATCGACGACCTCGTCCCACGTGACGTCGGCGCCGGCGAGGCGATGCACTAGCGCGGTCTCCTCGCATTCAGGCAGCCATGCCGCCATCTCGCGGATCCGAGCCAGGGAGATGCGCTGCCGTCGCATCGGCTCGTCCTCTCCATCCCCGTAGAACTCCCTTTGGGACATCCCGAGCGCGTCGCGCCCCCATTCGAGGCTTGGGCCGACGGGGAGTGATGGCGCCCCCATGTCCTGGGATCGCGGTTCGATGTCGTCGAGATCGAGAAGATCGCCCAACCGCTCGCGCTCGGTCCCCTCATCAACGAGGAGTTCGTGAGCGTGATCCCGATCCCGGATCTGCGGGACGATCCCGAACCGCGATAGGAGCGTCGCCACATCGACCAAGAACTCCCGGTTGGGATGGGACAGGGACGCCGGTCCGGCCGAGGACTTGTCGACGGCAGCTTCGAACAGCCCCGCAAGGAAACCCCGCACCGCTCGATTCGACGCCGTCTGAACGGCGTCCGGCACGCCGTCGGCCGCTTGATCGACTTCCTCCATCATCGATCGACCAAGGAACCGCGCGAGCTCCGGATCGATCGTCGACGACGGGCCGGAGGTTCCCGCACCACCCCGGGCCATGACGGATCCCCCGTCGGCCATGACGCCGGCTCGTCGCCCACCCTTCGGCTGGAACGATCGGAGCAACGCGACCGAATCACCGACATCAATATCCTCCGCCGGGACGTGTGCTACTCCCGTGGGGCCGAGGGACACGAACGGGTGGCTCGGGCTCACCGTCACTTCGCGTCCGTGACGGGTATGTACCCGGTACAGGTCCCCCGCGTACTCCTGGCGGAACACGTGGGAGATGGGCTGTGTTTCGAGCTCCAGATCGTCGGTAAGGGCGGGGACGGCGACACCCGTCTCGTTCTCGACCCAGGATTCGCCCGGCTCGTCGGTCACGTCCTCTCCGCCTGCACCGGCGACCCCACGATAGATCTCCTCGATGGGTCGTGTCTCGCCGTTTGCGAGCAAGATATCCTGGTCGGGCGCCAAACACTTGCCGGCGTTGGGCGGGCCGTAAATCCCGATGTGTTTCGGTTCCGAGCCGCTGAACAGTTGATCGGTTACGTTCGTGATGCTATCCCGAATGCTGGTCAGTAGCCCCATTGTTCCATCCTCCGGAGGAATTCGAACCGTCAAGGCAGGCCCAACTACAT
>CAYSMB010000021.1:0-15822 GCA_964432005.1 uncultured Halobacteriales archaeon
AGCGATGACTGGACCTGTGGGCCGGTCCCGGATGGGGCCGAGACAGTGTCGAACCGGATCGTTACCGTTGACGGGAACCAGACGACGCTGCGGGTGGTCGTATGGTAACCGATCGCGGCCAGATTCACACGCTGGAGGCGTTTATCAGCGTGATGCTCATCGTGGGGGCGCTCTTGTTTGCGAGCCAAGCGACGGCGGTCACCCCGCTGTCCGCGAGCACCTCCAACCAGCACATCGAGAACCAACAGCAGACGATGGCGAACGATGTTCTCGACATCGCCGCCGAAGAGGGTTCGTTGCGAACGGCACTGACCCACTGGAATCTCTCACAATCGGACGATGATATCCCCCCGCATTTCGAAGGTGTGAGTGATCCGAACCGGTCGACGTATAGCTCGATCGTCAATCGAGATCACCCCCTCAATACGACCTTCGAGACGGCGTTCGGGACCGGGGTGTACGCCTACAACATTGAACTACGCTACCTCGATGCGAACGGGAATTTCGAAGTGGCCGATCTGGTCGTGATGGGGACGCCGAGCGACAACGCGATTACGGCCAGTCGAACGGTGACGCTCTTCGATGACGATGAGATCGTCACGGGTGAGGCACTCGAGGATATCGAGGATGACTTCTGGGCGCCGGATGCCGACGCGGAGAGTGACCTGTACAACGTCGTGGAGGTGCGAATGACGATATGGCGGATGTAAGCAGGGCCCAGGATCGGGGGCAGCTGATCCTCGTCTCGGGGTTGACGATCGCGGTCACGATGCTGGTCCTGGTGTTGCTATTGAACACGACCATTTATACGGAAAACGTCGCGACTCGAGGGATCGATTCGGACGTGGGGGATGCGGCGGACATCCAGCGCACGGTCGACGAGGAGGTCGAGGCGATCCTGTCGACGGAATCGGCGGGGAATTGGTCGGATGTGAACGAGAGTGTTCGCTCCGCGTTCGATCTCCTCGCCACCCAACAACGGAATGCTTCGTTAGAACGAGGCCAACGCGTCGAGGCCTCGATTCGCGATATGACGCGAGGGGCCAAGGTCAATAATTCATTAGAGTCGGGTAACGCCACCGGGCTCGAGAAACCACTCGTGGCCAACGTCACAGTGGAGGGAAGTTGGGGGGATGAGCGGTTGAACTTGACTTCCGATCGAGGAGACATTCAGGTCAACGAAACCGGTTCTGGTTTCGAATTATTGGACGGCGCGGGCAATCAACTCTGTGGGGGCCAGGTGTTCGGAGATGGGTCCACGATCGACCTGTTGAACGAGTCCGTCCACGATAGCGGGGCCGTTTCGGATTGTTCCGGCGGTCTCTGGGGTGGCGATTCGTCGTTCGGCGATCTCGACGTGACGTTGAACGAGTCTGTCGTCAACGGTACGCTCGACTTTGCCGGTGCAGGGGATAATATCAATCTGAGCGAAGTCGGCTCGCCTACGTGGTTCGTCCATGACATGACGGTTGACCTGACGTTCGTAAGCGCCGATCTCCGGTACGAAACGACACGGAGTATCGTGGGGGAGGTGCCGTCATGACCGATCGCGCCGTATCCGTTACGCTCGATTACATCATCATGCTGATGATCGCCACCGTGGTGCTTGCCGGGGTAGCGAGCGTAGCGGGCACCCTCATCAACGACCAGGTCGATCGGGGGATCGAGGGTGAACTGGAGGTGACCGGGGAGAGCCTCGCGGCGGATATTCAGGACGTCGAGCGATTGGTGAATACGTCAGGGAGCGGAAGTGTCCAACTCGACCTCGAAACGCGCCTGCCCGATCACGTCAGCGGTGAACGGTACACGATCGACATCGGAACGGACGGGACGATCGTGCTCTCGACGGAAAATCCCGATGTCGAGGTCACCGTCGAGGTCGCCAGTGGACTCCTCGAATCGACCAGTGATTCGCTCACAGGCGGTCCGATGAATCTGACCGCGGATGAGAATAGTATCGTGGTGACCGAGGCATGAGGGCGGATCGGGCGGTTACGGAAGTCCTTGGCTTCGTCCTGGTGATCGCTCTCGTCACGACCGTCATTGCGGTCGTGATGACCACCGGTATCGCCGGCCTCGAGGATTCACAATCCGCCGAACAGATCAACAATATGGAGCGGGGCTTCGACGTCTTGGGCCACAACGTCGATGCGCTGGCGAATCGGGAAGCGCCCAGCCGAGCGACGGAACTTCGAATCGCCGAGGGATCGATCGAATACGGGACGCCGACGGTCATCAACGTCACCGTTGACGGGACTTTGATTGGAAACCTCTCTATCGTCACCGAGCCACTCGTGTACAACAGCGCGTCCGACGTCCAGATCGCGTACGAAGGAGGAGCGATCATTCGGAGTCAAACCAACCATAGCGTCATGCTGCGGGAACCCTCCTTTGCATTCGAGGACGATTACTGGTTGATCGGGGCCGTGCGGACGCGGCCGCTCGGGGGTTCCGAGACATCGATGAGCCAACCGGGGACGATTCTGATCCGCGGAGAATATCTCGGGACGCAAGTCGAAACCGCCGACCCGGGGTCGGGTCCGGTCAATGTGACGGTCACCAGCGCACGGCCGGATGCCTGGGAGCAGTACTTCGAGGATCTCGATCGCGGTACCGTGTCTCGGAACAATCAGAACGTGACGCTGACGGTCGAGGGGAGCCCGCTCGATTCAGTCCAAGACGTACACGTCGTTCGGACGCGAACGCGGTTCGTGTTCCTTGAATAGGCGTACTAGTCGAGCTCGATCTCGATCACGTTTTCCGTGATGTGGAGATACCGCAGTTCGTCGACCTCCGCCTCGAAGCCGAGGTCCGAATCGGCGAGTTGATCGTAGTAATTCACCGTCGGATTCCCGCTGGCTTCGAACGAATCGGCGATAATAGCGCCCTCGAAGTCAACGTTCCCGCTGAAGATTACGTCGGTATTCGGTGCGTAGATGACAGCATGTATCGTCGGATTACCTTGCTCTTCCATGGCGTCCACGTCGGAATGGACGTACATGTAGAACTGGTCCGGGTCTTTATCCGGATTGATATATCCTTTGGCAAGATCGACCGAGTCATTGACGTAGAATCGCACGGTGTTTGACCCGGAAACCGTGATATCGCCGTTCGTCCTCACGCCCTGATCGAAGACGACGTCGATATCTCCACCAGTGGTGTTGAATTCGATATCGCCCAGATCCATGTTTTCTTCATTTGCACAGTACGTTTGCCCACCTTCGTACGGCCCATCGTCCGACGTGAAATTCCAATCGCCCTCACAATCAGCGATTTTGGATTCGACTTCGCCCGAAGCAGATGGATAGTTCTGACTTTCCCGCATGCTCTCGATGTCGGAAGCCTGTCCGTCGATCTCGATATCCTGTTGCGCGGCGATCGCCCACGAGAAACTCTCCTCGTAGATCGCGGTCAGTTCGACCGTGACGGTTTGATTAGCCGGATCATGTTCCAACAAGCCATCTGACCGGCTATCGAAGAAGTTGTACCAACCGCGATGATAATCGCTCTCGATTTCGACGAAGATGGTCTGATTATCGACGGGGTTCGTCATCGTCTCGTTGGGGAAGAACGATTGGGACGATTGATGGGTCACGGACCCGCTCCCGGTTCCTCCCTCGTTTCCACTGCCCGCGGTGCGAATGATCGGAAACGTCAGCGTCTCGTCTAAATAATGGTATTCGGGAGGCGAGACCATCTGGCCGCCGCGGTCGCCGGTTCTGGTCCATACGCCACCCCCTTGATACGCTACCTCGTGTTCGCCCTGGGTGTAGACGAGGGCGCCGAACGCGTCGGTCTCATAGATGACTGTGGTGTTGTTTGCTTCGCTGAGATTTTTGTCACCCTCCACGGATACAATCCTGATACTCCCGGTGTCAGGCCGAACTTCGAGGGACCCGTCCCGCATCGCCCCGACGTCGAACTGCTGGGATCCGGCCCCGCCGAGCGCCGAAAGGCTGGCCTTCGAGCTCATCTGTGCCATCGAGGTCTCCATGCGAGCGAGTTCCGCGTTCTCCTGTGAGGTCTGAAGGGCGACTGTCCCGATCATCATCAACGAGACCACCATTGCAGCCGTCATCCCGACGATCAGAACGACCCCGAGAACGCTCGATACCCCACGCTCACCGCGCATGGCCCTAGGGAGCTTGTGACCGGGTATAAGGAGACGCCCTAATTCAGGTATACACGGAGCGCTGGTGTTCGAAGAGCAACTCAAGCAGCTTCCGTTCGCCAGTCCGGAGATGTTCGTGGAAGGTTGGTTGGGAAATGTCGAGGAGTTCCGCGATTTCCTCGCCTGTGCTCTCGCGAGGCCAGGAGAAGAACCCGGCGTGGTAGGCCGTCAACAGGACTTCATGCTGCCGGTCGGTCAGCCCCATATCGGCCGCATCGCTGACGTCCGCGAGCGGCCGGTCGTCGGGATCCCGTTGGCGCCTGGCCAAAAGCGATACGTGCGCGAAGACGCCTTCCAAGTTCTCAGAGAGCGTCCGGACACTGACCGCGGTCGGGATGTCGACGACGAGCCGGCCCTCGCCGCCTTCGGCCTCGACGGCCCGGATCGTGGCCATCGCTTCGGCGAGGTGTTTCATCATGGGTAGGCCCTCCACCGCGATCTCGACCATGATGTCGTCTTCCCGGTCGGAGATCTCTCGCACGTCCGCATCCCCTCGGAGTTCGTGCACGTACTCCCGGACCTCGGGGAAACGGGCGTCCTCGACGGCCAGGAAGAGCCGGGCCGAATCGTCGGCACTGAAGAAGATTCGCTCGAGTTCTACCCGGGTATCGAGGTGTCCGGAAAGGCCCAGAATGACGTCCTCGTCGTCCCGGATCTCGTATTCAAGCTCCACAGTGGTATCCGACAAGAGGGCCCGGCTCCGCTCGGCAGTGTGCATGGCATAGCCGATCGTCTCGCCGAGTTCCCGGAGGACCTCCCGTTCGTCCTCCCCGAACGGCTGAAGCTCCTCGGCATACACGGCGAGCAGGTCGTACAGCGCGTTTTGATAGGTAATCGGGATCACCGTCAACGACTCAAAGCCGTGCTCGTCGGCCATCGATGCACGCTCATCGCCCACGGATTCCGGGGAGAGGTCCTCGATGATCATGACCTCCCGCTCGGCCAGTACCGTCTCGAGCGCCTTCCCGAGCGGATCGTCGACGTCCTTGGCCGTGGCGATCGAGTCGTCCTCGACCGCTCCAGCGCCCCGACCGGCCGCCAGCCTGATGTCGACGCGTTCGGCCGTCAGGTCGTGTTCTCCGATCCACGCACAGACGTACGGGGACGCGGCGGCGAGGTGCTTGCAGACGAGTTGTTCGATCTCGTCGCGCGTCGAGACCTTCACCAGTGTTTGGTTGATATCCCGGATCACTTCGTTGACGTGATTGAGGGATTCGAGTTCGGCGTGTTGGGCCTCGAGGCGGCGGTCCTGGAGGGTCCGCGCGAGTGCGGCCTCCCCGAGGGCGATCAACAGCTCGGTCAGATCCTGTGTGAAGCCCGAACTCTCGTCCTCGGGCACGCTTCCGATCAGGACGCCATGTCGGCCGAGGGGCCAATACTGGAGCGCCCCGCTCGGCGATCGGGAAGCCACGGGGACACCGCCGTCGCGTCGAACGTTCTCGTCGAAGTCCTCGCCGAGATCCGTCGCCGTCAATCCTTCGAGCTCGTAGTCCCCGTCGACGTCCCCGGCCTCGGCGACCGGACGAAACTCCTCCTCGCCCTGGTCCGCGTACAACACGGCTCCCCGGAAGCCAAGGGTGTCTGTCATCGTTCGCGTGATGGTCTCCCCGATGGCGGCGACGTCGCGGTGTTCGATGAGTTCCTCGGCCGCGCTCAACAACTGGCCGAGGTGTTGTTCTCGTTGCTTGCGGCGGGTGACGTCACGACAGATCGACAGGATCCGCTCTTCCCCGTCGATCCGTGCCGTCTGTATGCGGATCTCCCCCCAGAAGGGAAAGCCCTCGGCGTCCTCACACTCCCAGTCGCTGGGCTCGGTCGGGTCCGCCTCCGATGGGAGCCAATCCGTCTCCTCCTCTCCCTCGAGCAGTTCCGCCGGTGCCATCCCCATCATACCCTCGGCCTCGTACCCCCACAGCTCCGTGGCGGCGTCGTTCACGTCGACGATCTCGCCGGTCTCGCCGTCGTGGACGAGGATCGCGTCGGTCGCGGCGTTAAACAGCTCGCGGGTCGTCTGGCGCGCGTGGTGACGCTCGACGACGTTGCGCACCCGGTTTTCGAGCAGTTCGAACTGATCGGTGCCGGTTCGTTTCGGAATGTAATCGGAAACGCCGGCGCGAACCGCCTGTCCGGCGACGTCCTCGCTGCCGCGGCCCGTCAAGAGGATAAACGGCATTTCCGGTTCGCTCGAACGGATCGTCTCCAGCAATTCCAGGCCGTCCATCCCTGGCATCTGGTAGTCGGAGATCACACAGTCGATATCCTCCCCGGCCAGGATCTTCAGGGCCTCCTCGCCATCCGACGCCATGGTGGCGGACATGTCCTCGGCGTGATCGTTGAGGAATTGCGCGACAACGGCTGCCAATTCCGGTTCGTCGTCGACGCACAGTACGCGGATGGGGGCCGCCATCACGTTCGGCCATCCGTCACATCATAATCAACCTTACTGCTTAGGGGACTGTCTTAACATGCGAACGTTCTTGGTATCGGTAATATTTTCCGCGACATGTGGGAGATCGATTCCCGGGTGCGTCCACACCAGGGGCCTTCCGGCGCTTCTCGAACGGTGACCGGGTGGACGATGCCAGCGGAGAACGGAAGCGAATACATCCGTTCGTATGTGCGGTTAAAGAAGATTGCGCGGAGTGCATCCGCGGTCAGCCGGACGAGCGCGGTCGTTCCATCGACATGCCGGCACACGTAGCTGGCAATCCGCCGGGGGTGATGGCCCCCGCGGTACTGCCGCAATGGACCGACGAGTTCGTGCCAGAATGGTTCGGTCATGGCCGATGTCCATCGGTATAGAGGTTGATGTGGGGCCTTCGGAGCGGAGTGAAACTACCGCCGTGGCCGGTCAAATATGCTTAAACCGTCCGGCCGACGAAGATGGCAGTATGGGCCGCGTGTCGGTACGCACGATCCGGGAGCGCTATCAGGCCGGTGAACCGCTCGCGATGCTGACGGCGTACGATGCCGAGATCGCCCGCTGTGTCGACGATGGGGGTGTCGACATGATCCTCGTGGGGGATAGCGCCGGGGACAATCACCTCGGTTACGATACGACGCTGCCGGTCACCCTCGAGGAGGCGCTTTCGAATACGGCCGCCGTCGTCCGGGGAGTTGAGGACGCGCTCGTCATCGGAGATATGCCCTTTCTCTCGTACGGGGTCGAGATGGAATCATCCGTGCGGAACGCCGGTCGGTTTCTCAAGGACGCCGGGGCGGACGCTGTGAAGCTCGAGACGGCGCCCCATGGCGATCGGACGATCGACTTGATCGATCGGCTGACGGAGCTAGGCATCCCCGTGCAGGGCCACATCGGCTTTACCCCCCAACGGATCCGTGCGCTCGGCGGCCCGGTGATCCAGGGCCGTGGAACGGAACACTCCGCGAGCGAGGACGCGCTCGTCGGCACGGCCGAGCAGCTGGTCGATGCGGGGGTGTTCTCGATCGTTCTGGAGACCATGACCGAATCCGCGGCCAGAGCCGTCACGGAGGCGGTCGACGTGCCTACCATCGGCATCGGCGCGGGGCGATACGTCGACGGGCAAGTACTCGTCATCAACGACGTCATCGGGCTTGGCGAGGAGGAATACACGCTTGCCAAGCCGTATGCTTCGGTCGGTGAGGAGATCACCGAGGCGGTCGAGGCATACGTGGCAGACGTCACGTCAGGGACGTTTCCCGAACGGGAACACGCCTTCGATCCCGTCGAGGATTGAGGATTACAGCCGGGGCGATGTCTCGTGATCGACGCGCGTCACGTCCACCTGATCATTGGGCCCGACCGTCACCCGATAGTCCTGATACGTGAAGACGATCGATTCGACGCAAGCACCGGTTTCGAGGACTCGATCGAGCGCGTCGAGGTCGACCGCATCGTACAGCGGAGGGAGTTCGCCCACCGGGACATCTTCGGCCGCGGCCAGGGCCTCCACCACGCGCGTACTCGTTCGTTTGGATGACATATTCATGAGGCTCCTCCAGTCATTCGCTAATCCGGACATTGCGGAGGAGCCACAAAAACTCACGCTGTTGACCGTCACACGGTTTAAGACCATGGGCGAGTCCTTTCAACCGCCTTCGATAAGTGTATTCGAGACGAGCGTCCGAAAGCCCCGGCGAAGCCGAGCCGACAGGGCGTTCGCCGAGATGTCGAGTTCGTCGGCGACCTCCGAAAGCGTCCGATCTCGAGGGATTTCGAAGTATCCGGCCTGATAGGTGGTCAGCAGCGCCTCTCGTTGTTCCTCCGTCAGCCCGTAGCCGGCACCTTCGTGGGCCCGGTGATGTCCCGAGATCCGTCGGAGCTCGAAGCTCGTCGCAATCTCCTCGTGGAGCGCCGCCAAATCCGAGCGTCCGGGCAGGAGGATCGACAGATGCCAGCACTCCCCGCCGGTGTACGCCGCCCGGAGCAAGGCCCCTTCCCGCTTGGCGACACACGCGAGCAACGGGATCGAGGCTCCGTTCCAGTCCACCCGAATCAGGTTCGCGTCGACGGGCGTGGGGGTTCCGCTTTGTCGAGTCATCGTCGAAATATCGTCGACCGATTCGTCGGCGGTGAGGCTTTGCCTGACACTCGTGACGTCCTCGCCTTCCACAAGCAGAAACGGCGACACCGGCTCCTGGGTAAATACCCCCCGGATCACCCGTAGCTCCATCGAGGGATGTTCGGCGATAGTTTCGCTGAGGAGGAACGCTTCAGGATCGACCTCCACCTCCGCGAGAATGCTCATGGCATCACCGATCCGACCTGTCGGCCCGATCGGCGTTCGGATCGCATGGGATGCCCGCTCAAGCCTCCAGAAGGTTAACGTCCTCGTGGATGTGCAGGGCTTCGATCGTGCCGGTCCGCTCGCTATAGTCGATGATCCCGAGATCGGCGAGGCGGGGGAGATGGTGATGATGCAGGGCGATGAGGACGGTACGCACGACCTCGTCGCCGACCGCGTCGAATGAACGGTCGGTTTCGGTCGCTGCCACATGTCGGGCGACGGTGGCCTTTTCGATCGGCGTTTCCACCGATCGGAGGGTTTTGACGAGGATCAGTCGTCGTTCATTTGCCAACGCGTCTAACCACTCGTCGGGATAGCGTTGGTGGAGTTCCGATGCCAAATCGACCAGGGAACGAGCGGAGGGTGACATCTTATGACGGGATTCGAGGACCTACAGCCTAATAATGACCCCAAAATAATTTGGAAGGGATCGGGAAGGCAACCCTAATAGATATGTTATTGACATGTCGAAAATTATGATTAGCCAAATTCCGGGAACGTTTCTACAAGAAAATCATCTCCACGGGTGGGAAATTCCGTCGGCGGAATGTCGTGCGGAAACGGCGATCGATTCGTCGGGCTCAGGCGCGGGTGTACGGGGACATACCGTACAGCAAGCCGATAACGATTCCAAGCAACGCAAACGAGAGCACGCCTTGCAGGTTGAGCGCATAGCCGCCGATCCCACCGGTGGCTTCACCCACCGCCACCGGGACGACGATCATGGCGAGAACCCAGATGACGAGCCCGTAGGCAAGCCCCAGATAGGTACCGGTCCGCGGGAGCATGGCGAACTCGGCCAGCGCGTCGAGTTGGGCCAGCCCTGCGTAGATCAGTCCGAGGACGGCCCCGGTGACGAGAAACATCACCCATCCGGCCGCCGCACCGTCCATGCCGACCGCGGAAGGAATACCGGATGACAGGATCTCGGGATCGAAGCCGAAATGGATCACGAGTCCGACGACGACGGCCGCGAGGATTCCAGCGACGGGACCGGTCAACCATTCCAACGCCGCCGACTCGTTCGGTTCCGATGGAACGGACATGGGCGAACGTTTCGGTCGGAGGTAATAAAATCCGGTGGGGGTCGACCCCTACAGCACGACGAGGAGGTCGGTGGCATACATCACCAGGAAACCGACCAAGAACGCGAGCAGGTTCGACAACGTGAGAACCCGCGCCCCGACGCGGCGGACGAGCCCGACGATTTCCCAGTTGACTTGGAGGATGGCCCCGACGCCCACGGCGAGGAAGAGCGCGCCCAGGACCGGCGAGTACGCGAGCCCGCCGATCCACCCGCCGAGGATGACCGGCGCCCCGGCGAGCACGCCGAGGAGGACGAAATGCCGGAGTGCGGGCCGTTTTTCGTTGGCCAGCGGCGCGACGACCGCCGGGCCTTCGGTCACGTTGTGGAGCATGAAGCCGACGACGAGGAAGGCGCCGAGGGACACCCGTCCGAGCGCGAACGAACTCCCGATGGCCAGCCCTTCCGCGAGATTGTGAAGCCCAATGCCGATCGCCACGAGATAGGCGATCCAGAGTCCATTGGCCCCACCGGCCCGCTCGACCCGACCTTCGCGCCAGGCGCTGATGGCCTGTACGAGAATGAACGTCCCGAGAATACCGCTCACGATCAGGAGTTCACCGTGATAGGCCCCCGGAATCCGCTCGACCAGTTCGAAGGCCTCGAAAGCGGCGTCGAACGCGAGGAAGCTGAGGACGCCCGTCGCGAACACGAGCACGGCATGGAGGGCCGTCTCCGACATGCTTCGGATGAACGGGAACCACAACATCCCGAGCACGACCGGGATGACACCGACGAACAGTCCGATCTTGACGAACATCCAGAGGATCGCGAGGTCGACGTTCGGGGATTCCTGTGGCGCTTCGATCACGTGGCCGATCGCGGCACCATCGTCGAGCAACAGGTCGACCTCGAGATCCCATCCGGGGTTCCAGTGATACGGGATTACCACGCGCGCGTTTTCGCGGGGTTCGAGCGTGGCATCCCCGCCGGCCCCCTCGACGGCGAAATTCCAGTACGCCTCGTCGACGAGGACTTGCGAGATGGTCACGGCTTCCGGGCCGTTATTCGTGACGTGTAACACGATGGTCTCCTCGTCCGGGATGGTGTGATGGGTGACGGTGACGTCGGGGAGCGGCTCCCCGGCGGGTACCGCCGACAGCGGCGCCGTCAGGAAGTACACGCCCAGTACGAGAGCTAACAACACGAGCGGCATGACCGCGGCGATGGCGCTCGAGGGGTCGATCGATCCGATGTCGGGCCGGCCGCCGCGTTCGGTGCCATCCGCCATTCAGGCCACCTCGAAGAAGCTCATCCACCCGAGCTCAGCGAACTCGGACTGGTGGGCGTGGAACATGTACAGCCCCGGCTGGTGATCGCCGTAGTCCAGCTCGATGATCCCGCGCTGTGCCTGGCCCTGCATGATCGTATCGATCGTCTTGTGTGTGGGTTCGAGCGTCGTTCCGTGATCGTAGTAATCGAAAAACTGCGAGTGGGTGTGAAACGAGTTGATGAGGTCAAACTCGGTCACGTTGACCAGATACACGAGTTGGGTCCGATCCCCGTCGATCTCGATGGGGTGTTTCGTCTCGGCGGGCTCCCAGTCCCCCTCGCCTTCGGTGTCTCCAACGCCATACGCGAAGGCCCGAGTATTGGCCGCGTAGACCTCGTTCTCCCCGTCGAAATCCGTGTCGAACGAGTTCATGACGATGACCAACTCCTCGACGTCGTCGTTCTCCGGGGACTGGTGGTTGCGGCGCCGCGCCGATTGGACCAGCCGGTCGCGATACCCGTCGGTCATCGGTCCGTGGTAGTTCACGTACTCGCGGGGCTGCTCCTCGACCCGTTCGGGGTCCGGGTCGACGATGATCACGCCGTACAGCCCCCGATGGATGTGTTCCTTGAGGGGTAGCGAGTGGCAGTGATAGAAATGGACGCCCGCCGGCTCGGCGGGCCATTCGTAGGTAAACTCCTCGTCGCCCTGTTCGAGGGCGCCCGGGCCCGTCTGGGGAATCCCGTCCATCGCCGGATTCGGATTTTTCAGATGCGGGTGGATCGTGTGCGCGTGGACGCTTTGATTGTCGAACGTCACGCGGATGAGGTCGCCCTCGACCGCCCGGATCGTCGGTCCCGGGACTTGCCCGTTAAATGCCCACGCATCGAATTCGATGCCGGGAGCGATTTCGATCGTTTTGTCGACGGCGGTAAACTGGAAGTGGCGGACGGTCCGGCCGTCCTCCTCGTAGACTTCCTGTTCGACGCTCTCCTGGCCGTCCTCCCCGGTATTGAACGTCCGGAGATACTCGTGCGGATCGAACGATCGGTCGCGGTACTCACCGACGGCGCCGAAGTTCCCGTGCTCGTGGGAATCCTCGCCATTTGCTCGGACGCGATCAGCCCCGAGCCCGAGCGCCGCGCCCCCGGCAACGCCCAAACCTCCGAGGACTGAGCGGCGACCGACGCCGACGTGCTCTTCGATCGAATCGACTAGTCGTTCTTCCAGCGCCTCCGTGACTGCTGCGGCACGTTCGTGGTCAATCGGTTGCATGGAATCGTCCTTGGCGCAGGATGTCACTACTGAATAATAAATTTAGTCCCATCTAAATTTTGATTGTGTCTAAACTAAGACCGTCCGATCGCTTCCTCAAGGGGCGAACTGAGGTCACAAAGGTATTAATCAACGCCGGGGGAGCTTCGATCGTTCTTGGATGAGCATCGTGACCCAGGAGTTCGGCGCGTTGCGGGCCGACGGACGGGGCCGGATACTCGCCGCGATTGCGATTCCCTGGGGCATGCTGGTCGGCTCACGGATGGCCCTCCCAGTGCTCCTCCCCTACCTCCAGGCGGCCTTCGGCCTGAGTCTCACTGTTGCTGGATTGCTCGTGACGTTGCTCTGGATGACCGGCGCGATCGGTCAGCTCCCCGCTGGCGTCCTCGCGGACAGATATCGCGAGGTGAACGTCATGGCCATCGGCGTCGGCCTCGTGATCGTCGCATTGTCACTCGTTGTGGCGATCCCCCGCGCGCCGGTCCTCTTCATCGGCGTGGTGCTTTGGGGCGCGGGGATGTCGCTGTATCCGATCGCCCGGATCACGTTGCTGGCGGACGTGTTTCCGGATCGACTTGGGAGTGCCCTCGGGATTACGATGGCGACCGGTGATCTCGGCCAGACGGCTATCCCACCCATTGCGGGTGCGTTGGCCGCCCTCGCCTTCTGGCAGGCGGGGCTCGGCTTCGTGATCCCCTTCTTGGCCCTCGGTGCGATCGCGCTCTTGTTCATCGTCAGGCCAGTGTCCACGGGGACCGAAGCCGGGACGCCGTTCTCCATTGATACCCTGAGAGATGTCGTCGGTGAGATCCGCCGTCCGCTGATGGTATTTATGGCGTTTATCCTGTTCCTCTATATCTTCCTCTGGCAGGCGTTTACGGCCTTCTACCCGACCTACCTCGTGGATGTCAAGGGGATTTCCGAACCCGTGGCCGGCGTGGTGTTCGGGTTGTTCTTCGCGGCCGGGGCGGTCGTCAAGCCGATCAGCGGGATGACGTACGATCGGATCGGCGTGCGATGGTCGCTCGTCCTGATCATGGCCGGTCCCACGCTCGGGCTTGCCGCGCTGCCGGTGATCGAGAGCTTGGCCGGATTAATCCTTGTGACGGTCGTCGTGAGCTCGATGCTCGGGACCGGAGCCATTACCCAGACGTTCATCGCCGAGCAGTTCGCCGCGGAGGTCCAGGGAACCGGCCTCGGCGTCTTCCGAACGGGAACCGCGATGCTCGGGTCGGCCGGCCCCGTCCTCTTCGGGCTCATCGCCGATCGTGGATTCTTCGACGAGGGCTATCTCCTCTTGGCAGGGATCCTCGGCCTCGTCATCCTCCTGTGTCTCCGGATGCCGACGGAGGGCTGAATTGCCGTCGTGACTGACCAACTATCTCGGGTACGCCGTTCAGTTGATCAGCATGTTTATTGAATTCGGATCGTTGATCGATCCATGGCGATCGAACACCCCTGGATGCAACCGTCTCGCGATCCTGATCTCGAACCGGTCCGGGCCGCTCGCGGGGTGGGGCGCGATTGGTTTCGTGCCTACAACGACGAGGATCCGGACGAGATACGGGAGCTGGTCCGCTTCCCCGCGGTGAGCTTCGGGGGCGGCCGCCTCGACCGGGAGAATCTCGCCTTTTACGTCCTCGAGGATCCGGAGACGTTCGAACCTACCTATCGCGATCCCATGTGGAACCACTCGATCACGGACACGTGGGCAGTCCATCAATTCTCGGCCGACAAGGCCCATTACGTCGCCAATTTCCGGCGATTGCTCGCCGACGGGAGCAGCTACGGCATGGCGCTCTCTCGGCTGGCGATCGTCACGAAGGAAGATGGTGGGTGGGCCACCCGAGTCCTCTCGAGTGGGAGCCTTCGGAATCCGCAGAGCGTCGAGGAGCGAACGGACGCGGACTCTATCAAACGGGCGAAGGCCGCGGTGATCGATCTCTTCGAGACCTACAACGAGGGAGATGACGGCGCGCTCCGCGATCGATTGCATTACCCCAATGTGCTCCTGGACGGGCCGGAACTGACGGTGGCGGATTCCCCCGACGACACGTCGATCGACCGACTGGAAAGGGGTGATTGTGAAATCCTGTCGATGGAGGTGCTTCCGCCCCAGTCGGGCGATAAGGTCCTCGTCGACGTGAACGCCCAGTACCGGCGTGAGGATGGCGGTCAGGATGTATATGGCGCGATGTATCTCGTCACGAAGCAGGACGATTCCTGGGGCGTTCAGTTACGCTCGCCTCGGCGCAGTGGCGCTCCGATTCCCTAACGATCGCCCTCATTCCCGTCCGGCGATTGGGCCATTGGCATGACATTCGACCCGACGTCGACGATCACGTCGTGCTCAGCAACTTCGAAGGGCCGATTCAAATCGAAAAGCGAGACCTCGAAATTCCAGTCTTGCCCGGCGGCGATGTCGCGTTGGTAATCGCGGCCGTCGGCCAACACAGATCCATCCTCATTCCGAACACGAGCAAACACTTCGGCTCGGTCAAAATCTCGTTCTGCGGTATTTTCGACCACGCCTGTGATGGCTGGCGAGATAGCATCTTGCTCGAACTCGCTTTCGATGACCTCGAGGTCGGGGGAGATCGCTGGATAGCCTGTCGCCGCGACGCCAGCGACGCGTAGCTCCTCAATGGCCGTGGGTTCCTCGAAACTGCGGATGCGCGCATCCCATCTCTCGTCCGGGCCGAGCCAGCCGATACGTTCCTCCCCGTCGTCGAGGTGAGCCCCGTCGGCGTCGAGAAACTCAGCCGCGATTCCTAGCTCTCCCGTCGGGGTCTCTCCTCCATTCTCGACGTTGACAGCCGCGAATGCGTCGCTCCCATCGACGACCAGTTCGAAGTCGTTGATGCGTGCATCGGCCGTGCACGCATCCTCGAACGGCCCGGGAGGTTCATCCTCCGGTCCGGATTGGGGCATGACCGAACCCAGGTTGAGTACTTCGTGGACCGTCGCTCCAGCTCCGACGCCGAGTAGTTCGAGGTACTTTCGACGTTGCATGAACGGCGGCTTCTCAACTTGACATACTATGTTATGATTCCTACCAGTCAGGAGCGTGTTCGTGGTTGTCGGACGACGCCGATCCAAACTGGACAGCTCGTCCAATTGTCGCGTTGAATGACTCATGAATGGTCTTCGAAAATAATCCGACGGCTGGAACCATCCCTGCCCACAAGAGAGGAAACCGAATGGACTCGCCGGGTTTTTTACGCTAAAGATTAAGAACCAATCCATCCATGGCTGAGACCGAGGACGGCGTCGATCGGCAATTGCTCAGGAAGGTCCACGATCTGATCAA
>CAYSMB010000022.1:0-15490 GCA_964432005.1 uncultured Halobacteriales archaeon
TCGGCATGACTCCGTACATCCGCGCCATGCTCCCCTGGAGGGCCTTGACCGCCTTCGTGACTTCATCGGGATCGGGCTCGGAGCGAACCGTCCCGTCCGCGGCCATCGACTCGTCGATGCCCCTGACCAGTTCGGGGGCGACGAGTCCGTCGGTGATCGTCTTTTGCCCGTCCGCGTAACAGTCGTCCTCGTGGCCCGCGGTGACGAGGACCCCCAACGTCGGGCCGGTTTTCTCGATAACCGTGTTCGTGCCCACGGTCGTGGAGAACCGTACCATCGCGGCCCGCTCGAGGAGTTCCCCCGGTTCGAGATCGAGCTTCCCTGCCCCTCGCTCGATGCAGTCGACGAAGCAAACGGTGAGATCGTGCTCGGTGGTGGGTACTTTCGCGGTCTCGATCCGGTCGTCCACGGAGAAAAACCCGTCCGTAAACGTCCCCCCGGCGTCGATGTTGATGGTTCCGTCCATAGTCTCGTCGTGCTCGCGTAGACGTTGTTCGTGCGTCGTTGACCGAAGGCGATCTTGAAGGTTTGGAGGAGCATGCCAGAAGTCATTTGATCCTTGGCCCGAGCCTGACCGTGTGAAACTCGCACGGATCGAAACGTTCACCGCGGGGGACGTCGGTGTCGTTCGCGCCGAAACCGGGGACGGCATCGCGGGAATCGGCCAGTTCCCGCCCCGGGATCCCGACCTGCTGGCGACCATCCTCCATCGACACGTCGCGCCGGCCGCCTTCGATTACGAGATCGAGGAGCGAGCGGCGCTCAACGACGCCATCCTGGCGCGCCGGCGGGACACCCCGGGGTACATTTCCCGCGCACTCGCCGGCCTTGACACCGCGATTTGGGATATCATCGCGAAGGCCCGAGAGGAACCGGTCTGGCGGGTCGCGGGCGGGTCGAGCAACGAAGTCTCAGCCTACGCATCGAGCATGCGGCGGGACACCGAGCCCGCGGAAGAGGCCGAGCGGCTGTTAGAGCGCTGCCGGGCGGACGGCTTCTCGGCGGTCAAACTCCGCATCGGCAAGGCGGGGGCGATCGGCACCGACGAGGACCAGTGGCCGGGGCGGACGGAGGCGTTGATTCCGAAGGCCCGCGAAGTCCTGGGAGACGACGTGGATATCTACGTTGATGCCAACAGCGCGTTCACCGTCGATCGCGCGATCGAGATCTCAGAGGAGATCCTCGCCCCCAATGACGTTGCGATGTTCGAGGAACCCGTTCCCTACTGGGATTTCGACGCGACTGCGGCCGTGACGAGCGGTACCGACGTGCCCGTCGCGGTCGGCGAGTTTCTCAACCGACCGAGCGACTGGGATCAGATCATCGACGGCCGAATGGTCGACATCGTCCAGCCGGACGTTTGCTTTAGCGTCGGTTTTACCCGGGCCCTCGACATCGCGCGCCGGGCGGCCGACGCCGGCCTGAGCACCCGGCCGCACTCCCCGATGCATTCGATGAACCTGGTGTTCTCGGCCCATCTCGTCTCGGCGATCGATGCGCCTACGACCGACCTGGAATTCCCCGTCGACAACGAGTGGGTGGCCGAACGATTCGGTCGTCGCTCGGGCTGGGACACGGCCTTTTCCGAGCCGAACCCGGTTGTGAGCGTCGGAACGGTGACGTTTCCCGATGGGCCGGGGTGGGGCGTCAGCGTCGATCCCGATTGGCTCGCCGATGCCGATCGGCGCGAGAGTGCCCCGAGTTGACACGCGTCTGCTGGTCAGTCCATCAACGCGTGGATGATCTCCGGATCGACATCGCGTGGCACCGGCCCGTGGGTCGTCAGAAAAGCGCCATGCGGCGCGCCCACGGATGACCCCTCGCCAAGCTGCTCGGGCGCGAGGGCTTTGCCGAGATCGAGATCCGCCGGTACCGTCCCCTCGAGGCGATCCTCGACATCCTCGTTGGCGGCGAGCGCGTCGATGCCAACATCGGCAGCGAGTTCCACGTCCCGCTCGGTTGCATCGTCGACGAGAAGCAAGGAGACCGCGTCGTAATGTCCGGCGACGTTCGCGACGGGGGTGAGCGCCTCGCCCGATCCCGCCCCGTCGGACGGGCCGGCGGGCTCCTGGATGAGCAGGCCCGCCGCTCCGCGTTCGAGGTACGCGTTCGCGAGGGCGACGAGTACGTCCTCGACCAGAAACGAAGTCTCCTCGAGGATATCGGGGTCTTCGCTTGCCGGAAGGGATTCCAGGATCGTCCGGGGGCCGGTGAGCGAGCCGACCACGCTCGCATCGTCGAGCTCCGCCCCCAACCGGTCGGTCGCGTCCAGCGCGGTCTCGATCCGGCTATCGCCCAAGACATCCTCGACCGCGACCGCGAAGGCGTCGTCGGCGGTCTCGATCGAGTCAACCGGAAGCGCTTCTCGGATGGCGTCGGCCTCCAGCGTGGGGTCGAACGTCGGGGCCACCGCGGGAACCCCGAACACGTCCACACATGCCGTCAACGAACGCGCGAGCGCTCCGGCATCGGTGGGCAGGGCGGCGGGATCCTCGCCCGCAAGGGCGGCGCCGTATTCATAACACCACACAAGCGGACGATCGCCAGCGATCGCGCGGGAAAACGGTGACGTGGCCATGCGATCACTCCGGGTCGATTTCCAGGATCCCGGCGAGGTGTTCGTCCACGCGATAGTCGCCGTCCGGCGGGATCGTGATCGTCGTGTGCTCGCCCTCGATCACCGCCGGTCCGGCTATGCGGTTTTCCGGCTCGAGCGCGTCCTGTTCGTAGATCGGCGTTTCGACGAATTCCCCCGGCGCTGTCCAGTAGACCTCCCGTTCGCCGACGCGTGCGGCCGACGGATCGGGCCCACCGGCCGGGTACGAGACGAGCTCGGGGCGGTCGGTGCGGACGATGCCTTTGAGCACGAAGTTCTCGATCACGATGCCGCTGTCGCGATTCGTCGAGATCGGACTGTAGGCGTCCTTGTACTCGGCTTCAAAGGCCTCGCAGATGTCCTCGACGTCATCGGTCGAGCCGATGCGGCGGTGGGGCGAGCGGACGCGGGTCACGTCCAACAATCCGCCGTATTTCATGTCCAGCTCGAGGGTGTAGGTGATGTCCTCGGGGTCGTGGCCCTCCCCGGTCAGGTCGCGGCGGGCCGCCGCTTCGAGATCCGCGACGAGATCGTTGAACGTCTCGAAGTCCGTGAAGTAGGCGAGATCATTGGGATCGAGCATCGCGAGATCACGGGATCGCTCATAGATGTGAATCGAGTCCATCACGCTCGATCCGAACGCCGAAAACACGGACGAATACGGGAATGTAACGACCGTCTCGATACCCGCTTGTCTGGCGATATCGCCGGCATGTGTGGGACCGGCACCCCCGAACGCGAACATCACAAATCGGCGGGGATCATAGCCCCGCAGGGCCGATTCCTTGTAGATCGTATTCCCCATCGTCGCGTCCACGATGCGGCGCACCCGAGCGGCCGCCTCCTCGAGTTCGAGGTCCAACGGGTCGGCGATCCGGCGGCGGATGGCCCGTTCGGCCCGCCGAACGCGCAACTGTTTTTCGCCGCCGTGGAAGCTGTCGGGATTGATATAGCCCAGCAACACGTCGGCGTCGGTCACGGTGGGTTCCCGACCGCCCTGGTTGTAACACGCGGGACCAGGGTTCGATCCCGCGCTTTCCGGACCAACCTCGATCCGGTTGTCGAGGGTCTCGTTGATCGAGGCGATCGAGCCCCCGCCGGCACCGATCGATTTGGCCTCGAGCATCGACGTATTGACGCGCCAACGATCGATCACCGGATCGGTCGCGTACGACCGCGTCGAGCCCTGTACGACCATCGAAAGGTCGAAACTCGTCCCACCCATGTCCGCGGCGATGACGTTCTCGAAACCGTACTGTTCGCCCACGTACTGGCTGCCGATCAGCGCCGCGATCGGTCCCGCGTTGAACATATCGATCGCGGAGGTCCGATAGATCTCGGCGAGTCCGCCGGTATTGTGGATCATCAGGAGCGGCCGATCGTACCCTTCCGCGCGTAATCGATCCCCGATATCGTAGAGCTCGTCGACGATCGGGCGGTGCAGGTAGGCGTTCAGGATTGTCGTCATCGTGCGCTCGTACTCGCCGCGCTGGGGGTTGACCTCCGAGGAGAGAAAGACGGGGGCGCTGCCGAGGTAGGCATCCGGGTATTCCTCCTTGATGATCTCGTGGGCCCGCACCTCGTGTTCGTCGTTCCGGAAGGACCACGCGAGGCTGACGACGAAGGCTCGGGCGCCCCGATCGATCAACGTCTGGACCTGCTCGCGGAAATGGGCCTCGTCGAGTGGTCGGACGACATCCCCGGTGTAATCGATCCGTTCGCGCACCGGCAGCGTCATGTCCCGGGGCAACAGGGGCTCGGGTTTCTCGGCACCCACCACGTTGCGTCGTTCCTCGATGGGCAAGCCGTCGGCCCACTGCGACCCCCGCCCGATGTACACGAGATCGTCCGTGCCTTCGGTGGTCAACAGTCCCAGCGGGGTCCCCTCCCGCGCGATGAGTTTGTTGAGCGCGACCGTGGTCGAGTATCGGACCCGGTCGGCTGCCCCGAGGACGTCCGATCGGCTCAGATCGATCCCCTCGAGGGCCGCCTCGATCGAACCGAGGAAGCACCGCGAGAGATCGTGAGGCGTGGTTTCGGCCTTGCCCGTGTACACGTCATCGTCGACGCGGACGAAACAATCGGTGAACGTGCCGCCGATATCGACGTCGACGGTGACCGTCATTCCTCCTCCCGCTCCGCGAGTTCGGCGACGGCCTCCGGATCGAACGCGATGTCGTGAGTGATCGGGTGGCCCGGCGGCAAGTACTCGTTCTCGATCATGTGCCCGCACTCGGGACAGTAAAACTCCACGAGGCGACACCATTCCGGGTCGGGAGCGAACGTGTACTCCTCTTCGACGATCGGATTGTGGACTTCGGTGGGGTCGCGTTCTGCGACCAGACATCCCTCCTTGTAGTTGTCCTCGAGCTCGGCCAACTCGGCCTCGCACGAGCGACACAGCCACATCTCGTCGTCCACGTCGACGAGGAGGGCGTCCGTCACGCGAACCCGCGCCATGGCGCCTCGTCCGCCCTTGCGATATTATGCCTTACGGGGCTCAAGCGATATTGTCGACAGGATTTTCCAGAGGCGGCGGGTAGGCCGGAGGGATGGCCGTCGGGACGCTGGGATTGGACGTCGGGATCATTCTGGTGGTTGCGGCCGCACTTGGACTCGTCGCGAACCGGACGGGACAGCCGAGCATCGTCGCCTACATCGTCGCCGGCCTGATCGTCGGTCCCGTCGGACTGGGTCTCGTTGGGGTGGGCGAGCTCACCTCGACGATGGCCGAACTGGGGCTGGCGTTTCTTCTCTTCCTGCTCGGGATCAAAATGCGGATCGAGGACGTTCGACACATCATCCGACCCGTCGTCGCGATCTCGATCCCGCAGATGGCGCTCGTCGGGGGCGGCGGTGCGGGGGTCGCGTATCTCCTGGGATTCTCCCAGGTCGAATCGACCGTCATCGGGCTGGCCGTGATGTACAGCTCCACGGCGGTCGTGATCAAGATGTTGACCAACAAGGACGAGGCCACGAGCCGATACGGGAAACTGGACGTCGGCGTTCTCCTCGTCCAGGATATCGCCGTGGTGGTGCTCCTGACGTTTCTGTCGACCGGTCAAGTCGGCGGACCGCTCGACGTGGCCGTCCGACTCGGGACGATCCTCGCCATCGTCGCCCTCCTCGCCGCCGCCGCGATGACGATGTCGCGGTACGTTCTCCCCCCGTTATTTCGTCGTATCGCGGACAATACGGAGGTGTTTTTTCTCGTCGCCGTTTCGTGGGCGTTCCTGTTCGTCCTCGCGGCCCAGGAATTAGAACTGTCCATCGAAATGGGGGCGTTCCTCGCGGGCGTTTCGATCGCCCAACTTCCCTACAGTCGGGATCTGCAGGGACGGATCAATCCCCTCACGGATGTCTTCGTGCTCGTCTTCTTTGCGACCATCGGGCTGCAACTCGAACCCAGCGATCTGCTCGCTTACTGGCCGGAGGCGATCGCGGCGGCGGTGATCCTGATGGCGATCAAATTCGTCGTCTTCTTCGCCCTGCTCGACTGGCAAGGGTTCGGGATCGAAACGACGTTTCGGGGCAGTACGACCATGGTCCAGGTAAGCGAATTCGGCCTCATCGTCGGGGCCGTGGCGGCCGGCGCCGGCTACATCGACCAGGCCGTCCTTGGATTTCTCAGCCTGGTCGCCCTGTTGACGATGGGAGCCTCCGTGTATTTGATCCAATTCGACGAGGCCATGCTCGCCCGGGGGCGACCGTGGCTCCAGCGTTTTGAAAATCCGGAGGGCACGGAGGACGACGGTCCCCGGGGCGGCCATGCAATTATCGTCGGTTACGACGAGATCGCGCACGAGGCCATCGAACACCTCGAGCGGTACTACGACGTCCTCTTCGTCGATCGCAATCCCGAGACTGTCGACCTGCTGGCCGACGAGGGGCACGACGTCCTGTTCGGGGACTTCAGACACGAGACGATCCGCAAGGAGTCAGGCCTCTCGCGGGCCGCGTTCGTCCTCTCCGTATCCGTCGAGGGCGACGTCAACCGAACGATCCTCCGGGAAGCCCCCGATGAGGCGATCGTTTTTCTCGAATCCGAATGGGTGGCCGATTCCCGCGCGTACTACGATCTGGGAGCGGACTACGTCATCTTGAGCGCCCATCTCGCAAGCGAACACCTCACTGATTACGTCGAAGACTACCTCGCGGACCCCGACCGGTTTGCCGACCGCGCCGAACGGGACATCGATCGACTGCGCGAACGACCGGCAGTCGCGACCCTCCCCGAATACGGAGGATCTCAGACATGACGGAGTTGCTCACGACGCTGGCCCTGGTGTTCATCCTCGCGGGGCCGTTTATCGCGCTCTCCCATCGGTTGGATGTCCCGCTGGCTGGTATGTTGATTATTGCCGGCGTGCTCGTCGCGCCGTTTATCGACGAGATCCAAACGCTCGAACTCGCCCGGTGGGGGATCGCCCTGCTCGTGTTCGTCTTCGGCGCGAGGACCCGATTTCGCAACGTTCGGATGTTGCTCCGGGACTCGGAGATCGTGGCGATCGCGCAGACCTTCGTGATGGGATCGATCGGGATCGGCATCGGGCTGCTCGCACAGGTGCCACTCGATCAGGCGATCATCCTCGGCGTCGCGGCGGCCCTTTCCTCGACGATGGTCGGGACGAGTTACCTCCGGGCGGATATCCGCGAAAAACTCGTCCACGGCCGACTGGCGGCCTCGATCCACTACGTTCAGGACCTCATCGCCATCGGGTTCGTCCTGGTGCTGGGCGCGGAGGTTTTTACCGCCGAGTCCGTCCTCATCGAGTTCGGGTTCGGCATCGCCTTCCTCGGGTTGGCCGTCCTCGTGAATCGATTCGGATTTCCGATCCTCGAACGGCTCGCGGGCGATTCGGACGAGACGATGTTGATCGGGATCATCGCGATTCTCGCCGGATTTCTCGGGGCCGCCGAGTACCTCGAAGTGTCGATCGTCGTCGGAGCCTTTGCCGCGGGACTCTGTGTCAGGTACGAGCCCGTCCGACACATGGGACTGTTCAACGCGCTCGAATCGATCCGTGATTTCTTCCTGGCCATCTTTTTCGTCACGATCGGTGCCCTCGTCTCGGTGCCCGACGAGACGGTGCTCGGGCTGGCGCTGGTCCTCGGCGTGCTGACGGCGGTGGTCAAACCGCTGGTGACGTTCGCGCTGTTGATCCTCGAAGGCTACGAGGCGCGATCGGCAACGCTGACGAGCCTCAGTCTCGATCAAGTCAGCGAGTTCGCGCTGATCATCGCCATCGAGGCGGCGCTGATCGATGCGATCATTCGTGAGGTGTACGAGGCGATCATTCTCGCAGCTGCGGCCACGATGATCACGTCGGGATTGACCCAGCGGTACGGCGACCGGATCTTCAGTTATCTCTCCGATCGTTGGACTATGCCGGGCGAGTCCCGTCGGCTCGACGAGCTCTCGACAGTTTCCCCCGATGTGCGAGATCACGTCATCGTTGTCGGGTTCGGGCGACAAGGCAGCCGCGTCCTCGACCGACTCGAAGGGATGGGCCATCCCGCCGTGGTCATCGAGAACGATCCGACACTGCTGGAATCCCTGCGGAGCGATTGCGAGGCCTGCGTGTTCGGGGACGCGATGAATCGGGTGACCTGGCGAAAGGCTCGGCTCGAGACGGCCACGCTCGTCGTCTCGACCGTCGATTCGGCCCGGGTGTCGCGACGTATCCTTTCGATTGCAAATGATACGGACGTGATCGTCCGCGCCGAGAATTCGCGGGTCGCCGAAGACCTGCTGGATCTCGGCGCGACGTACGCATACGTGGACGACACCCTGGCAGCCCACCAGCTCGTCGAGTACCTACAAGCTCTCAATGCCGGGGAGGTCGGTCCCGACGAACTCCGGTCGCGGGCCATCGGGGACCTCGATATGACCGAGGGCTACGGTCCAGCATCGGACTGATCCCCGGGGAGTCGCTTGCCAGGGCAAGGTGTCTCGTTAACACATTCAGCGGCGTAATCGCGACGATGGCTCTCCAACAGATTTCGCACGTCGCGAAGGACGAGCGGATGGGCGAGTGTATCGACAATTGTTTCGAGGCCGCCCAGGCCTGCGAATGGTGTGCGACCGAGTGTGCACGGCTCGGCGATCCGGAAATGGCCCGATGCATCGAACTCTGTCGGGATGTCGCCGACGTCGCGACGCTGCACGCCCGGTTGATGGCGCGGGATTCCGAGTTCGACTCCGACCTCGCGGAGACGTGTGCGGAGCTCTGTGAGGCCTGCGCCGAGGAATGTGCGCAGCACGATCACGAGCACTGCCAGCTTTGCGCCGATGTCCTCTCGGATTGCGCGGAATCGTGTCGGGATATGGCCGGCAGGCACCGTTGAGGGCAACAGGGATTCGCCTGCCCGTCACACCGAGGACTGGGCCGGTCGATCCGCGCCGGCACCGGTGCTCGACCGTTTGCCGAGATAACGGCCGTCCCGCCGACTCAAGGCAGCGAGTAGTTGCTCTCGACTCGTTTCCCGTTGAGGTAGACGACGGCCTCGCCGCCGATCCGAAGGTCGACGACCTCGCCGGCAAACCGGTAGCCGTGGACGGATTCGTGAACGGTGCCCTCGGCGTTCGTGCCGGAGATGTTTCCGTTGGCGTCGAACGGAACCTGCTCGTCGTCAGCAAGCGACTCCGAGACGGTAATGTCGTAGGTCGCGGGGGTACCTCGCCCCTCGATTCGAATCCGCTGTTCGCCCTCCGCCCCAGCCGTGGGTGTTGCGCTCATGAGAGTGCCTCCGAAAAGTGTCGAGAGCACGCCGACCTTGACGTACCCTCGTCGGCCGACTGCCGGTTCGTCGCCGTCATCCGTACGCGCCGTCCGTTCCAGCTTGCGTGCCATGCAGGTTAGCTTACGGATAACGTAGTTAAGTGCTTTCTTTCTATCAAGTATCGACTATGAATATAATCACGTAGATTTACCAAACACCGGCTGACGGTTCGTTAATCCTGCTCGACGGGATTTTGGCGGTCGAAGCATTGCTCGAGCGTGGTAAGTGAGACAGCGTAGACTGAGTCACATTCCGGACACGAAAGACGGGTATCGAATCGCGTCTGATGGCCTCGTGTCTCACCGACGACGTCGTTCCCACAACCACATTGGAACCGAAATTCCACATGAGTGATTCGGGGAGTTGGGGCCATTAATCTAACGACCCCGGATACACCTGACTTAACCTAGTTTTGGTCATTCAAGGGGATCGTCCGGAACGTTCAGGTAACCTCGTCGAATATTCATTACTTCCGAAACATGGCAGAAAGGAAATATTTATTCGGTTAAGGCCGACCAAACGCCGTATGGCACGCGAGCTGGAGTCGGACGGGAGGCCACCGCGCGGTTCGAAACCGGAGAATCGCGGGGTTAGGGATGGATTACTGGGACGCCGGGGTATGCTGAAGGCGAGCGCATCGTTGGTCGCTGTCGCCGGACTCGGCGTGGCGAGCAGTCCGGTGAGCGCGGACGATCATGCGTACAAGACCATCGTACTCTCTCGCGGCGAACAACGTGTCTACGAGATCGGTGATGGGGAACGGTTCGCCGACGTTCTCATCGATCAAACGGCACGCGGGTCGATGCTCTCCTTGCGTGTAAGCGAGGATGCCGACGACTGGACGATCGAGAACGTCGGGTGGAAAGGACTCGCCCCCACAGGCAGCCAGCGTGCGCACACGTTTCTGATCAACGTTCGGGGGAACGGTCGGATCGAGAACGTCTTCATCGATCAGCGCGATCACGAGGGCCGTCCCGGCTCGGACGTCGGCGGGATCTGGACGTATTCCGATACCCATGACGGCCATATCGAGTGTCGTCACAATTTCATTGCCGGGTGTGGGAACAACGCCAGCTATCCGTCCGGGGATGGGTGGTCGCATACGGCGGCGTCGGGGACCGTCGAGCACTACCGGAGCTACCACCGGGACAATACCGTCTCGAACTTCCGCCCGGGTCAGGAAGACTGCTACGTGCGGGACTGCGTCTCCGTGATCAACGATCCGTACGGGACACGGGGTGGGTACCCCTCGACGGGGTCGCAACTTTCGCGAGCGATCTGGGCGTGGCATCACACCAATATCTACGTTGAAAACACGGCGATTTGGCACGATCCCAACGACGTGAGCCCCGCCGAACCGTTCTGGGCGACGCTCCGCGGTGGTTCGGAAGGTTCGGCCTGCGAGCTCCACGTCGTCGATTGTGACATCAACCCGAGCTGGGAGGAGGCCGGATACGAGCTGTTCCCGAAGAACGCGGGCGGAGGAGCGAACGGACGTCACGTCCGGGTTGATGGGCTCGGCCACGAGCCCGACGTCGCCGTGCTCGGGGATGGGGTGCCGACGACACCAGAGATGGCGGCTGCCGGCGAGCGCAATCTACCGCCCGAACTCGGCACCGAGCCAAGCGGGGGAGTCGGTGATTTCGGACAGGCCGACGGGAATTCGCTCGATACGTTCGCGACCGATGAGCCCACCACGGTCGATCCAAAGACGTACCCTTACGAACTCCTGATCGAACACGACGAATCGGGTTCTCGCTCCGTCTATCAGGTCGAGTTCGATGGCGATGTCATGACCGGCGACGACGGCCAAGCGCCGATCCTCATCGATAACGTCGTCCGCGGCGGGGTAGGTCCACGCGCCGACCTCGATATCGTCTATTTCGACGGCCGGATACGCACGGTGGAACTGCACGAAGACGAGCACACGCATCTGATCCTCGTCGATGCCCAGAGCGGCGCGCCGTTGGGCGTGTACCGGAACGGCGGGTGGGCCGAACTCGCCGACGGTGAATCTCTCGATGTCTCAGCCGATGACGGCCACGAATTCTCCCTGGTCGAAGATAGGCGCGGGATGACCATCGCTGGGGGTCTCGGGAGCGCCGGCGTGTCCGGTTACATGCTCCGGGACCGCCGACGGAGAACCTGAAGCGTTGGCCTCGAAACGTTCTGGACGAATCGCAGAAACAGCGATCAATCCTCGCCTTCAAGCCCTTCGAGAGCGTCCTGGAGTCCGTCCTCCCGGACGTAATGTGACACTTCGACGCCGGGATCGTCCGGACTCTCGATCGGTTCCCGCGAACCGACGTCCTGCTGACGCTCGACCACCACTTCGTCTCCGGCGATCTCGCTGTAGATGTCTTTCAGCGTATCGACTTTCGTGCTCATATTCGAGCGAGTGAATGCAGTTCTATATATGCTTTTCGTTCATCTGATCCCGTGAATTGCCAAGGAACCGATGTGTTCGACCGGCCAGCCATGTGGTTCCCGCACCGGACCCCGATGCGTTTATCGAGATCGTACCCCCGAATCGAATATGGAGCTGATAGCGGTCGCGGCGGTCGCCGAGAACGGGGTCATCGGTGCCGATGGTGAGTTACCGTGGCCGTCGATCGACGCCGACAAACGCGCATATCGCGATCGGGTGGCTGGGCATCCGGTCATCCTCGGCCGCCGGACGTACGAGTCGATGCGGGACGACCTCCCGGGCGATCGACAGGTCGTGCTCTCGCGTGACGAAGAACGATCCTATCCGGAGGAATCCGCCCACGTTCGGCATTCGGTCGAGGAGGCGATCGATTTTCTCGAAGCAGCGGGGGCCGAGAAGGCGTTCGTGCTGGGCGGCGGGGCGGTCTACGCGGCGTTCTTCCCGTATCTCGATCGGCTCCGGATCAGTCGGATACCGGCCGAGTTTGCAGGTGATACCGTCTTTCCGGAGATCGATCCGGGCGATTGGGCGCTCGTCGATCGCGAAGGGGGTGAGGGGTACACCCTCGAGCGGTGGCGTCGCAAGGGTCACCCGCCGGGCCGGTCGCCCCGGTAACGTCGCCCGGATGTGCTGGACCTTGCCGGATGATCGTCCCACACCAGCATCGTGCTTATAGTCGTGCGGAGCATAGTTTAGATCGAGATGAGTTCCCAAGAGCCCGTACTCCGATCAGCCGACAGTATCGAGGCAAACGCCCTCCGCATCGACGAGGACAAGGCCGAACAGATTATCGACGCCCTCAACACGGATCTGGCGGCCACGACCGTGCTGTGGCACCAGCTCAGAAAGCACCACTGGAACGTCGAGGGAGCGGAGTATCGCGACATTCACCTCTTCTACGGTGAAGCGTACGAAAGCGCAGCGGAGGCCGCCGACGCGCAGGCCGAGCGCATCCAGGCCATCGGGGGCGTGCCGGTCAGCAGCCCGACGGAGATGGCCGCGCGGTCACCGGTCGAACACGAGGGCGAGGACGTCTTCGATATCCGGACATCGATGGAACACGACCTCGAGATGTACGGGGACATTATCTAGAGGGTCCGCGATCACATCGAACTGGCCACGAACTTCGGCGATCACGCCACCGCAGAAATGCTGCGCGAGCAGCTCGTGGATCTGGAAGAGTACGCTCACACGATCGAACACTTCCTGGGCGAGGATACCCTCGTCAGGCAGGACGCGATTCAGTCCTAGCGCGGGACGTCGACGGCCAAATCGCTCGCGATCCAGGCGTCCGGGATACCGTCGACGGTCAGCACGACTCGGTCCTCTCGGGTCTTGACGGCACGGACGACATCCACCGTCGCGGATTCGGTGGCGACGATCCCTTCTTGTCGGGCAGCCATTGACGATTTTAGGCCACCCTAAAGACAAAAACATTGTGATCGGTCGGGGTGGGGATTTTTCGTCCCACTCGGGCAAGTGGACCGTATGGCAGAATCGGACGGGGACCTCGAACGTCGCCTCGATGCCCTCGAGGAGGCCTTGCGGGAGCTCCAAGCGGAGTTAGAGGACGAACGCTCTCGACGTCTTCCTCGCCCGACAGAGGTCCTTCGGCTGACCGACGAGCATGCCATCCCAGTGGCGATTGCGATCCTGGAGGCACACATCC
Source organism: uncultured Halobacteriales archaeon (assembly GCA_964432005.1). Classification (GTDB taxonomy): domain Archaea; phylum Halobacteriota; class Halobacteria; order Halobacteriales; family SKNY01; genus SKNY01. Next base: position 13,477 of record CAYSMB010000022.1, read on the forward strand.
ACACGCTGAAATTCATTCAGGGACTGATTCGCCTCTCGGGGACTGGCGGGTCAACGACCCAAACTGAACAGCTCGGCCGGTCGGCGCTCGCCCGGCTCGACGACCTCGTCGCGGATCTCCGCGCGACGCCGATGCCCCCGGATGCGGAGGCCCGCGACCTCGTCGAAGAGGTCCAGGATCTGCGCCGGGAGCTCGAGGAGCGCATCGAGGAGGTCGACACGACCGAAGAGGATGGGACCACAGTGGACATCGACGTCGACGAGGAGCTCGACGCGATCAAGTCCGACGTCGAGGACGACGATCAATCGAACGGGGAGAACCGGTAGCCGTCCCAGTCCTGGCTGTCCGGCTCCCGAATGCCGGGTTCTCGAAGTGCCTCCATGTAGACGGGCTCGACCCGGTCCCCGATGGCGACGTCCTCGGAGGTCAGTTGGCCGACGGCGCGGACTGTATTCCCTTCGATGTCGAAGGCGACGATTGCGAGGGCGTTCGGCGAACGCACCCCGACCGGGCTCGCGGTACTGACGGTCCAGGTGAGGACCGTCCCGGTCCGTTCGGCGAGGTCGATTCGGGTATCCTGCTCCTCTCCGCATTCGGGACAGCGAGGATGCGGTGGGTAGGTGATGTGTCCGTTCGGACATCGAGCGGCGTCCATGCTCATGCGGCAGGACCCTCCAGGATCGTCGCCGTCGCACAGTTGCCAAAGCCGCCCAGATTGCAGGCGAGCCCGACATCGCCCCCGACTTGCCGTTGGCCGGCGTTGCCCGTAAGCTGGCGATGGAGTTCGTGCATTTGCGCGACGCCGGTCGCGCCCAGCGGATGGCCACGCGATTTCAGTCCGCCCGAGGTGTTGACCGGAAGATCCCCATCCCGCGCCGTTCGTCCGGTTTGGGCGGCGCGCCAGCCCTCCCCTTTCTCTTCGAACCCGAGATCCTCGAGCTGGAGACACTCGAGGATGGTGAACATGTCGTGGAGCTCGGCGATGTCGACCTCTTCGGGATCACGGGAGGCCATCTCGTACGCTCGCCGTCCCGCCTCGATCACCGCCCCCATTTCGGCCGGATCCTCGCGCTCGTGAACGACATGGGTGTCGCTCGCGCCCCCGATCCCGGAGATGACCGTGTACTCGTCGACGAGGTCGGCCGCCCGAGACTCCGGACAGAGCAACAACGCCGCGCTGCCGTCGGTGATCGGACAGAAGTCGTACAGCCGGAGCGGGTCGGCGACGATCGGTGACTCGAGCACGGTCTCGAGATCGACCGCCTTCCGAAACTGGGCGTTCGGGTTCAGCGTCCCGTTTTCGTGATTCTTGACCGCCACCCTCGCCAGGCTCTCCCGAGGGGCGTTATACGTCTCAAGGTAGTATCGCGCCACCATGCCCGCGAAGCTCGGCAGGGTCACGCCGTGTTTGTACTCGACGGGATGGGTGATCGAGGCGATGACGTCGCTGGCCTCCGCCGTCTCGCGATGGGTCATCTTCTCGACGCCGACCAACAGGGTGCATGCGCTCGCGCCGCTGGCGACCGACTGCCAGGCCGCGTAGACGCCCCCGCCCCCGCTCGCGCTTGTTTGGTCGATCCTGGCGGTATACGCGGGCATGGCCCCGATGTCGTCGACAAGCATGTTCGAGAGCCCCGTCTGGCCCTCGAACTCCCCGCCCGCCATGTTCGAGACGTACAGGTGCTCGACATCGTCGGGGGTCACGGGCGTCCCGTCCATGCACGCGAACGCCGCTTCGCTCTGGAGATCCCGAAGCCAGCCGTCCCGTTCGCCGAATTTGGTCATCGAACTCGCGATGACCGCGACGCGGTCCATACCGGGGAGGATGGGGCCCACCTGATAAATGCGCTGGCCGTGCCGGGCGGAGAGAAACCGTTTTCGGGGTCGGTTCGCAGGCAAGTGCATGGACGTCGAGACGTTGCAGGCACTCGGCCCGGAGCGACGTGCAGCGTTGCTCGATCGGGACACAGGTCTCGACGAGATCGAAGCGGCCGTGGCGGACATCGTCGAGACG
>CAYSMB010000023.1:0-15453 GCA_964432005.1 uncultured Halobacteriales archaeon
GAAGATCGACGAGCCCGGCGAGGTCACCAGTATCGAGTACTTGATGCGGATCCGGCGGATGGGCCTTGCCGGCAACTTCCGCCGGTTTCGGCGTCGGATCGATCCGATCACGCTCGGCATTCCGGTGGTTGCGCTGATGATGTTTATCGTGCTCTCGGTCTTCGCCGAACCGACCCTCCTCGCCGGGGTCGAATGGGTCCAAGCGCGGATGACCCGGGAGTTGGGCTGGCTGTTCGTGGGCGTGATGCTCCTCTCGATACTGTTCTGTGTGGGAATCGTGCTCACCGCGTGGGGGGAAATCAAACTCGGCGGGGAGGATGCCGAACCGACCTACAGCTATCCCGTCTACTTCACGATGTTCTTCACCGCCGGCATCGCCGCCGGGATCGTGTTCTCGGGGATGTCCGAACCCATCACGCATTACGCGGCCCCACCACCACTCTTCGGCGACTCGCCGCGAGCGGTTGGGGGCATGGAATCCGCGCTGACGTATTCGCTCTTTCATTGGGGGTTTACGGCCTGGAGTGCGTATCTGGTCCTCGGGCTACCGATCGCGTACTTCGTCCACGAACGGGGAGCTCCGCTGCGGGTGTCCGCGATCCTGACGCCATTTCTGGGAGCTGATAACCTGTCCTCTCCGATCGGACAAGCGGTCGACATCCTCGCGATTTTCGCGACGATCGGAGGGATCGCGACCTCGGTCGCGTTGGTGAGCCAGCAATTTCTCACGGGAGTCGAGTACCAGTGGGGCGTAACGGCGGACGCACTCGGTCCGCTTCTCTTCGTCGGCGGGCTCACAATCGTCTTCATTCTCTCGGCCCAGAGCGGGGTCCACCGCGGGATCCGGCGGATCGCCGGGGTGACGATCGTGCTGTTCGTCGCCTTTGGTGCTCTGGTGCTCGCGGTCGGCCCTCGGGGGGAGATCTTCGCGCTTGGCGCTTCGGCGTCCCGTGGATATCTCGTCCATTTCATCCCGATGAGCCTTCAGACGAGCGGCGAGTGGGTCGCCGGCTGGACGGTATGGAACTGGGCGTGGTGGTTCTCGTGGGCTCCCTTCGCGGGGCTTTTCCTGGCCGCACTGTCGCGTGGCCGACGACTCCGAACGGTGGTGCTGACCGGCGTCGGCGCGACCGGCCTCGCCACGATGGCTTGGTTCGTCATCATGGGAAGCGTCGCACTCCATTTCGAACAGGCCGGAATCGCGTCGATCCTGGACGCGATCAACACCCATCCCGGCGGCACGTCGATCGCGGCGTTTCCCGTCCTCTCGGAGTTACCGCTCCAGGAAGTCTTGACGTTCCTGTTTTTGGCCCTCATCGTCGTGTTTATGGCGTCCTCGGCGGACACATCGACGCTCGTCGTGGCGATTCTCGCGAGTCGGGAGGAGTACGCGCCGACGACCGTGATGATCGTCTTTTGGGGAGTCATTCAGGGTGTCGTCGCGCTCGTCGTGCTCGCGGCCGGGAGCGAGGCGGTCGTCCAGGCGAGCGCCGTGCTAGTCGGCGGGCCGTTCGCGGTTCTCGCGGTCGTCGCGATGATCGGTTTACTCCTCGAGCTCCGCGATCACGATGAGGATCACCGTTCGCCGCTTCGGCGTTTCTGGGCGGCGATCCCCGCCCAGCCGGAATTCGATCACGACGAGCCGTGAGGGGGAAAGCTATCACCCAGGGGGTCGTGCCGGCGACCAAGGATGGCATCGATCGGTAATTGGTGGGTCAAGGGATTCGGCTCTAGACCCGAGGAGGAGGTGATCGATGCCTTCTACGCCAATTACGTCCGGGACGGCGGGCGTCCCCTTGGGGGCAAGCTGTACGTGACATCGGAGCGGCTGTTATTCGGACCGCATCTGATCGACGCCGCGCTCGGCGGCTCCCGGCGCATGATCTCGCGCCAGGAAATCGACGGCGTCGAACAGTCGGAGGAGGGGCGGAGCCCTCGACTGGTCGTGACCCTCGCGGACGGAGAAACGGTCACCTTCGTAATCAACGATATCGACGGGGCGATAGCAGCGATCGAAGAGAGCTAACGGAGCTTTTGCTCGCGCCACTCGACGGTGTCAGAGGCGCGGTTGAACGTGTACAGGTGGAGCCCGGCGATCCCGTAGTCCTCGTCGTCCGCGTACGGGCCGAGACCTTCGACCAGGTCGTCCGGCCGATAGACTCCCCGCGAGAAGATGGCCCGCTTGATCATATCGAGAATCCCGCTCGTCTTGCGGACGAATCGGATCGACTGGCCGACGCCGACCTTGCGGGAGACCCCCAGCAGGCGTTGATAGTCCATGACGCCCGGCACGCCCACGTGAATGGGCAACTCGACACCGTCGGCTCGGATATCCTCGATCCACGAGAGGATCGTCGCGGGATTATAACAAATCTGCGTGGCGATGTAGTTCGCGTGCGGGCGTTTTGCCTCCAGCGCCTCTTCGAGTTCCTGATCGGAGATAATCGGATGACTTTCGGGGTACCCCGTGATCCCGACCTCCTCGAACTCGATCCCCATCTCGTCCATCGCGGTCAACAGTTCGAACGAGGAGGTAAACTCGCCCTCGGGTTCCTCGTTGTCCCCGCCGGGCACGAACACGTCCTCGATGCCGGCGTCGGTCAGCCGGTCGGCGATCGTGCCGAGCTGATCTCGGTCGGCGACACTCCGCGCCGCGATGTGGGGCACGACGTTGTGATCGGTCTCGTTCGCCGTGTCTACGGCCATATCGATGGTCGGTTCGATGCCCTTCTCCGGGGATGCCGTGATGGTGATCGTCGAGCCCTCGGGAATGTACTCGAGCTGTTCGTCGAAACTCGCAAACGGAAGGAGTTCCCATCGGGGATGGTCGAGCAGCATCCGTACACCCCGGGCGGGGCTGTCAGTACTCATACAGACGGTCCGACGAGCTAACGGTTGAAGATTACGAAGGCCGGATCCTACGTGCTCGCGTTCTCTTCAGCCCCTTGCATCTTCTGTTGCTCACGGGCGCTCGGGTTGACCGACGGCTGGAAGGGAACATCCGTCACCCAGGCTTCGACCGGCTGGCCCGGCTCCTCGACGTACTCGTCGGGTAACCGCACGAGATACTCGGTGTCGATATCGGTCCGGTCGGCGGGCACGAAGCCCAGTCCGATGTTCTGTTCGAGCGACGGCGCATACCACGGCGACGTGAGATAACCGACGTTCTCGCCGGTTTCGGGATCTGCGATCAGCCAGAAGTCCGGCGCGTAATCTCGGATCGGTTCGCCCTCGAACTGGAGGCCGACCATCTTCAGGTTGAAGGGGTACCCCCCGTTCTCGATCTCGGCCTTCTGGGCTTCGAGCGCTTCCTTGCCGATGTAATCCGCGTCCTTGTCGTCGGGTACCTGGTAGGCGAGGTTGACCTGGAACGGGGAGGTCTCGTGGTCCATGTCCTGACCCCACGAGAGGATCCCGGCGGCGATCCGTCGGTGATGGGCCGGCGCGATGACCTCACCGTCGTAGGACTTGACTGCATCCAGGACCGGATACCACATGCGTTCGGCGTACTTCGTGGCTTCCTTGAGATAGATCTCGAAGCCCTTTTCGCCCGAAAAGCCCGTCTGACTGATCAGAACGTCGCACCCATTGATCTCGCCTTCCATCAGTCCGTAGTACGGAACGTCGGAGATCTTCTCGCCGAAGAGGTCGATCATCACATCCTCGGAAAGCGGGCCCTGGATCTGGACGGGCGCGACGTCGATCTCGTCGATCTCGACGTCGTAATCGTGACCCGCGTTGACCCCCTGCAACCAGAGCATCAGCGTCGAATCGGAGATAGAAAACCAGAATTCGTCCTCGCCCGGCCGGAGCAGGACCGGATCGTTGAGGATCCCACCCTTTTCGTTACAGAGGATCACGTACCGGCCGTTCATCACCTCGATCTCCGTCGCATCCCGGGTGATCACGTAGTTGACGAAATCCTCGGCGTCCGGGCCCTGAACACGGATCTGACGCTCGACGGCCACGTCCCACAGCGTCACCCGGTTGACGAGCGCGTCGTACTCGGCCATCGCGCCGCCTTCTTCCTCGGTGCGCATGCCCCGAGGATGATACATCCGGTTATAGACCGTTGCCCGCCAGCAGCCTTCCTCGACGGAGAGGTGCCAGAACGGGGATTTGCGAACGCGGGTAGAAATCAACATCTCGATCTCCGTTTCCCCCGTTTGTCGGAGGTTGCGGGGGAGCACCCGGTCGGACTGATCGACCGTTGGCGCGTTGGGATGAGGTTGGGCTTCGGCGAGCTCCTTCCACTCTTTAGACATCGGATAGGTAGAACCAGTCGGTCCTCATAAAGCTGGAGGTGACTTATGACATGTCCCTTCGTCCGCATCGACAGCGTCGCGCGATTAGCGGCCTCCGATCGCGGCGTTCGGCGCCGGCGAGGCCGGCGGTTTGACTTAAACGCCTGGGTGGGCCGGGGGAAATGTTATTGAGGTTTATGAACGTGATCGGATATGCGTCTGGCATCCATTGCTGCGGAGCGATACCCGGGTAGCGACGAGAACGTTCGACGGAGGGCCGACCGATGAGCGACCGGTCGATCCCCGCCACCGCCGAAACCGTCGTGATCGGCGCGGGCATCGTCGGAAACAGCCTCGCCTATCACCTCGTCGAACAGGGACGCGACGATGTCCTGCTCATCGACAAAGGACCGCTCCCGGATCCGGGCGGATCCACCGGGCACGCGTCGAATTTTATCATGCCCGTGGAGCACTCCAAGGAGATGACCCACCTCACCCGCCAGAGCATCGATCACTACCGGGACATGGACACGTTCACCCAGAGCGGTGGGATCGAGGTCGCCCGGACCGACGAGCGGATGGCGGAAAACCGCCGACGCGTCCAGTCCGCGAAGGCCTGGGGCGAGCCCGGACGTCTGCTTGATGTCGACGAAATCGAGGAGCTAGTGCCGTACATCAACACCGACATCATCAAAGGGGGCTTCTACAGCGAAAGCGCGGGCGTCTGTGACCCGCTTCGGGCGGGCGAGGTCATGCGGGCGCGGGCCCAGGATGCTGGCGGGCTGTCGCTGGCACCGAACACGACGATCGAGGACTTACACGTCGAGGAGGGACGGATCGTCGCCGTCGAGACCGATCGTGGCACTGTAGAGAGCAACGAGGTCGCCATCGCCGCCGGGCTGTGGAGTCCGAAGATCGCCGACATGGCCGGCGTCGACATCCCCCTTTCCCCGGCCGTCCATCAGATGATCAGCGTCGGGCCGATCGCCTTCTTCGAAGATTTCGAGGGCGAGATCAGCCACCCGGTGATCCGGGACATGGACACCCAGATGTACGAGCGCCCGAGCGGGAACGACCTCGAGGTGGGATCGTACCAGCACCGCCCGATCCTGTGGGATGTCGAGGACATCCCCTCGATCGACGAGGCGCCGCTCTCGCCGACCCAGCCGCCGCTCACGGAGGACGCCTTCGAGCAGTCCATGGAAGACGCCCTGGAACTGATGCCCGAAGCGCTCGACGATCCCGACGCCGGCATCCGCCTCGAGATCGATGGCTTGCTCTCGGTCACGCCGGATGGCATGCCGCTGGTCGGACCACTCCAGGACGTCGACGGCCTGTGGTCGTGTTCCGCGATCTGGATCAAGGAGGGACCCGCTTTCGGCGAGGAGGTCGCCAAGTGGATGGTCCACGGCCAACCGGACCGGGACCTCCACGGTGCCGACGTGAACCGATTTTACGAGTACGGGACCTCCCGAACGTTCGCAAAGAATCGCGGAGAAGAGGGCTACCGGAAGATCTACGGCATCGTCCACCCGGTCGAGCAGTGGCAGACGTCCCGCCCACTTCGGACGAGCGCCTTCTACCAGCGCCAGAACGAACTCGACGCGCGGTTCTTCGAGGCGGCCGGCTGGGAGCGCCCCCAGTGGTACTGGTCGAACGAGGACCTCGTTCGAGGATACAACGAAGAACTCAACGGATTGTTGCGCGGACACGAATGGGATTCGCGCTGGTGGTCACCGATCATTCTCGGCGAGCATCTCCACATGCGCGATCACGTCGCGATGATCGGGGACATGGGCTTCGGGATCTTCGATTTCGCCGGGCCTGACGTCGTCGAGTATCTCGAGCGAATGGCCGTGGGACGGATCGACGTCCCCGTCGGCAAGACCGTCTATACACCGATCCTCGCGGAGAACGGCGGGTTTATCTCGGATCTCACCATCGTCCGGCTCGCCCACGACCGCTACCGCGTCATCACCGGCGGGGCCTCGGCCGGAAGCGATCGGGCGTGGTTCGCCGGTCATATCGGAGACGACGAACGGGTCGAACTAGCCGACCGATCGGAGTCCCTCTGCACCCTGGGTCTCTGGGGGCCGGATGCCCGAAACGTGCTGAGCGAGATCGCCGAGGAGGACGTCTCCGACGACGCGTTCCCGGCCTACACCGCCCAGGACGTGACCATCGGTGAGGTCGACGCGTGGGCGATGCGGATCTCCTACGTCGGCGAACTCGGCTGGGAGATCTACGCGCCGATGGGCCAGGGCCAGCGTCTCTGGGACCTCATTGCCGATGCGGGGGAGGACTACGATATCCGACCCGTTGGCATGGGCGTCTATGGCACGACCGGTCGACTCGAGAAGGGCTATCGGTTGTTCGGCCACGAGCTGGAACTGGAGTACACCCCGGCGGAGGCGGATCTCACCTTCCACGGGGTCAAGGAGGCCGACTTCATCGGCAAGGAGGCCTACGCCGACGGAATGGAGGGCGACAACGCCGCGACGCTGTGTACGTTGACCGTCGAGGACCATGCTCCAAACGGTGGAACACCCCGGTTCATGCTCGGAAACGAACCAGTTCTGACGCCGGACGGCGAGCCGATCGTCGACGAGCACGGCCGACGCTCGTACGTCACGAGCGCGGGAACCGGTCCCTCGGTGGGCAAACACCTCCTGATGACGTATCTTCCGCCGGAGTACGCCGAGGAGGGCACGGAATTGGTCGTCGAGTATTTCCGCGAACAATACCCCGTCGAAGTGGCGCGGGTGGGCAGCCGCCCGCTCTTCGACCCGGACGACGAACGCCTTCGGAGCTGATCGATGAGCCTGCAAACACTGGCGGCCATCAAGCGCGTCCCCGATACCGGTGCGAAGATCGTCCTGACGGAGGACCAACAGCGCATCGACACGTCCAACCTCGGGTTTACGATGAGTCCCCACGAGGAGTGTGGGATCGAGGAGGCCGTCCAGCAAGTCGAGGAACACGGCGGGACATCGACCGTCCTGACCCTCGGTACCGAGGAGGCCACCGAGCAACTGCGCACGGGCCTGGCGATGCAGGCCGACGAGGCGGTCCTGCTCGAAACCGACGACGGTCGGTGGGATCCCATGGCGACGGCCAACGGCATCGCGGAAGGCATCGAGTCCCTGGAAGCGGACCGTGGAGTTTTCGACGTGATGTTTTTCGGCAACGAATCCGCCGACGCCGAGAATTACCAGGTGAGCATCCGCGTGGCGCACGCGCTCGATCGACCGTGCGTGACCGGGGTCAAGGACGTGCGGATCGAGGATGGCACGGCGATCGCGCGGCGGGAAATTCCGCGTGGCTCCGAAGTGTATCAGGTCGAACTGCCCGCCATCCTGACCGTCAAGGAAGGGCTCAACGAACCGCGGTATCCCTCGATGCGGGCGAAGATGCAGGCCCGCCGGACGGAGATCGAACGGATCTCGCCGACCCACGAGGCGGGCGGGCCGGAGACGGTACGCCTGATCGCGCCCGAAGACGACGATGCGCCGGCGGAGATCCTCGGCGAAGGTCCCGGGGCCGCCGAAGCGGTCGTCGACATCCTCGAGGAACTGGAGGTGGCCTGAATGGTCCTCGTGTTCGTCGAGACGAGCGACGATGGGGTCCGCGAGGAGTCCCTCGAGGCGGTCACGGTCGCCCGATCGCTCGCGGACGAAACGGGTGAACCCCTGGCCAGTGCCCTCGTCGGCGAGGGAGCAGGGGCAGCTGACACCCTTGGTGAGTACGGCGTCGAGACGATCTACGAGCTCCAGAGCGACGCGTTGACCCCGTACGCCCCGGGCGCCTGGGCCGCCGCGCTGGACGAGGTCGCGGCCACCACCGGATCCGAGGCGATCCTCGCGAGCGGGATCGAACGGAGCCAGGAGGTCCTCGCGCGCCTGGGGGCGAGGCGTGACCTGCCCTTTGCCGCCAACTGCAACGAAATCACGCCGGGAGACCCGTACACGGTCGTTCGGCAACGATGGGGTGGCAGCCTCCTCGAGGAAGCCCGCATCGACACGCGTCCGGCCATCCTAAGCGTGACGCCCCACGAGCGGTCGGCCGATCCGGTCGATGCCCCCGTCGACCCCGCGATCGAAACGGTCGACGCGGATCTCGATCCCGACGCGTTTTCGGTGCGCCTCGATCGCGTCGAGGAGGCCGACATCGAGGGCATACCCCTTCCCGAGGCACGGGTCGTCGTAGGGGGTGGCCGTGGCGTCGGCAGCGCGGAGGACTTCGACAAGCTCGAGGAACTCGCCGACGAACTGGGCGGGACCGTGGGGTCCTCTCGGGCCGCCGTCAACGAAGGCTGGCGCCCCCACGACGATCAGATCGGATTGACGGGTGCGAAGATCTCGCCGGAGATCTACATCACCTGCGGGATCAGCGGCGCCGTCCAGCACTGGGTGGGGGCCAAAGGGGCCGAGCACGTGCTGGCGATCAACACGGACGGCGAAGCGGCGATCATTCAGAAATCCGATTGGGCGGTCATCGCTGATCTCCACGAGGTCGTCCCAGCGATCACCGAGGAATTGCGCCGACGGTAACCCCTCTTCATATCCGCCCCCTTCATCCGAAATCTGTAAGTTCCAGCTGACGAAGGTCTGGGGACATGGCGGTCCTCGCGACAGTTCGGTTCAGCCATCGCGATGGAGCCCTCGTCTATACCCTCCAAGAACTCCCGGACGTGAGCGTCCGCGTGCTCCGGGAGGCGGGGACCGATCCCGAGCACGGCACGAGCCTGTTCATGTTCTCCGGCGGGGAACTGGCGGCCATCGAACGGGTGTTGGCTGCCGATCCCTCGGTGGCCCAGACCCATCCCATGCCGAACTACCAGGGCACGCACGTCTTCGGGATCGAGTTTACCCCCGATACCCGATTGCTCGCCCCGAAAGTGACCGAACAGCGCGGCTTTTCCCTGGAGGCGCGGCGAACGGATCCGGACAGCGGAATGGACGGCTGGTGGGAACGGTGGCTGTTCCCGTCACGGGACGGGCTGAACGCGGTGTGGGAACATGCGCGCTCGGAGGGCTTCGAGTTCGACATCGTGTCGATCAACGAGTTCCATCCGGATGGCTCGGCCAAAACCGGCGCCCTCACGCCAGAACAACGGGAAACGCTGTTGTTCGCCCACGAGGAGGGATATTTCGAGGAGCCGCGGGGGACGTCGCTGGAAGAGCTGGCCGAGAAGATGGACCTCTCGTCGACGGCCGTCGGGGGGCGGATCCGCCGGGGCGTCAACGCGCTAGTCCGGGCCACGGTGGTCCAGGAATCCGAGGGCGAAACCGACACTGAATAACCGTAGCATCAAGTCGGCGTGGCGTGTATCGAGTGCCGTGCGCGCAGCGCTGATCGTCGCCGGAGGACTGTCGACTCGGTTCGGGGAAGCCGACAAGGCCGTCGCCCCGCTTGCGGGTACCCCGATGATTCGGCGGGTCGCCAATCGGGCCACCGAGGTCGTCGATCACCTCGTCGTCAACTGCCGTGGGGATCAACGCCCCGCGATCGCGGCGGCCCTGACCGCTCTCGAGGCCCCAGTCGAATACCGGATCGACGACGAGCCCGACGAGGGCCCGATGGTCGGGATCGCGAACGGGTTGGGAGACCTCCGAGCCGAGTACACGTTCGTGGTCGGCTGCGATATGCCCTTCATCGACCCGTCGGTCGTTCAAGCGCTCTTCTCGTTGGCCGAGGGGCGGGACGGGGCCCTCCCGCGGTTCGAGGGCTACCCCCAACCGCTCCATGCGGTCTATCGCACCGCCGCGATGCGAGCGGCCTGCGAGGATGCACGGGCAAACGACGAGCGCCGGATCGCCGCCGCCCTGGACCGGGTCGATCACTTCACTGTCGAGTGGGACGACCTCGCGGATATCGGGAGCCCATTGACGTTCCGAAACCTGAACACGAGAGCGGAGTTCGAGGAGGCGGCGGCCGAGTTCGCCACGGAGGATCAACACGGTTAACGTGGGCGGAACTGGAGCATGGCCATGGGCGGACGAAGCGGCATCGTTACCGACGATCCCCGTCGCGAGCTCCGGTTTGCTGCGGGCGTGCTCGCGGTGGCCGTCGCGTTGATCCACCTTCTTCATCCGCGACTCGGGGCCCCGCGTCTGGTTATCCTCCTCGAGCTCGGCGAACTCTATCACCCCCTTCCGCCGATCTTCACCGCCATCGCCGTGCTGATCGTCTTCGGCATGGTCCTCGTCTATCAAGGGCTGTTGGTCAGGTGGGTCTATCTGGGAGGTATCGGGCTGATGGTGTCTATGATCGTGGCGTATGGAATCTGGCATACCTACCTCGAGCACGGGGCGTTCTGGTTCGGCGGGGGTTACGGCCATGCCGAGGGCAACCCCATCGTGTTGCTCCTGTTGCACCTGCGGACCGACCTCCTCGGTGCCGTCAGCAAACTCCTCGAGTTACTCCTCGCTGCCGTGCTGGCGATGTTATTCCTCCTGGAACCGGAGCGGAGCGCCTCCGACGCCGGGTGATCACAGGAGCCACGTGACGGCCGTGACGCCCCCGTACCCGATCGAGAGGGCCAGCAGGAACGAACCCACCCAGGCCAGCACCGTGTATCCGATTTTGCGGCCACTCACGCCGCTCCCCGACTGGGCGGCCGCGCCGCTACCGACGATGGCACTCACGATAATCTGGTTGAAGGAAACGGGAATCCCGAAAGTGATCGCCACTTGGGCGATGACGAAGGAGGGAATCAACGCCGCGATCGACCGGCGTGGACCCAACGACGAGTAATCCTGCGAGATGGCCTTGATCATCCGGGGCGCTCCGGTCCAAGCCCCGACCAGTAACCCGATCCCGCCGCCCGCCAGGATGACGAGCAGCGGGACCGTATCCTCGAGAATGGGTAACAGGGGACCGACCGCCAGCCCGACCTGACTGCCACCCGCGGAAAAGGCGACGATCGCGCCGAGCGAGAGGGCAAACAAACGCGCACCCCGTGTCACGTCCGCCCGCATCCACCGCCGGACGCTCCACCAGGCGGCGATCAGGAACGCGGCGCTCGTTGCCAGTTCGACGACCAATGGCGGCCCTTGGACCGCCTCGGCGGCCGCGCGGGTGATCGTCCACGCGTCCGATGTCGGCCCCAGGAACGCCAGCTCGATGTGGGCGAGCACAAGCCCGACGATGGCCCCGAGGATCGGGACGATCCGCGCCTCCCGCGTCGCCGGGCTACGCATGCGGACGGCCAAGACGTATGCGGTGCCGGCACCCACGAAAGGAGTCAGCGTCCAAAGCACCGCGATCTCGCCGTATTTTGCCCATGCGGGGGCTCCCCCGAGGCCCAACCCGATGCCGATGACCGCCCCCGTGACCGTAAACGCCGTCGCGATCGGATAGCCGGTGAAGACGCCGACCATCACGAGCGACGCGGCCAACACCAAGGCGAAGGTCGCCGCCGGAATCGTCAGGGAAATCCCCGAGACGAGTTCTCGTCCCACCGCCTCTGATACGTTTGCCCCTTGGACGGTCGCTCCCAGTAGAATACACACTCCGACGACGAAGGCGGCCCGCATCACGGCGATGGCATTTGCCCCCACGGCCGGGGCAAAGGGGGTAGATCCTGCCGAGCCGGCGCCGATCGCCCAGGCCATAAACAAACTCGCCAGCAATGCCGCAAGGAAGAGGCCGGCGGTTACCAGCTCGACCACGGTAATCCCTCACACCCACAGGGTATGTAGGTTTCCACGGTCGGCTGGCCCAGTCATTGTTCGGGCAGTGCCGGGGCCGACTCCGGCGGGGTGATGACGATCGCCCCGTCACTGTAAACGGTAACCCGATGCCCGTTGATCGAAAACGCGACGTGGCCGACGGCACTCTCGTTGTTCGTCGGGGAAAACAGCCGATCGAGAGCCTCCGGATCGATCTCCTCGGCCAGCACGAACCCCGTCTCGGTCACGTCGTGACCCATCACATCGGCGAGCGCGTGGACGAGTGTCGTGCTCAAGCGTGCGTCGCCGTCGGGGTCGTGGTAGGCATAGTGGTCCTGGGCTTCACCCCCGTGTTCGTCGGCCCCGCCGTCCACCATTGGTCGCAATCAACTGGCCGGCGGTTAACTTCTTTTCGGTCACCGTAAAATAGATCAAAAACTCGTTATGACGATCATAACCTCACCACGGCGCGGCGAGTTTCGTCGAATACGACCCGGCCTCAGGCCGCCGGGTTGCGACCTCAATCGAGGTACCCGAGCCCGCGCAACCGATCCTCGACCGATTCGAAGTCCCTGTCGTGCTTCTCGTCTTGGGTCCCCCGGCGATACGTGGCGCTGGCGGGCCTCCGGTCGGCCGGCTCAGTCCCCGACGCGAAGATCTCCAGGACCTGGCCGTCCACATCCCGTGGGATCGCCCGCGATTGGCTGTGTAACACCGTCGGCAGGACATCATAGACGGTGGCGGATTCGATCTCCCTGTGTTCGATGTTCGGTCCCCAGGCGAAGAAGATCCCTGTCCGGCGATGGCTCGCCGCACGATCGTCCACGGGGCTGATCAGGTCGCCGGCGAGCGAGCTTTTGACCTCGGTTCCGGGTGGACCGTCGACGACCAGATCGGGGGCCTGGGGATCGGTCGGAAAGAGCTCGCTGCCGTCGTAGACGTCGAACAACCGCCCTCCCGTGTTCGGGTGTACCGCGGTCTCGAGGAGCGCACAGACCTCCTTCTTGATTCCGTCCCGAGCTGCGGGCGGGACGATCCCATTCTCGAATCGGACCTCGTCATTGATGTAGATGGATCGACCGCTGTAGGCGAAGGCCTGTGAGGACGCGAAGGCCACGTCATAGAGGCCGTGATCGCCCGGGACACGATTGGCGACTCCGTCGATCAGCGTCTGGGGTAGCATCCGGAAGAGCGGCCCTTCGAGTGCGGTCCGTTGGAGGAGCGATCGCAACCGACCTTTGTCGAGGCCGATGCGTTCGAGTGCCCCGCGGCCGCCCTCGTCGCTCTTGCGCACGAGATAGCCGGCGTCCTCGAGGAGCCGGCTGACGTGAACCGCCTCGTCGACGGGGCCGAATCCATGATCGGAAACGACGAAGAGATTCGCGTCCCGGTCGGACACGTAGTCCATCACCTCGCCGACGATCGCATCCAGGTGTCGGTAGTGCTCGAGGATGACCTCCTCGTCCCAGATCAGGTGTTGCAGGCGGTCCGGGGCGGTGTAGACGAAGAAGAACACCCGCCAGGCTTCCTCGGCCATCAGGTGGCCCATGAGCTCGCGTCTGCCCTCGACCATGGCCCGAAGATCATCGAGGAACGCTTCCTCCCGGCCCTGATATTCGTGCCATGCCAGCCCGATCTCGTAGTCGGGCACGACCTCTTCGAGCGCCTGGGCGAATTCCACGGGGGCGGTAAAGCCCTCGTCCCGACGTGGCGTCATCATCCCCGTGACCATGGTACCGTCGATATCGTCGGCCGGGTAGGTCATCGGGACGTTGGCGACGATCGCGGGTGTGAGGATTTCCCAGATCGGCGGCTCCTTCACGGCGTTGCTCGTATTGATGGTGCGTCGGTAATCCGCCTCAAGTTGCTGGAACGCGTAGATGCCGTGTTTGTCCGCGCGGACCCCGGTCGCGATGGAGGGCCAAGCAACAGCGGTGGTCGGGGGCATCGTACTCTGAAGGGGTCCACTCGCCCCGGACTCGACGAGCTCCGCAAGGTGCGGGAGTTCGCCCGCTCGTGTCCACCGCTCCACGAGGTCCCACGGCACCCCGTCGAGGCCGAGAATGAACGAACGTTCGACTGCCGATGCTGGCATTGTCGGGCTTTGCGGGAATCCAACTATCGTAATAGAGCGCATAGGCGCCCGGCCGGGAGATGTCTCGGTGCCAGCCGCGGGACGTTCAGCGACAGGAACTTCTTACTAAACAAGGGGCCGCCCGAGGGAGCAGCCGTGGAGCGTACCTCCATCGATCCGAACATCCGTGGACACGCCGATCTGCTGGCCGTGATCGGATACGCCCTCGTGGCCGCCCTTGCGGTAACGTACGGCGTGGCTGGATGGATGCTCTTCGGGTTCCTCGTTCCGCTCGTAACCGTCCTGCCGGGGTTTGCGGTGACCGTCGCCGCATTTCCCCGGTCTCCGAGCCAAACGGAGTCCGGATTCGAGGGCGTTACGACGGACCTTATCCCGGATACCTTCGAGCGCTTCGCGCTGTCGATCGCCTTGAGTATCCTGACGTTCCCCATTGCCGGCGTCGCGCTCGCTTCGAGTCCGTGGCCGATCACCCGGCTCACCTCGGTCTACACCCTGGCCGGCGTCGCGGTCGCGTCGTCCATCGTGGGGATCCTCAGACGGCAAGCCGTGGAACCGGCGGCCCGCTACCGTCCGGATCCCCTCGGAACCGTGCGGGGCGGCCGGGCCTCGGCCGCCGTGAGCGTGACCCTCGTACTAAGCGGGCTCTTGCTGGTCGGGGTGCTCGGATACACGATCGCAGCCCCCCAGCCGGGCGAGGGGTCCACGGAGCTGTACGTGCTCAACGCCGACGTCGACGGCGAGTCGGTCGCGGCGGAGTATCCCGAGCGAGTGGAGGTCGGCGAGGGCGTGCCGGTCGAAGTCGGAGTCGAGAACAACGAACGCAAAGTGACCGAGTACGTGCTGATCGTCCGCCTGGAGGACGTCGACGAGCAAGAGGTGACCGAACTCGAACGCCTCGAAGAGCGTCGGTTCACCCTGGAACCGGGCGAACAGTGGCGCGAGGAGATCTCGCTTACACCGTCGGTCGCGGGCGAGAACCAGCGCGTCTCCTTTCTTCTCTTTACCGACGAACCCGGCTTCTTCGTCAATCAACGCACCGCATATCGACACACCCACCTCTGGATCGACGTCACCGACTAGGGCGCGCTCAGGAATGGAATTCACAGCGCGTCGGTCGCCGGATCAAGGGGCGACGCTCACGACGCGGCTGCCCGGAATACGACGAGGAGGTTGTTCCCCACCACGACTGCCCCGACCGAGATCAAACCCAGGAGCCACAATTCACACCACGTCCCAAATCGGGATCGCCATGGCGATTCGAGCGAACGGGCCACGGATACGACGCGCGCGAATGCGAGGATCGCGATGGTCCCCACAACCAGATGGACCCCGAGCGTGGCCATCAGTCCGTGCCGAAGGAGCGATCGCATCATCGGATTGGTCTCGCCGGACACGCCCACGATCGACGCGGACCCGATGGGCATGCCCCGCACCTACGTGC
>CAYSMB010000024.1:0-15319 GCA_964432005.1 uncultured Halobacteriales archaeon
GATGATCCGGGATCGCACCGACCTCGAGGCCACGGACGTGGTCGCCGTCGCGAGTACGATCGTCTCCAAGGCCGAGGACCGCGGGGCGTCGCTCGCTGACTTCGATCCGGGACCGCGCGCCCGTCAGATCGCGAAACGGCTCGAGCGGATTACGGAGGAGCCCAAGGACCCCAGGTTCGCCCAGGCGGTCCTCGACGAAAGCACGGAATTGCTCATGGAAGCGCCCTTCCTGCTCGCCAGGACGCGGTTCGGCCATACCGGCGTCAACGCCGGTATCGACCGGTCGAACACCGGCGGGGTCGAACTCCTGTTGCTCCCGGAAGATCCCATGCAACGTGCCGCGCGGATCCGGTCGCCACTTCCCGCGGACGCCGGCGTCGTCGTGACCGACACGTCCGGACGGCCGTTTCGGCACGGCCAAGTCGGGGTCGCCCTCGGGTGGGCGGGCCTTGACGCGAGCCGGGACTGGCGCGGAACGCCCGATCGTGACGGGCGTGAACTCACCGTGACCGTCGAGTCCGTGGTCGACGAGATCGCGGCGGCCGCCAACCTCGTTACCGGTGAGGGCGACGGTGTGACCCCCGTCGCGGGCGAGCGGTGCCTCGAACTGGATCGTCGGGCGGGCGACGATCGTCTGTTCCGCGAACGAGAGACCGATTTCGTCCGCGAAGCGCTCGTCGAGTGGACCTACGACGACGAGGGCCGCCATGGGGATGGTCCCTAGCGCGGTTCCGTCACCATTATCGCCCCGTGCACGCACCGGCCGGGTAGATGGCCGAGCATCGCACCCTCGACGAGTTCGAGGGGACGGCCGACGACGGGCCGGAGCCGCCGTCACCGACCTACCGCTGGGTGCCGGACGGACGCCAATGCGACCATTGTGGCGAGAGCGTCCGGGCGCTCTGGCGGAGCGATCACGGCTTTCGGTGCAAGGACTGCAAGGAATGGTGACACGGGGAACATTCATTTTCGTGCGGGTTGATAACGATCGCACGGATCGATCTACGTTGGAGACATCGCCGCAATCGAAGCCCGCATGACTGAAGCCAATCCCACCCGCCAATCGGCAGATTCGGAGGATGCGTCGGCGTCGGAGATGACCGTCGAGGATGTCGGGGAGCTGAGCGATCGCGTGATCAGGAACGTCGAGACCGTGATCGTGGGCAAACGATCGACCATCGAGCACACGTTCGTCGCGATGCTCGCGGGTGGGCACGTCCTGCTGGAGGACGTCCCTGGCACCGGGAAGACCATGCTCGCTCGCGCGCTTGCACGATCGTTCGAGGGGACGTTCAAGCGGGTCCAGTTCACGCCGGACCTGTTGCCCAGCGATATCACCGGATCGAACGTCTACAACCAGCAAACCGGGGAGTTCGAATTCAAACCCGGTCCGATCTTCGCGAACGTCGTGCTCGGTGACGAGATCAATCGTGCGCCACCGAAGACCCAGAGCGCGTTGCTCGAGGGCATGGAGGAAGAGCAAGTCACCGTCGACGGGGTGAGCCACGAGCTCCCGGACCCGTTTACCGTGATCGCGACCCAGAACACCGTCGAACCGAGTCGGACCTATGAACTCCCCGTGGCGGAGGTCGACCGGTTCATGAAACAACTCAGCCTGGGCTACCCCGATCACGAGTCGGACGTCGTCGATCGTGTGGTCGGCGGCCATCCGATCGAAGACATCGAAGCGGTCGCGGCGGTTACTGAGATGCAGGCGGCCCGGGACCATATACAGAAAGTCACCCTCGAGGAGGCGGTCCGTGACTACGCCACCTCGCTTGTCGAGTTCACCCGCGACCAGGCGACCCTGGGCGTCAGTCCACGCGGTACGATCGCTCTCGCCAGGGCCGCCCAGGCCCGGGCGGCCATCGAGGGGCGCGGGTACGTCCTACCGGACGACGTCCGGGACGAGGCCCCCAGCGTGCTCGGCCATCGGATCCATCGCGAGGGTCACGTTGTCGGCGAGGGTGGCCGGGAGATCGTCTCCGAGGCGCTCGAGCGCGTTCCGGCGCCATGACGTTCACCCGGCGGGGACGGTTCATTGCGGGCCTGGTTGTAGCCGGATTTCTCTGGGGGGTCGTGTTCGGTATCCCGGCACTGAACGCCATCGTGCTCCCCGGGATCGTCGCCCTCGGGGTGGGATGGTTCCTCGTCACGCGGGCTGGACCACCGTCGGTCGACCGCTCCCCCGTCGAGGCCGCCGTCCCCGGGGAACGCCGGACCGTCGAACTCCACATCTCCCACCCCAACGCCGTCACCGTTCGCGCCCGTGATACCGTCCCAGAAGGCGCTGACGCGGCCGACGGATCGGCCGACCGGCCTGTCGTCGACGAATCAATGGTCTACGAGATCGTGGCAGACGAGCGCGGGATCGCCCGGATCGGCCCGGTGACGGTTCGATATACGGATCCACTGGGCGTGTACGCCCGATCGTTTGAAATCGATGAACGCGCGGAGATGATCACCTATCCGACCATCCACCAGATCGATTGGTGGGCCGCCCGGTCGGCGTTGCGCTCCGAGGGGATGCCGACCCGTGAGCGACACGTCTTCGACCGATTGCGGGAGTACGATCCGGGCGACCCCCTCAGGGACGTCCACTGGCGAAGCAGCGCGAAACGGCAGGATCATGAATTCATCGTCAAGGAGTTCGTCGCCGATTCGGAACGGGGTGCGTTGCGTATCGTCGGCGAATCGGCCGAGCGCTGGAGCGACGAGATGGCAAGTGCGGTCGCGAGTCTCGCGCTCTGGTTGCTCGATGACGGGATTCCGGTCGGGATCGAACTCGCCGATCGGAGCGTCCCCGTAGCGGGCGGGGGGCCACAGCGCCGCCGCATCCTCCTCGCGCTCGCCCGGACCGCTGGTGGGCGGCTCGATCCGGAGACCCGTCGGGGGGCGCCCGTCCTCGTCGAGGTGGACGGTCGCAACGGAGTGACCGTAGAGTTCGGCGATCGCGACGTCACGTTCGACGAAGTCGTGCGTCGATCCGGCCGATCGTCCACGGGGGTGCGGGTCGCCACGGACGGAGGTACGGATGAATAACCGCGCCTGGCCCCACGTCTTGCCCCCGGAAACCCGGTCGCTCCGGTGGAGTGCCCTGGCAGGGCTGCTCGTACTGACGGCGGCGTACGTCCGGGAATTCTACGCCGCGACGGCCGTGGTGACCTCGACGCGACGATTCCTGATCGTCCTGATCCTCGCGGTAATCGCGGCGGTCCTCTCCGGGGAACTACTCACGGACCGTCAGGCTGCCATCGGCGCGGCCGGACTGTCCGTGATCGGCCTCCTGTATTATATCAACGCCGCGCCGGGAGGCTGGGAGCTGTTGAGCTCGATCCCGACGGTCGTCCGGAACCTGTTCGTGCTTGCGACCGGGACCACGATCCTCTCGATCGTCAGCGTGGACCTGTGGGTACTTGCGGTCACTCCGGGGCCGGTGTTTCTCTCCTGGCATCTCGCGCTCCGCTCGCGGTACGGAGCGGCGGCCGGTGTGGGCGTGATCCCGCTTCTCTTCTTGCTGCTCACCGGCGATCTCTCGCTGGAGGCCGGGTTGCTGGGAGTCCTGGCCGCGGTCGCGTGTGTCGGATGCGGCGAACTCGCCAGGGCACGGGCCGCGTTCGGCCAGGTGGACATCCTGGCCATCGTCATGGCGGTGATGTTGGTCTCGAGTCTCGCGGTGACGGTGATCCCGGCCTCCGGCGGCGGGTCTTCGGGCGGATCGGATCTGACCACGTCCGGTCCGAGCGGCCTGGCGGCCGACGACGCGTTCGTCAATACCGGCGGGGAAATGACCGTCACCGGTCGGCCGTCCCTGTCCCCGGAGCTCCGGTTCACCATCGAGGCGCCCGCTCCCGCGAACTGGCGGGTGGACGCGTACGACCGATACACGGGGGATGGGTGGGTCCAAACGGGCGAATCGAGCCCGTTCGCGCCCGTTCCCGTCGAAGAGGACGCCGAGCGGGCCCGATTGTCCGTGCGCAGCGAGGTCGACGGGATCTCGCGGATGCCGGCGCTGTTCGAACCCCGCATGGTCGAGGGGGTCGGATCGATTCAACAAACGCCCGAGGGCGGGCTCATCGCCACGGGTGGCCTCGAGGCGTCCGATACCTACGGGGTCATCTCGGCACGACCGAACGCCACCCGGGACGATCTCCGCCAGGCGGGATGGACGTTCCCGGACGGCATCGAGGCCCGATACACTCAGCTCCCCTCGGATACGCCCGAGCGCATCGGCGACCTGACGGCGAACCTCACCGAGGACGTGAACTCCCCGTACGAGGCGGCGTTGTTCGTCGAACAGTACCTCCTCGAGACGAAGGAATACTCCCTGGAAGTAGCCCCGCCGGAGGAGGACATCGCCGACGAGATGCTCTTCGAGCGCGAGGAAGGCTACTGCGTGTGGTTTGCGACCACGATGGCGGTCATGCTGCGCACCCAGGACATCCCCGCCCGCGTCGTCACGGGCTACTCGACGGGGGAACAGGTAGACGAGAACCGATGGGTCGTCCGGGGCATGAACGCCCACGCGTGGGTCGAGGTGTATCTCCCCGATGTCGGGTGGGTGGAGTTCGATCCGACCCCCGCCGCGCCGTACGATGATCGACGCGCGGAGATCCTCGAGAATGCCCGGGAGGAAGAGCGGGAGAACGTCGACACCGAGGAGTCCGAGGAGGAGTGGACGCCGCCGGAAGACGACGGCGGCAACGACACGACCAGCGAGAGTTCGACCCGGGATCTCGAGCGCCGCTGCGATGACCCGTCGGCCATCGAAAACGGGAACCTCACGATCCCGGAGGCGCGGGCGGTTTGTACGACCGAGCAACTCGAGGCCATGGATGGCGTGGATATCAACGCCTCCGCTGGTGGCGAGGACGAGTTCGTGACCCTCGCCGAAGTCGCCGCCCTCGAGGAGCAAGCCGCCGAGCAGCTGGCAGAGCAACAGCGCGAGTCCGAGGAACAACGGGGATTGCCTTCCTCCGAGTGGCTGGCCCTCGGCGCGATGCTCGTGATCGGTGCCGTGGCCGGCATCCGTCGGACGGATATGCCGATGCATCTGAGATACGCGATCGGACTACGCGTCGACGCCTCGATCGACGATCCCCAGGCGGCGACGGTGCGGGCATGGCGGCGTCTCGAGCACCACCTGGCGCGTCGATACCGGCCTCGACGAACGGGCGAATCAACGCGGGCCTACCTCGCTGACCTCGAGGACCAGTACGATCTTGACCCGCGCGTCAAGGAGGTCGGCGAGGCCTACGAGACGGCGCAGTTCCGTGCGGGCGGGATCGACGCGGAGGACGCGCGCGAGGCGCTCTGGACAGTCGATCACCTCGTCGGCGGCCTCGGTGGCGGTTTCAGACCGCGTTAGCCGGCCCGGCACGCTTAAGAACCTTCGCTCGATAGAAGAGGCCACGTAATGTGTGCGGAAGTCTGCTCGACGTGCGGGCTCCCCGAGGAACTCTGTGTCTGCGAGGACGTTGCGAGGGAATCCCAACAGATCACAGTCCGCATCGACGAGCGTCGCTATGGCAAGGAGGTTACCGTCATCGAAGGTTTCGACCCACGTGATGTCGACATGTCGAGTTTGTCCTCGGACCTGAAATCGAAATTCGCCTGCGGCGGCACGGTCGAGGACGATACCATCGAACTACAGGGCAACCACGTCGGTCGGATCGAGGACTTTCTTCGCGAGAAAGGATTCAACGTCGCCTGATTCGCCGCCGGCCCAGTGATCGCGTTGACGTGAGCCGGTAAGCCACTGCTACGGCGGCCCTCGGCGGGCTAACAACAGTTAAATGCACGGCACCGCAGGCACGAACTAGCGACGTTGGAGAGGTGGATTTCGTGTCCGAACAGGAAGACCCGCGTCAGTCGGCGCTACGGACCCCGATCGTCGCCGTGCTCGGTCACGTCGATCACGGCAAGACGAGCTTGCTCGATCGGATCCGCGGATCGACCGTCATCGATGGGGAGGCCGGGGCGATCACGCAACACATCGGGGCTACCGAGGTCCCGCTGGACATCGTCTCCGACGTGGCGGGGGCCCTCGTCGATCCCACGAACTTCGATCTCCCGGGTTTGCTGTTCATCGACACCCCGGGTCACCACTCGTTTCGCACCCTGCGATCGAGAGGGGGCGCCCTCGCGGATATCGCGATTCTCGTCGTGGACGTCGAAGACGGCTGTCAACCCCAAACCGAGGAGGCCCTCGAGATCCTCCGCGAGACCGAGACCCCGTTCGTCGTCGCCGCGAACAAGATCGACACCGTTCCGGGGTGGACGGTCAACGAGTCGGCGCCGATCCAGCGGACGTACGAACAACAGAGCGAGCGCACCCGATCCCGGCTGGACGAGTACCTCTACGAGCTCATCGGGGAGCTCAGCGATGCCGATTTCTCCGCGGACCTGTACTGGCGGCTGCAGGACTTCCAGCGGACAATCGGGGTCGTCCCGGTGAGCGCGGAGACGGGCGAGGGCGTCCCCGACCTGTTGGCCGTCCTCATGGGGCTCTCGCAGCGATATATGCGCGAGGAGATGGAAGTCGACGTCACCGGTCCCGGTGCGGGAACCGTGCTCGAAGTAACCGAGGAACGCGGCTTCGGGACGACGATCGACGTCATCCTCTACGACGGCCGCATCACGGACGGTGATCGGATCGTCGTCGGCTCGATGGGCGATCCGATCGTGACGGATGTTCGTGCGCTCCTCCAGCCTCGCCCGTTGACCGAGATCCGGACCGAAGGGGCCTTCGACCGGGTCGAGTCGATCTCCGCCGCCGCCGGGATCAAGATCGCCGCCCCCGATCTGGCCGATTCTATGGCCGGCGCCCCCGTCCGCGTGATCGGTGATCGATCCGAGGCCGAGGTCGTCGACGAGGTTCGGGAGGCCCTCGAGGCCTTTACCGTGCCGACCGATGAGCAGGGAGTCGTTGTCAAGGCCGATACCCTCGGTAGCCTCGAGGCAATGGGCGACGCCCTCGAGGAGATCGATATCCCGATCCTACGGGCGGAGGTCGGGGACATCGCCCGCCGGGACGTCAGCGTGGCGAGCACGGTTGACGAGCCCCGCTATCGGACCATCCTGGGGTTCAGCGTCGACGTGCTCGAGGACGCCGCCGAAGAGGCCGAGGAGGCCGACGTCAGGCTGTTTACCGACGACGTGATCTATCGACTCGTGGAGGAATACGAGGAATACGTCGAGGAGATCGACAGTCGCCAGCAGGAAGCCATCCTCGAGAACATCGTGCGCCCGGCGCGCTTCCAGCTGCTGCCCGATCACACGTTTCGCCAGAACGATCCGGCCGTCGTCGGCGTCGAGGTGCTCTCGGGGACGCTCACCCGGAACGTCACGGTCATCGACTTCGAAGGGGATCAGGAACGCAACGTCGGCGTCCTCAAGGGCATCCAGGACGGGGGGGAGGACGTCGATGCCGCCAGGGCGGGCGATCGCGTGAGCGTCGCCATCGACGGCCCGACCGTGGGGCGTCAGATCGAGGAAGGCGACGAGCTCTGGGTGCAGCTCCCGGAAAGTCACGCAAAGGTCCTCGAGCAGGAACTCGAGGACGAGATCCCGCCCGACGAACGCGATGCGCTCCGGATGTATCTCGAGCGGGAACGGCGGTCCGATCCCTTTTGGGGGAAATAACCCCTCAATAGACGTACGGCGTCACCGGACGGCCCACCGAGTCCTCGGAGGTGATCTTCTCCTCCGCGTTCCGGAAGTCCTCCATGCGGACCTCCGTGCGGTCGTCGCGAATGGCGAACATGCCGGCCTCGGTGCAGATGGCCTTGATGTCGGCGCCGCTTGCTCCCTCGGTCTCGGCGGCCAATTTGTCGTAATCGAGATCGTCGTCGACGGTCATCGAGCGCGTGTGGATCTTGAAGATGGCCTCACGGGCCTCGGCGTCGGGCTTGGGCACCTCGATCAGCCGGTCGAAGCGGCCGGGCCGGAGGATGGCGCGGTCGAGCATATCGAAGCGGTTGGTCGCGCCGATGAGATAGATGTCCCCGCGGTCGTCGAAGCCGTCCATCTCGGAGAGCAGTTGCATCATCGTCCGCTGTACCTCGGCGTCGCCAGCGGTCTTGGATTCGGTTCGCTTTGCGGCGATGGCGTCTAGCTCGTCGATGAACACCACCGATGGGGCCCGTTCGTCGGCGAGTTCGAAGAGGTCGCGGACGAGCCGGGATCCCTCACCGATGAACTTCCGGACGAGTTCGGAACCAGCCATCCGGATGAAGGTCGCGTCGGTTTGCTGGGCGACGGCCCGCGCGAGCATCGTCTTCCCGGTCCCCGGCGGCCCATGCAGGAGGACACCGCTCGGCGGATCGATCCCGACCTCGTCGAAGGTGTCCGGGGCCTCGAGGGGCATTTCGACGGTTTCGCGGACGTTCCGGATCTGTTCGTCGAGCCCGCCGATGTCCTCGTAGCGTACCTCCGGGCGTTCCTCGACTTCCATGGCCTGGGCCCGTGCGTCCGTTTCGGTATCGAGAGCGGTTTCGACGGAGAAGGATTCGCTGATCGCGACCCGATCACCCGCCCGTATGTCCGAGGACAGATCGTTCGGCAGGGAGACGAGCACTTCCTGATTGGAGCCGTGCTGGCGAAGGACCACTTCGTCCTCGAGGATGTCCTCGATCGTGGCGACGTAGGTGGGCGCGCTCTTGAGGGTCCGGTTTTCGTCGGCCAGTCGCTCGGCGCGCTCCTCAAGCGTTTCGCGCCGCTCCCGGAGCTGGTCGAGCTGGTGTTGGAGGTCGGCGTTCTGTTTGGCGACGTCGAGATAGTGCGACTCGAGCACCTCAAGGCGCTCCTCGTCGCTCATCTCGGGATTCACCTCCAGCTTCGGCCGATCCGGCAGCGTGGGACCCTTCGCCATGACGTGGCATGGCTACGGCGCTGATATAAAAAGTGCCTTCGATTGGGGCGCGCCTCGCCGGTTTCGACTCAGTCCATGAGCTCTTCCATTTCGTCGAGAAACGTCGCGTACGTGTCGATGGCCGACTCGATCGGAGCGGGCTCGCTCATGTCGACGTCGGCTTCTTTGAGCAACTCGAGGGGGTACTTGCGCGATCCGGCCCGGAGAAAGTCCAGATAGCGTTCGGCCGCAGGGGCACCCTCCTCGAGGATATCCGACGCGATCGCGACGGCGGCGCTGATCCCCGTGCTGTACTGGTAGACGTAGAACGCCCGGTAGAAATGCGGGATGCGCATCCACTCGCGGGCGATGCGGTCGTCGACGTCGCAGTTGGCGTAAAACGTCGATTTCAGGTCGTGATAGAGCTCGTCGAGGCCCTCCGGGGTCAGCGCATCCCCCGCCTCGACGCGCTGGTGGGTCCGGTGTTCGAATTCCGCGAACATCGTCTGCCGAAACAGCGTGTTCCGGAAGTTTTCGAGGTACTGATTGAGCACATGGCGGCGGAGCCGGTCGTCATCCGCGTTCTCGATCAAGTGGTGTGTGAGGAGGGTTTCGTTGACGGTGCTCGCGACTTCGGCGATGAAGATCTCGTACTGGCTGTAGACATACGGTTGAGCCTCGCTTGAGAGCTCAGAATGGATCGAATGGCCGAACTCGTGGGCGAGGGTAAACATCGAATCGACCGTGTCCTGGTAGTTCATCAGGATGAACGGGTGGGTGTCGTAGGTCCCGCCGCTGTAGGCCCCCGAGCGCTTGTTCGGGGTTTCGTAGACGTCGACCCAGCGTGACTCGAGACCTTCTGCCGTTCTCCGACGGTACTCCTCGCCGAGGGGCTCGATGGCCCCGAGCACGTGTTCCGTTGCGGTTTCGTAGGGGATGTCCGGGCTCTCGGACTCGGTCACCGGCATGTAGATGTCCCACATCGCCAGGTCCTCGTGGTCGAGTTGTTCGCGCTTGAGCGCTGCGTGGCGGTGTAGCACGTTCAGGTTGTCCCGGACGGTGTCGACGAGCGTGTCGTAGACTTCGAGCGGGATGTTGGGCTCGTCGAGCGCCGCTTCACGGGCCGTCTCGTATCCTCGCTGGCGGGCGAATTTGACGTCAGCCTTGACGCTGGTCGCGTAGCTCGAGGCGACGGCATTGCGGACCTCCGCCCACTCGTCGTAGAACTGCTCGTAGACGGTCTCGCGGAACGCCCGGTCCGGCTCCTTCTGGAGTTCGACGAAATTGGCCAGCGTGATCTCGACATCCTCGCCCTCCGGATCCGTGACCGTGGGGAACGTCATGTCCGCGTTGGTGAGCATCGTGTAGACGTCCCGACCTCCCACCACCTCCGCGAGGTCGGCGAAGATCCCCTCGACTTCGGCCGATCGCGTGTGCTCCCGCATGCGGTGGATGTCCTCGAGGTGATGTTCGTACTCCTCGAGTTCCGGATCGGCCGCGAGGAGTTCCTCGATCCGCTCCCAGGAGACCGCCTGGATCTCCGGTTCGATGAAACTGGCCGCGGCCTCGGCCTGGCTATGCAAGCTCTGGGCGCGCGATGTGAACGCCTGATAGCGATCCCGGGAGGTGTCCTCGTCCCGTCGCATCCGCGCGTAGGCGTAGACGTTCGCGACCTTCCGCATCATGCGCTCGTAGGTCTCGAGCGTGTCCCGAAGCGTCCCGGCATCCTCGTTCACTCGCCCTTCGTACGCCTCGAGATCGGCGATCAGATCCTCGGCTTCCTCGTAGGCGTCCTCCCACGCCTCGTCATTCTCGAAAATGTTCTCGAGATCCCACGTGTACTCGTCGTCGATCTCCCCGCGTTCCCGGACGGCACTCATGGATCGTCCATTCAGCCCTCCGCCCTTAAGATTCGCTACCGCGACCGCGGAGGTGAATGATATACCGGGTCAACGAGCGATGGACTCGCTTTTCGAACCTCTGTTCGATGGTCCACGGCGTCTCCTCGAGCACGTCCTGGAGATCCCGATCCGCGACCACGACGCCCGCTCGCGCGACCCGATGGGCCTCCCATAGGGCCGAGCGCACCAGGTCCTCGCCGGCCACGGGGGACTGGCGTCCGTAGGGCACGTCGGCGATGACGACGTCGACGGCGCCGTCGGCCAGTGGCAACGATCGGGCGTCCGCGATGGCCACCTCGAGGGGACCGGTCTCCGAATCTACGGCCCGCCAGTTCCGGCGGGTGCCGCGAACCATCCGCTCCTGTGCGTCGCATCCGATCGCACGGGCCCCGACGCGGACCGCCTCAAGCAGAATCCCCCCGGTGCCACACATGGGATCGAGGACGACCGTTCCGGCCTCGATCCGGACGAAGTTGACGATCGCTCGCGCGAGCCGTGGCGACATGCTCCCCGGCTGAAAGAAGGGTCGATCCGTGGGTCGACGTCGGCCGACGTCGCCGCCAGGACGGGCCAGCACCCACCCGAGGAACGCCTCCTCGCCGGTCACGAGGACGCGCAGGAGCCGATCGGGCGCCTCCAAGTCGATGCGATGGCCCGCCTCGGCCAACGCCTCACCGACCTGTCGCTCGATCGCTTGCGTGTCTGCGGCCGCATCACGGACTCCTCGGGCGCGTACCGCCACGGTGCCCCCCGACCCAACATCGCTCGAGCGGAGCCCCGCCACCATCGCATCCGACGTCGGCTCCGTCCGAGCCACAAGGCCGAGGACGTTCCGCGTCCAGGCCAGCTGGTCGATGCGATCGGTGATGGCCGCCGCCAGGGCGACCCCCGGTGCCGCGACGCGGACGTCCTCGGCCCATGCCGCCGCCTCGTAGGCCGCGAACGCGTCGTCCTCACCGATCAGTTCGAAGACGTACACAACTCGCACCTATTTAACGAAAATGTGTGTGACAATCATGTCGATCCGGATACCTGAGGGGGTTGACCTGTAGGCGGTGTCACCAATCTTTTTAAGGGGTAACTCCCTTCGTTTAAATACGTGATGACCGATCCCAAGGAGACCATCAACATCGAGAACGTCGTGGCCTCGACAGGTATCGGCCAGGAACTCGACTTACAGAGCGTGGCCATGGACCTGGAGGGCGCCGATTACGATCCCGAGCAATTCCCCGGGTTGGTCTACCGGACCCAACACCCCAAATCGGCCGCTTTGATCTTTCGATCGGGCAAGATCGTCTGCACCGGTGCGAAAAGCACCGACGACGTGCACGAAAGTCTACAGATCGTGTTCGACAAGCTGCGAGAACTCCAGATCGAGGTCGAAGACGACCCGGAGATCGTCGTCCAGAACATCGTCACGAGCGCGGACCTCGGTCGGAACCTGAACCTCAATGCGATCGCGGTCGGCCTGGGCCTGGAGAACACCGAATACGAGCCCGAGCAGTTCCCGGGACTCGTGTATCGCCTCGACGAACCGTCGGTCGTGGCGCTGCTCTTCGGGAGTGGCAAACTCGTAATCACGGGCGGGAAACAGCCCGCCGACGCCGAACACGCGGTGGACAAGATCACGTCCCAACTCAGCGAACTCGGGCTCCTCGAAGCCTAGTTTGCGACGCTATTCGATCATCCGCTCGATTTCGGTGACGAGGATGCCGCTCGCGCCGTGAGCTTTGACCTCGTTGATCGTCTCGAAGACGTCTTCCTCGTCGACGACGGCGTGAACAGCCACCATGTCGTCCCCGGCGATGTCCATGACGGTCGGTCCGCCCAACCCGGGGATGCAGTCCTTGATCGCCGGGAGTTGCTCGTTCGGTGCGTTCAGCATCAGGTAGCGCTTGCCCTCCGCGTTCAGGACCGCGCGGAAGGCGGTCCGGATCTCTTCGACCTTCGGGTCGTCGAGGACATCCTCCCGAGCGATCAGGTGCACCGAGCTGTCGAGGACCTCGTCGATGACCCGCAAGCGGTTCATCCGCAACGTGGTCCCCGTGCTCGTGATGTCGACGATAGCGTCGGCCATATCGACGTGCGGGGTCACCTCCGTCGCGCCGGTGACCGTCACCACGTTCGTGTCGACGCCCGCCGCCGCAAAGTGCCGTTTCGTGATATTCGGAAACTCCGTGGCGACGGTGCGGTCCTCCAGGTCCTGGATGCTGTCGATCGCGCCGTCCTCCGGTACCGCCAGCACCAGCCGGCACTGGCCGAACTCCAGATCGAGGATGGGTGCGACGCGGTCGACGGCCGCCTCCCGGACCTGGTCGAGACCGGTCACCCCGAGATCCGCGGCACCGTCCCCGACGTATTCGGGGATGTCCGCTGCCCGCGCGAAGAGCACGCTCACGTCCGGATCGACCGTATCGGCGTAGAGCTTCCGATCGGCCCCATCACGGATCGGGAGACCGGCCCGTTCCATGAGGTCGACGGTCGGCTCGTGGAGTCGTCCCTTGTTCGGGACCGCGATGCGCATGCCCGGGGCGAGGACGGCCACAAGGATGCCTCTTTCTTTTCCCGCTAGCCGTCCGCTTTATGCCCGTATTCGGAGATAGCCCGCTATGAGTGAGTTATTGATCGCCGGGGGACGGGTGCTCACGCCATCCCTCGAGGTCCGCTCCGCCGACGTGCTCGTCGATCAGCGCGCGGGGACGATCGAGGAAATCGGGACGGGCCTCGGGACGCGGGACACGGAACTGGACGCGAGCGGGGCGCTCGTCATGCCGGGGCTCGTGAATGCACATACCCATGTGGCTATGACGCTCATGCGGGGCTACGCGGACGACAAACCCGTGGATCAGTGGCTGGCCGAGGACATCTGGCCGATCGAGGCCGAGTTCACCCCGGAGGACATCCGGGCCGGCGCAGCTCTGGGGATCCTCGAATTGATCAAAACCGGGACGACCGCGTTCGCGGACATGTACTTCGAGGTCGACCGGATCGCTGAGGTCGTCCGGGAAGCGGGCGTCCGGGCGCGGCTCGGCTACGGCATGGTCACCGAGGGAGCAGACCGCGGGGAAGCCCTCGAGGAACTTCGTCATGGCCTCGAGGTCGCCGTGGAACTCGACGACGGCGCCGAGGGCCGCGTGACGAGCGCGTACATGCCCCACAGCCTGACGACAGCCGATATCGATCTCCTCCCCGAATTTCTCCCGGAGGCTCGCGACCGGGGGATCCCCGTCCACTATCACGCCAACGAATCGCCGGCGTTCGTCGATCCCATCGTGGAGGAACGCGAGGCCCGGCCGCTCGAGGTCGCCGACGAGAAAGGGTTGCTGGCGCCGGGGGACTTCCTCGCTCACGGGATTCATCTCGACGAAGCGGAGATCGAACTGCTGGCCGAGCGCTCCGTCGGCATCGCGCACTGTCCAACCTCAAACATGAAACTGGCCAGCGGCATGGCGCCGATCTCGGCGCTTCGGGACGCCGGTGTGACCGTCGGGATCGGAACCGATGGCGCGGCCTCGAACAACGACCTCGACATGTTCGGGGAGCTCCAGGATGCCGCTCTACTAGGAAAGCTCGCGGCGGATGACCCCCGCGCGGTCCCGGCACCGGCGGCGGTCGAGATGGCGACAAAGGGCGGCGCGGACCTGCTGGGCTTGCGCACCGGCCGGGTCGCGGAAGGGTGGCCGGCCGATCTGGCGGTGCTCGATCTCTCCTCGCCCCGGCTACAACCGGAACACGACCTGGTCAGCCACATCGCCTACGCGGTCCAGGGAACCGATGTCCGCCACACGATCTGTGACGGCCAGGTGTTGATGCGGGATCGGGAGGTCCTGACGCTCGACGAAGCAGCGGTCATCGAGCAGGCGGGTGAAGCGGCCACCGCCCTGCTCGAGCGGGTCGACGCATAGGACCCGGTAGCATTTTTGCCGAGCCCCCGGCAGGTCGGGTATGACCGATCGCTACGCCCGAATCACCGAGCAAATCGACGATCCGGAGGCCGAGCGGACCGCGGGTCGACGCAAGATCGACTGGGCACGCTCGCACATGCCGATTCTCGGGGAGCTTCGGGAACGATACGAAGGACAACGGCCCTTCGAGGACATCACGATCGGCATGGCGATGCACGTCGAGGCCAAGACCGCCGTGCTGGTCGAATCCCTCGCGGCGGCCGGGGCCGAGGTTGCCATTACGGGCTGTAATCCGCTCTCCACGCACGACGACGTGAGCGTAGCACTCGATGCGGTCGAGAATGTGCGCTCGTTCGCCAAGCGGGGGATCGACGACGCGGCATACTACGACGCCATCGACGCCGTCATCGCGGCCGAACCCGATGTGACCATCGACGACGGCGGAGACCTCGTCTTCCGCATCCACGAGGAATACCCCGAATTGATCGAGGAGATCGTCGGGGGATGCGAGGAGACGACCACCGGCGTCCACCGGTTGCGGGCGATGGACGAGGATGGGGCGCTGGCGTACCCCATGATCGCCGTGAATGATACGCCGATGAAGCGACTCTTCGATAACGTCCACGGCACGGGCGAGTCGGCCCTCGGCTCGATCGCGATGA
>CAYSMB010000025.1:0-13602 GCA_964432005.1 uncultured Halobacteriales archaeon
GCCGATTGTCCCCGCTGTGGGGGCCAGGACCTCCGGCTAACGCTTGCCAAGCCCGCAAGGACGATCGTGGCCTGTCAGGATTGCGACGCGACATTCGACCGTCCACCGCTCGAGTCGGACGATCGATAAACCGCCGGCTGGTCGTCGATCGGGTATCGGAAAAGCGTCCGCATTGCACCGACAGGATCGTGGAGGCGCGACGTAATCATCGCGCCGCGACACGATTCCGCGGCAACTATCGACTTAGTTCTCGCTGTCGTCGGGCGTCACGTTACTGACGGCGTCACCGAGCGACCCGTCTAGGTCGCCACCGAGGAACTGCCGGATCAGATCGTGGATCTCCGCCACGAAGTCCGGGACGGCGTCCGGCAGGTCAGTGGGTGGGCCGTCGACGTCAGCGGGGGCGGGTTGGTCCGACGCGTTCGGTTCGTCTGGCGCGTCGTTCGGGGTATCCACAGGTGCCGCCATGGCAGCACCCGACGCTATGAGCAGGGTCAGGACCGCGAGTGTCGCGATTGTTCGGAGTTTCATTGGTCTTTGCCTCCGGCCAATCCCATCCGGGAGAGCCTCTTGAAGGGGGCATTCGCTAAAGCCGGTTTACTGCCGTCTTCAGGGCGGTTACAAGCGTTTTTCCGCCATTTTACCCGAATCAAGCCGGTCCCGGGGCCGTCGGTCGGATATGTAGGCACTTATTCCCGAAACGCCATGCGCCGCGCATGGACGTCCTCAGTGGCGAGAGCTACTGGCTCGTTCGTCTGTTCTTTCAGCGGGCACTCGCCGTTATCTATCTGTTGGCTTTTCTCGTGGCGGTCAATCAGTTCCGACCGCTTGCGGGAGAAGACGGGCTCCTTCCGCTGTCCGAGTACATCGATAACCGGTCGTTCCGTGAGCGACCCAGCCTGTTTTACTTCTTCCCGAGCGACCGCGTGATCGGCATCGCCGCATGGAGCGGCGTCGGCCTTGCCATCGCTGCGGTGGTCGGGATGCCGTACTGGCTTCCGGAACCGTGGCCGCTGCCGGCGTCGATACTCCTCTGGGCGGCCTTGTGGGGATTATATCTCTCCTTCGTCAACGCCGGTCGGATCTTTTACGGGTACGGCTGGGAGTCGATGCTTCTCGAGACCGGTGGGCTGGCCGTCTTCCTCGGAGCCGGCGCCGCCGCTCCCCCGACGCTCCTCATCTGGTTGATCGTCTGGGTGCTCTTTCGGAATATGTTCGGCGCGGGGCTCATCAAACTCCGCGGCGATGAATGCTGGCGGGATCTAAGCTGTCTCGACTATCATTACGAGACCCAGCCGATTCCGAACCCCCTGAGCTGGCACGCTCACAACCTGCCGAAGCCGTTTCACCGACTCGGCGTGCTCACGAACCACATCGTAGAGTTGGCCGTCCCGTTCCTGTTTTTCGCCCCGCAACCCTACGCTGCCATCGGTGGGATCGCGACGATCGGCTTCCAGCTCTGGCTGATGCTCACCGGAAACTTCGCGTTTCTCAGTGCGCTGACCATCGTGCAAGCGATCGCGACGTTTCGCGACGACGTGCTCCTGGCCTATCTTCCCATCACGGCACCCTCGGCGGATCCGACGCCCCTTCCCCTGATCGCGATGTCCGTTGTGATAACGGCGGCCGTTGCCATCTTGAGCGTCAGGCCGGTTATCAACATGCTTTCGCCGGGCCAGCGCATGAACACGGCCTTCGACCCGCTGCACCTCGTGAACACCTACGGGGCATTCGGATCGATCACCCGCCACCGCCACCAGCTCGTCATCGAGGGGACCCGGGCCGCCGATCCAGGTGAGGGCGACTGGGAGCCATATCTGACCAAGGGCCAACCGGTCCGTCTTGACAAGCGCCCTCGCCAGTTGGCCCCCTACCACCTCAGGCTCGATTGGCAACTCTGGTTTGCCGCTATGCGCCCCACGCCCGGGCCTCGCCAGCGATGGCTGCTCGCCCTGCTGAAGAAGCTCTTCGACAACGATCCGAAAACGCTGGCGCTCTTCAGCGAGAACCCCTTCCCGGAGGCGCCACCGACACAACTTCGTGTGATCCGGTACCGGTACGCGTTCACCGATCGCGAGGTACGGCGGCGGTCGGGCAAGTGGTGGGAGCGGGAGCGACTCGGTGCTTACATTCCGGCGACGACCCGGGCGGAGTTCGTCTCGACGGGCGGTATGACAAGGCGTTCCCGACCATAGCCCGCTCAGGGACGACACTTTCACTTGCGCGCGACGAAGGAATTCGGCATGGATCTCCGCCGCCTGGCCCGCTCGCGGTGGTCGCGATTGCAGCGATCCGAGCGGTTCGTTCGATTGATTATCAGCGGCGGGCTCGCGCTCCTGTTCGGCCTGTGGATGCTTCGGCTCGCGGGACGGGGATCGAACGGTTGGCTGCTCGGCGTCGTGCTTGCGGCGAGCGGTGCGCTCGTCCTCCTATTCGGCATCTACCAGCCGCTCACCACTTCCTGAATCGCGAACTGGGTGGACACGAGTCCCCGATTATGCCGCCTGATAGACCGTGCACCCGGCGAAGCCACCGAGGATGAGCGCGACAAACCGGCGGCGATGTTGCTCCACATCGGGACGCCGCTGCCCAGCGAACCGGACAGGACGAACGTAGCGATCAGGATCCATACGCCCGCGAGCGCAGTGATCCACGCGCTCGCCTCGGCGGTCGGGTCGCCCAACTCGACCGCGCTATGGAAGGAGTAGGCACCGTATCCGGCTAGGATGGCGATAACGACGCCCGCGATGCTCGCCGGGAGGAGCGCCGAGACGTTCGACGTGAACGTTCGCTGGGAAGGGTTCTACGATGCGCAGGAGGACGAGCTGCACCAGGGCTTGCAGGATCGGGAGAGGATCCCGGTCGAATCCGCCGAGACTTGTCCGACCGATTCCGAAAAGATCCAGCTCGTCGTGACCGAAGGACCACCGGCACCCCCATCCCGCTGATCGAGCGAGGGTCCCGTCAGAAGCCGCCCCACCGGAGATACACCATCAGCACGATTATGGTGAGCTGGAAGGCCCCCTGAACGCCGCTCAACCGGGCGTTGCGCAATCCGATGTTGCCGATCCGCTCCTTGTCCGGATCCGGCGAAATCATTTCGAGGTACATCATGACTTCGTTGGGTAGCAGAACGCCATTGCCCAGAACCGTCAGGACGGCCATCACGGCGAGGATCGCGACGATGATCGTGCTTGTCTCCGGAATTGTCATCCCTGCCGCTATCACCTCGTTCGCGAGATAGCCGCCGTTGCCGACGACCATGATCGCGAAGAGGGCCTGCCAGCGCCGATCGCGGAACGCATCGAACACCCGGCCCAACAGGACCGTGGCCGAGACGAACGCCACGAACACGAATAGGCCGATCCAGGGCCCCGAATTCGGGAAGACGCCGATCCGGATCGCGAGGAAGATGCCGCTAAAGATCGTCACGGTCGCGAGTGTCGGCATCAAGAAGGCCATCTTCGGCGTGAACTTCTCGAACCAGCTCGCCCGTTCCTCGATGGTCATCCCGCCGAGCACCGGCCCGACAACGAGGGCCATGAAGACGTCGATCCCGGTCCAGAGCACGCCTGCCATCACGTGGACGTAGGTGTGAATCTCGACGGACGGGCCCGCCACGCCGACGACAAACGCTGCGAGCGGCACGACCACTGCGCCTGCGGCGAACACCGGGTTCGCCCGGCTTCCCATCCCACGAATCGTTTCGAGCACGCTCATGAGGATAACCCGTCACTAGCGGGGACTTATCTCTGTCCCTGAACGGACCCGGCGATCCTGCCTTACGCCAACGATTCCAGACGGGCCGCGAGGTCGACGGGCTCCCACCACGGCTTGAGGCCGAGGTCCTCGTGAATCACTTCCGCCGCGACGTACCCCGCGCCACCGTTGATGCCGGCCCCGGGATGGGAGCTCGAACCGCACATGTACAGTCCCTCGATGGGCGTGCGATAGCCGAAGTGGTTCGACAGGACCTGCTCGCCGTTGAGCTCGCCGAGGTGAGTCCGCCCGCGTTGCATGTTGGGATTCCAGGCGGCGATGCGCTGGGGGGTGGTGCTGTAGGCATCGATGACGTTTTCCTCGGTCATGTTCGGGGCATACTGCCGCCACGTCTCGAGGAAGTGATCCTGCATCTCCTCGGCCCGCTCGTACCACGCGTCCGGATCGCCGTCGAGTTCGTACGGCGCTGCGGCCATGGCGGTCGCGACGTGTTTCCCGTCCGGGGCCTGGGAGGGATCGAGCGCGGTCATCACGTTCGCTCCGAGCGAGTCTGATTTGGGAAGCGTCTGTTGCATCACGGCCTCCATGCCCGCGCCGAGGTCCTCGATCGACTCCGCGCCCACGAGCTGGAACGCGGCCTCGTTCGGATCGTACGCCCCCGAACCGTCGTATGCAGGGGCTTCCTCGAGGGCGAAGTGCGAATGCACCGTCGACCACGTTTCGAACTCGAAGCTTTCGACCGCTGACGCAAACGATTCCGGGAGCTCTTCGAAACCCACCAGTTCCCCGAAGGTCAGCTTCGGATTGATCCCGCTGGCCACGAACGTCTCGGCGCCAAACCGCCGGCCGTCCTCGACAGTTACGCCGGTCACTGCGCCGTCGTTCACCTCGATATTTCGAACGGGTGCGTGCGTCAGGATTGTACCGCCGTTCTGCTGGACGGCTTGCTGGAGGGCGATCGCGAGCATTTCGGCGCCGCCCCGGGGAATGCCGTAGCCGAATTCGCCGGAGAAACACCGCGCGATCCCGCCGGTGTGGCTCGGTGCGCCGTATCCCTCGCCGGGCTCCCCGAACATCGACATCTGGTACATCGTCAACATCACCATCTCTTCGGATTCGAACCACCGATTGAGCAACTCGATGACTGGCTCGCCGGACCACTCGAGAAACGTTCGGCCCAATTCGGACTCGCGGAGCAACGCCTCCCGTTCGTCGGCGGGGAGGGGTTGGGTGTAACGCTGGGGAAGATAGATCTCCCGGACAAGTTCGTCGGCGGTCTCGCGCAACTCTCGGAAGGTCTCCGCGTCCGACTCCGAGTAGTTCGCAATGGTCTCGGCGGCCTTGTCGGTGTCCTCGGAGAGAAGGATCGGCGGGCCGTCGCCGGGGATGTATCCGGCGTCGGTCCCGGCCTGGATGTACGGGGCTCCCCGCTCGGCCAGGTGTAGGTCCTGGTACCAGGGCGTATCCGGGATGCTGTAATGGCCCTTGGCGCAGAGATTAAACCGGAAGCCCAGGCCGGTAACGTCCCGCGTTTTCACGCCACCGCCGACGTGCATATCGGACTCGAGGACGAGGACGTCCTGGCCTGACTTGGCCAGGTAGGCAGCACAAACCAGCGCCTGGTGACCGCCGCCCACCACAATTCCGTCGAAGACACGCTCGTACGTCATCGAACGGGCGTACGGGGGCAGGGCCGGCCCATAGGAATTCCGGAAGCGCTCACGCCGAAATGGTGATTTCCGGTTCGATGGGGCTCCGGCAGAGCTCGTGGACGTAACAGGAGGCGTCGGAATGGGCGAGTAACTCCCGAGCGAAGTCCTGGTCGGCGTCCGGACGATCGAGATACAGGTGGGTTTGCATCGGTCGGTGTATCCCGGCGGTACGCATTACCGGTTGGGGTGGCGGTCGGATTGGCCGCGATCGTCCGACCGGCCCGAACGCATATGGGATCAAGGGCCGATCGGGGGACATGGGCCGGAACATGCTCGTCGACGGGGAGTGGCGTGTCGATGTCGAGCCATATACGGACGACTCCGGCGCCTTCGATCGCGTGGAGACGTCCTTCCGGGATCACATCGAGGCGGGAGAAGGTGCGCGGTTTCCCCCGGAGCCCGACCGGTATCACCTCTACGTCGCGCGGAATTGCCCCTGGGCCCACGGGGCGGCACTCGCGCGGGAGCTGGTCGGCCTCACAGACCTAGTATCCATGGATATCGTCGATCCGGTGCGCGAGGACGATGGGTGGGAATTCACCCAGGAGAAGGACGATTGCACCCCCGATACGGTCAACGGCGCCGACTACCTCCGCGAGGTGTACGCGAAGGCCGACCCCGCCTACACCGGTCGCGTGACCGTCCCGGTGCTGTGGGATACCGTCGAGGAAACGATCGTCAACAACGAGTCCATCGAGATCATGCGGATGTTCGCGTCGGCGTTTGCGGACCTCGGCGATGGACGTGCGCTCTACCCGGAAGGGCAACGCGACGAGATCGATCGGATCATCGATGACATCTACGATTCGATCAACAACGGCGTGTATCGGGCCGGATTCGCGGCGAGCCAGGCGGCCTACGACGCGGCCGACAGGGACGAATTCGAAGCCCTCGATCACTGGGACGAAGTCCTGGCCGACCAGCGCTTCCTCGCGGGGGATCGGTTAACGCTCGCGGATGTCCGCATGTTCCCCACGTTGATCAGA
The DNA here is from genome assembly GCA_964432005.1 of uncultured Halobacteriales archaeon. GTDB lineage: Archaea > Halobacteriota > Halobacteria > Halobacteriales > SKNY01 > SKNY01. The sequence goes on from CAYSMB010000025.1 coordinate 6,419, forward strand.
TTCGACGTCGCCTACCATACGGGATTCAAGTGCGATCGACAGTACCTCCACCAGTACGAGCACCTCTGGCCCTACCTCCGCGATCTCTATCAGACGCCGGGATTCGAGGAGACGGTCAACTTCGAGCACATCACCGACCAGGGGTACTTCCAGGGGGAGATCACCCCCATTGGGCCGGATCTCGATTACGCCGCGCCGCACGGCCGTACCGAACTCGCCCCGGCAGAACCCATCGAATCATCATGAGGCGGACGGGCACCGAGATCGACTGGTGGCTCCTGGAACATATCGCGGAGAACGATCCGGTCTCGCCGCCCTTGCTCGCCGGCGGCACGGATCTGGACCAAGAATCGATCAAACGGCGGCTCGAGCGGTTGAGACGCCGGGAGCTCGTCAAGGTATATTTCTCCAGTCGACCACCCCAGTGGGGCATGACGGATGCGGGGCGAGCCTGCCTCGCAAAAGGCATCGATACATCGGTATAACCTCCGTATACATAGGTATAGGCATGATACACGCAATATATATTCCGTTGTAGCGACCACCGATTTCGGCCATCGAGCAATATAAGCGTCGACGTTCGGAACCCTCGCATATGCGACTCGGTCAATTCACCATCTCCGACGCGGAGCCGCCGTGGGCCGGTATCGTCCGCGATGATGATACCGTTGTCAATGTTAGCGAAGCGGGCACGGCAGCGGGCATTCCGATGCCGGGCCAACTCCGGGACATCCTTGGCACCTGGGAATGGCGACGGAAGCTCGAGCTCATTGCCGAGTTCGCCGATGCGGCGGGCGAGTGGGTGTACTCACAGGAGGAACTGTCGACGCACGCGCCCATCGTCAATCCGCAAAAAATCATCTGTGTCGGCCTCAATTACCGGGATCACGCCGCGGAGGGGGGCCGAGAACCCCCGGAGACACCGGTCCTGTTCTCGAAGTTCCCCGGGACGATCGTCGGCCCCCAGGACGCCATCCGCTGGGATCCGTCGGTGACCGAGGAGGTCGATTACGAGGCCGAGTTCGTGGTCGTGATCGGCAAGACCGTCAAGGATATCGACCCGGACGAGGCCTGGGACGCCATCGCGGGTTTCACGATCGGGAACGATGTTTCCGCCCGCGATATCCAGCATGGCGACGGACAGTGGGTCCGCGGAAAGAGTCTCGACACCTTCGCCCCGATGGGTCCGGAGCTCGTCACCACCGACGCGCTGGACGACCCCCACGACCTCGATATCTGGGCCGAGGTGAACGGCGAGCGCCTGCAGGATTCCTCGACTGCGGAGCTTATCTTCGGAGTCGACGAGCTCGTGGCCTTCTGCAGTCGCACCTCGACCCTCCGGCCCGGGGACGTGATCTTCACAGGGACGCCCGCCGGTGTCGGCGTCTATCGCGAGCCCCAGGTCCTCCTGGAGGACGGCAATTCGGTCACGATCGGGGTCGAGGATATCGGGACTCTGACTAATCCCTGCGAGTACGTCTAATCGGCCGTCATCCTCCCCGTCGCGGTCGCCGGTTGATCCCCCGGTTCAGCAACTTTATCCCGCCGGATGCGAACGCGGCGATATGGCTAAATCACCGGGACATCGTCCGCTCGAGGGACTTTCGGTCCTCGATCTCTCGACGTTCGTGACGGGCGGGTTCGCGACGATGATGCTCGCGAACCATGGGGCGGATGTCGTCAAGGTCGAACGACCGCATGCTGGCGACGATATTCGGCACTCGGGCCCACCGTTCGTCGAAACCGATGGCTACGAGGGACCGGGCCGCTCGGCCGCCGAGGCGGGCGAATCCCCGTATTATTGGACGATCAATTACGGCAAGGAAAGCATCGAGTTGAACCTCAAATCCGAACGAGGTCTCGAGGCCTTCCACGATCTTGCGGCCGAGGCCGATGTGATCGTCGAGAACTTCCGGCCGGGAACCGCCGAACGGCTCGGCGTGGATTATGATACCATTCGGGAACGTAACGAAGGGATCGTCTACTGTTCGATTTCCGCGTTCGGCGACAGCGGTCCTTGGCGGGACCGTCCCGGCTACGACCTCCTGATCCAGGGGATGAGCGGGTTGATGAGTGTGACCGGCGAACCCGACGGCCAACCCGTGAAGGTCGGCATCCCGATCACCGACCTGATCACCGGCATGTGGGCGGCGTTCGGCATCATGAACGCCCTCTATCGCCGCGAACAAACGGGAATCGGTGACCGCGTGGAACTCGGGATGCTCGATGCGACGCTGCCCTGGCTCACCAAACAGGCCGGCAAGGCCTTCGTGGGCGAGGAAACCGGTCCCATGGGCACGAAGGATCCGGTGCTCGCGCCCTATCAGATGTATCCCACCGCGGACGGCTATCTCAACGTGGCGTGTGGGACCCAGCGTCTCTGGGAGGCCCTCTGCGAGGCCATCGATAGAGAGGACCTGATTTCCGACGAACGCTTCCAATCGAATAGCGCCCGCGTCGAGCACATGGACGAGCTCGAGGTGGAGCTATCCGCCGTGTTCCGGGAACGCAGCACCGACGCATGGGTCGAGCTCCTCGTCGAGGAACATGGACTCCCGGTGGGACCGGTCCATTCGGTCGACGAGGCCCTCGAGAACGAACAGACCGTCGCCCGGGAGGCGATCGGCCATGTTGAGCATCCGGCCATCGGCGAGATCCCCGTGATCGAACATCCGCTCAACTACCAACACGCCGATGCGGGCTTCGACGACCACCCGCCGCTACTCGGCGAGCACACGATCGAACGCCTCAGAGCGATCGGATACGACGACGAGACGATCGCCACACTGCGGGCCGACGGGGCTATCCCCGATTCCTGAACAGAATACTTTTCTCAGCCGACGCAGGGGTCAAGACATGGCGCGGATCGGATTTATCGGGCTCGGAGTGATGGGCGGCGCGATGGTGCGGAACCTGCTCGATGCCGGCCACGAAATTACGGGGTTCGATCTCGACGAGGAGGCCCTCGGCCGGGCTGTCGATGCCGGGGCCGAGCCGGCCGAATCAGCGGCTGCCGCCGTTGGGGACGCCGACATCGTCATGCTCTCGTTGCCCGGTCCCGACGCTGTCGAGGCAGTGGCAGATCAAACAGCGGCCGCGTTCTCGCCGGGGACAGTACTGGTGGATCTCACGACCTCGACGCCGGGTACGACCGCACGCCTGGCCGAGCGATTCGACGATCGCGACATCGACGTGATCGGAGCACCCGTCAGTGGCGGCGCGAGCGGGGCCGAGGACGCGACGCTGACGGTCATGGCTGGCGGGGACCCGGCGGTCTTCGAGGCCTGCGAGCCTATCTTCGAGGCGATCGGCACGGATATCTATCACGTCGGCGAGAATCCCGGGGACGGCCACGCCGTGAAACTCCTCAACAACTATCTCTCGTTTACTGCATTGTTGGCGAGCTCGGAGGCGGTCATTCTGGGGCGGGCGGCGGGACTCGACCCTTACACTCTCGTCGACGTCTTCAGCGTCAGCAGCGGGCGAAACAGCGCGACCCAGGACAAGATCCCCGAGGACGTCCTGACCGAGGAATGGGACAACGGGTTCAAACTCGGGTTGATGGAAAAGGACATGGAGTTACTTTCACAGTTCAGTGCCGAGCAGGACGTGCCGTTGCTGATCGCCGAAGTGCTCGAGTTCCTGATCACATATACGCGGCTTCGCGAGGGCGAGGACGCCGACATGACCCGCACCTACGCCTTCCTCGAGGATCTGATGGTACCGGAGACATGAACGGAACCACCGACTGGTTCGACACGGAACGAATCGCCCCCGAGACGTACATGATTACCGAGGGGGCGCCTCGGCTCGGATGTAACCTCTTTCTCGTCGGGTCCTCGGACGAATGGCTCGCGATCGACGCCGGCCTCGGGATCGGCGACCTCCGGACCCATCTCGAGGAGATCGCCGGCGCGACGCCCCGACTGCTTCTCACCCACCGGCACTGGGACCACATCGGCGCGGCCGACCAGTTCGAGGACGTCTCGATCGGTGCGATCGAGCAGACCGACGGAGTGGTGTCCACGGATCCGACGACGGACGCCGGCTATCATTTACCGTCCCGGTTCGTCCAGAACTGGCTCGACGACGCGCGGCCGTTCCCCGAGGGGTTCGATCCGGAAGCTTACGAGATCCCGACGCTGCACGGCGTCCGGCCGGTCCAGGCCGGCGATACGATCCGCGTGGGCGATCGGGGATTGGAACTGATCCCGATCCCCGGGCACAGTCCCGGACAGCTCTCGGCCCTCGATCGGTCGGCCGGCATCTGTTTCGCGGGCGACGTGATCTCCCCTGGCGGCTCGGTGTTCACGCATCTCCCCGGCGGGAACCTTCGCGACCATCGAGCGTCCCTCGAGCGGCTGATCGAACACCGGGAATCGGGGGCCTACGATACGCTGGCAACCGGCCACGGGGATCCGCGAAGGGGGGAGGATCTGTACATCCTCGACGAGATCCTGGAGGCCGTCGAGACCGTCCTCGCCGGCGCCGTCGAACCCGATGTCGGCGACGAGATATGGGGACCGATCCACACCCACACCGTCGATGGCATCGACGTCCTCACGCGCGGGGCGTAACGCCGCTTCGCTGGGACTTAAGGTACTCCTCGCCGCCCCCTGCAGCCATGGATCTCGGGATCGATGGAAACGCGGCCTTCCTCAGCGCGTCGTCGTTGGGGCTCGGACTTGCGAGCGCGGAAGCGTTGGCGCGTGCGGGCGTCGACGTGGCCGTCTGCGGTCGGAATCGGGAGCGTCTGGACGCCGCCGAGGCGCGCCTGGAGGCGATCGAGGGCGGGGAGGCCTTGGCGATGCAGGCGGATATCCGAGAACGCGAGGAGGTCGTCGGGGCCGTCGAACGTACGATCGATCGGTTCGGCCGACTGGATCACGTCGTGACGAGTGCCGGCGGGCCGCCGACGGTGTCGGTGATGGAATCGGAGGATGCGGACTGGTACGGAGCCTTCGATCACCTCGTGATGAGTGTGGTCTGGACGGTCAAGGCCGCCCAGCCCGACCTGTCTGCCGACGGGGGCGGAACGATCGTGAATATCACCTCCCGGACGGATGCGGAGATCGTCGACGGACACGTGCTCTCGAATGCCGTCCGTCGATCGGTCGCCGGCCTGATGAAGACGCTTTCCGTGGAATTTGCGCCGGCGGTGCGGGCGAACGCGGTGCTCCCCGGACCCCACGAGACCGATCGGATTCGCGGGTTGGCCGCGGATGCGATCGAGGCTGGCGCCTATGCCGATTACGAAGAATTTCTGGAGGGCATGGCCGCAGACATCCCCCTGGACCGGATCGGCGATCCCGAGGAACTCGGGGATACGGTCGCGTGGCTGTCGAGCGAACGATCGAGTTACGTGAACGGACGCGCTCTACTCGTCGACGGCGGGGGTATCCGGAGCGTCTGAACGCTACCGGGGATCCCAGCCGACGAACTCGTCGCCCGCTTCGAGTTCGACGCCGAGGACGTCGATGAGTCGACCGAGCGCGACATAGCCGCCCGCCGTCGCGGCGACGCCAACCACGGTCTCGTCGTCGAAGTGTTCGGCCAGCGCTTCGTGGATCTTATCGTTGACCCGACCCCGGACGGTCGCTCGGGCGTACGCGATCAGGGCCTGCTCGGCCGAAGAAAACGGTGCTCGATCGTCCCGGCCGAGTGCCGCGATCTCGTCGTCGTCGAGGCCGTTCTCCCGTGCGATCAACACATGCTGGTGGAACTCGTAGGCGTTGTCGATCTCGGATGCGACCGTGAGGATCACGATCTCTCGCTGGCGGTCCGTGAGCCCCGAATCCGACCAAAGCGAACCGAGGTACTCCCGGAGGCCGGCCAGCACCTCCTGATTGTTGCCGATCGCGCTGTAGACGTTCGCCCGCTTGCCGGGCTGGAGCGACGAGATGATCAGGTCGCGGTATTCGGGATCGAGGTCGTCCTGTTCGACGTACGGGACGCGTGCCATACGGGGCGAGGCGAGCCGACGGAATTAACGATTGTGGACTACTCGGCGGTCAGCACCGTCAGTCCTCCATGTTCGTACTGGCGGGAGGGCCCCCAATGCGTGTCGACGAGATCGTAGTCGAGCTCGTCCGCGAGGATGGCCGCGAGGACCTCGAGCGCATTATCGAGGATGGAGAGGTCTTCGATCGGGTCGCCGTGGCCGGTCAGGAGAACCTCGAACGCCCCCTCGTCGCGGCGTTCGATGAGTCGCCGGAGCGACGCGCGATAGGCCTCGAGATCGCACCCGGCGAAGTGTGCGTAGATCGTCCCGCCCGGTTCGAGGACGTCGCCGCCGAAACACGTCCCCGCGGTCCGGTCGACGAGCGCGATCTGCCCGGGGCTATGTCCGGGCACCTCCACGACCTCAAGGGCTCGACCGTCCAGCTCGAGACGATCGCCGGCACAGAGCGCTCGGCTCGAGTCCAACGGTTCAATCGTATAGCTTTCCGGATCGAACCCATCCGGCAGCACTCGCCCCGCCGTCAGCCACTCCTCGATGAAAATACCCGGGCGATGATCGAAGCGGTCGGCGAATACGTCGAGGGAGATGGTGCCGTCGTCGTGTCGCTCCCGCGGATGGACGTATACCTCCTCGAAGGCATGCGCGGCCCCGAGGTGATCCCAGTGAGCGTGCGTCAGGACGACGGTCGGCGTCCGCCCGGCGATGTCCTCGACGAGTCCCCGGAGGTCGCCGATGCCCAGGCCCGTGTCGATGAGGAAGGGCTGCTCGTCGTCGATGAGATAGGAATGACAGGGAAGCTGGGGGGCACCTTCGCGAATGCGGTACACGTCGCCGCGAAGTTCCGAGACCTCGAACCAGCCGGCTGACTCGACCATACCGGGCGCTTGTGCCCCTGTGAGTTAAATGAACAGCGAGGGATCGCCCGACGGAACGGAACCGAATCCGCCGCCGCCTCAGAAGTACAATCCGAGCCCGAGGCTGTACTCCCAGGCGGAGTAACTCGCCGCAGCCAGCGCGAACAGGCCGCCGGCGATGCCGATGTTCTTGAGGAAGTGGTTGAGCTCGTTGACGCGGTCCTCGCCTTCGACCGTCCAGAAGTTGTGGATCAGGACGGCCGTGATGAGGACGAACACCATCGCGACGAGGGAGCCGACAAGCGGATACACGCCGAGCAGGATACTCAGCCCGGTGGGACTGGCCAGTAACGGGTGGAAGTCGTACC
>CAYSMB010000025.1:13612-14930 GCA_964432005.1 uncultured Halobacteriales archaeon
GCCCGAGAGGTACACGGCCGCTTGGGGTGCCGGCAGCCCCTTGTACTCGGCGTACCCGACCACCTGCTCGGTGTTGATGAAGTGATTGACCCCGTTGAAGAGCAGGAGAACGGCGGCGAGGATGCGACCAATCAGCAGGAGTATCTGTTCGGCCATCAGCCCATCACCCCGCCGTCAGCTGCTTGAACGGACGATCCTCCGCTGTGTTGCGTGCCTGATGAACACATGGCATGGGGTTGTTAGCGAAGATCATATAAAAAGATGGTAATATCGGCAAACGATCTTGTCGACGAACAGTTACGTCAGTCGACGGCGAGTGCCTGCCGGAGCTCCCCGACGACGTCCTCGAATGCTTCCTGCGAGCGCTCGAAGCCGAATGGGTCCGCGGCCATCTGGACGCTGATGTGAATGGCATCGTCGTAGTGATAGTGCGAAACGGTCACGCCCGCGTCCTCGAGAGCCTCGGCAAACGCGACGCCCTCGTCGCGAACCGGGTCGAAGCCGTTCGTGGTGATCGTCGCGGATGGTAGCCCCGCAAGGTCGTCTGCGAGGATGGGTGACGCGTACGGGTCGGCTCCGTCGGATGGGTCCTCGAAGTACTGATCCTGGAAGTATTCGAGATCCTCGGTGGTGATGAAATAGCCCTCCGCGTTCTCCTCGTAGGACGGCCAGTCCGCGCCGTTCTGAGAGAGCGCGGGATACATCAGGACCTGGTGATCGATGTCCGGCCCGTCCTCGTCACGGGATATGAGCGCGACGACAGCGGCGAGGTTACCGCCGGCGGAATCGCCGACCACCGCGAGCCGGCTGGCGTCACCGCCGAACTCGTCGGCGTGCTCGGCCGCCCAGACCGTGCCAGCATACGCATCCTCGACGGCGGCCGGGAATTGGTGTTCGGGGGCCAAGCGGTAGCCCACCGAGACGAACGCGGCCCCGGTGGCGTTGGTGAGTTCCCGACAGAACTCGTCGTGGCTGTCGATACTCCCGGCGATGAATCCCCCGCCATGGAAGAAGACGGCCACCGGGAACGGCCCATCACCCTCCGGCAGATAGATGCGGATCGGCAGGTCGCCACCCAGCCCGTCGATCGTCCGATCGATCACGTCGCCGACCGGTTCGGATTCTTCGACGCTGAAGACGTCCTCGGAAATCGCCCGGGCGTCTTCGACCGGAATTTGGTGGAATGCCGGTGCGTCTTCGGTCTCTTCGAGACACGCCTGGTACGCTGGATTGGGCTCGTCGGCTCGCATCACTAGGAAAGATGGGGATTATCCGTTATAGTATTTTGCAGAACAATTCTCGCCGAGCGGAGTGTTCG
>CAYSMB010000026.1:0-14840 GCA_964432005.1 uncultured Halobacteriales archaeon
CCAATCGGTCGTTAACTCGAGGAGTTGGACGACGAGCTGGCCGGTCGCCCCCCAGACCTCGTACCCCTGGATCGAAAACGAATGCACCAGCCGTTCGGTCCCCCCGGGATCGCGGTGTTGGTAGCGGTCGTAGTTCGCCGGGTCCAGGAAGGCGGAGACTGACAGCACCGCGATCTCGGCCACTTCGATGCCGTCAGGAGTGAATGACTGGTCCGGGACCCGGGAGACGAACGGCCGGACGACGTATTCGGTCGTTGTCCGGATGTCGTCGAGTTCGCCGATCCGCTCGACGGCTTCGACGTCGAGGCCGATTTCCTCGTTGGCCTCGCGTTTGGCCGTCGCGAACAGGTCCGGGTCGTACGGCTCACGGCTCCCCCCGGGAAAGCTCATCTGACCGGCGTGCTCGGCGAGATCGTCCGCCCGTTTGATGAGGACGAGATGGGTATCGGCCGAGCGCTTGAGGACTGGGATGAGCACGGCGGCCTCCCGACCGCCTTCCCGCCGCCGGCCATCCCGTCCTCGGATCCGGCCGAGGTCCATCATGCCGACCGCTCGCGGGGCGTCCCCAAAGCTCTCACGGCTCGATGCCCTTACTCGCGAAGGTCGCTCGCGTCCACGCTCGCCCACGCCTCGATATCGTAGGAAAGCTGCTCGATAGCTGCGACACGCTCTGGCTCGGGGTCAGCGCCGAGTTCCTCGCACAGGCTCGCGACCAGTTCACGTGCGGCGCGCGTCCGATCGACGTCACGTTCTTCGACGTCGAGCAACAGCGGCAGGTCCTCCGCAAATTCCGGGAGCTCGGGGAAGGCGACCGGTCCAGGGATGAGGAGACCCCGCTCGTCCACGTCATAGAGGTAGTACTCGTCGACCGCATCTCCGATCACTCGATCGACGGCCTCGTCCCCAACGCGCTCGCCTTCGGCCCGAAATAGAACTTCCTGGCATGCACGGCGAAGTTCGGCCGGTGTCAGGCCGCCGAAAACGCTCACGATCCCCGCCAAGACGTCGCCGGTTAGGATTCGGTCGACGGACGTGCTCACGTCACCCTCCGCGGTGGGTCCGCCGGCTGGCCCATCTCCCGGATCTCGTCGGGTGCGATAGAAAACGCGGCATGCGACGGGAGCGGATCGAGCCGGCGGCCGCCCTCTTCGACGACCGAGCGATAGGCCTCGATCTGGGCGCGTTCGTCCGTCCGGTCGTATCGGAGGCCGTTGAACGCGGCGTCGGTGGCGTACCGATCCAGGTGCTCGATCGCCGCCGTCGCATAGGCCTCCGCGGTGGGGAGCGTCTCCCCGTGTCCTTCGAGAATCGAGGCGAGGGTTCCGACGACTTCCGCGGCCATGGCTTCGAGCCCCGCACCGCCTCGGATCGGGCGGTGGTCGTGCTGATGGACGCCGAGATCGACCTGGGCGGACCCATCGAAACCGACGTGGTTGTACATCTCTCCGAGCATTCCGGTCTCTAGGCCCCAACGGGGCGGCAAACGAAGCTCGGGGATCCGTTCGCTGTCGATGGCGAACTCGCCGGCCAGGGGATAGCGGAATGCGCCCAGGTAGCGCACAACGGGCGCCACACTCGATCGTTCGAGCACTGACAGAAGCGGATACCAGACGAGACGAACGAGACGCCCGAAGAACCGTTCCCGTTCGATCCGCGCGTAATACCCCTTGGCGAAGTCGTATCCTTGATCGATCGCCCAGGCGAGCTTGGGGACGTAGCCGGCGTCGTAGGTCCGCGCGTCGGCATCGTGGACCACGACGATATCGTGGGACGCACCCGCGACCGCGAGGGCGAGCCAGACGTCCCGCCCCTTGCCCGTCGGACCGTTCACGCCGGCGTCGCGAAGTGCCTCGTCGAGCGCGGGCGCGTTGCACCAGAGGACCTCGACATCCAGCGATCGACGTCCAACGCGTTCACGGAGATCCGACACCCGTCCGCGCGATCCCCGGACGCTGAGGACGACGCGCCCGGGATCCACATCTACGAGGGTGTCGAGCACGTCATCAAGGGAACGACGCCCGAGGTCCTCGCCCTTGACCGGGATGACGACGGCCACGTCCTCCACGGGAACCGGGGGTGTGTTATCGGTAAACCCGTGGAGGGTGGCGACCCGTTCCTGCACGAATTCCATCGGTTGGCTCGGATTGACCCAGTAACGGTAAAAAGTGGGCGGTCTCGCCAGAGCCTTTTTCACCTCGCCGCCAGAACGGGTGGGCGATGGACACGGTCCGGGACGGCCTGAAGGCGGAGGAACTCGAAAAGGACGTATACGATCGCGTCATCTGCGTGGAGTGCGATCGCCCGCTCAAACGCCGGAACGAGCCGGACGAACTCTGGTCCGTCCGTTACTGCGTCGAGTGCGAGAACGAGTGGGTCGAGATGCGATGACCTAGACGTTCCCTTTCAGCGCATCGAACAACCGGCCCCGGAGGTCCGAGCGCGCCCGGTCGGCGTCAACGCCTTTCGGCCCGATCCCCGCCAGATACGAAATTGGCACCTGACCGCCGCCCATCCGGGCGTGACCGCCGGCGCTCGCCATCGGGACGGATTCGAACACGGCCTCGAGGATGTTGCCCATGTGGACACGGTCGTCGATGGAGCGGCCCGAGAGATGGATCGTCTCGTCCTTGCTCCCGTAGACGACGACGGCGCTGATTCCCTCGAGCCGAATGAGTTCCTCGGCGGCCTGCGGAATGGCATCGAGGTCCGAGAGTTCGCCGACATCCGCGATCGCGAACGAGCCGTTGATGACGCGTTCGTTGATCGCTTTGGCCTTCGTTTCCAAGACCTCGGCGGTCATTCGGGGATTGGCGATGCGATGGAGGAGCTCCTCGTCGGCTGCCGAATAGAGGTACGAGCTTGCGGCGAACTCCGAGGGGGTACAACCCTTCGTGAGGTGGTCGGTATCCGCCTGGATGCCGTACATCATCCCGGTCGCGATCGACGGGCGTAGTTCGGGGGTGTTCGGTCGGTCGGTCGTTCCGCCGTCAGTCCGACTCCGGCCGTTGGTCCTCACGCCTGGTTCCGCTGAGAGCGATTCGAAGTACTCCGCGACGATACTCGAACACGCGCCGTAGTCCGGCCGGACGTCGGTAAAGCTCGTTCCCGTACCGTCACCCGGGTGGTGATCGACAACCACGTCGGGTTCGAGGCGCTCCGTGCCCGTGAACCCCCGCGGGCGATTGTGATCGACGAGCACGAGCGTGTCCTCCTCGATGTCCTCTGCGGCCTCTGCCCGATCGAAATCGAGGTCGAGCACGGTCTGGAAGGCTCGATTTTCCTGATGGCGGATTTGGCCGGCATAATAGATCGACCCCGTTGTGCCGCGCGCTTCCGCCAGTTCCCGGACGCCGATGGCCGCGCCCATCGCGTCGGGATCGGGATTGGGGTGCATGAGGATCGCGACCTCGTCGGCCTTTCCCAGCACCCGGGCCAGCCGCTCGCCGGGGGACCTCGTAAACCATCGATAGAGAAAGGCCGCCCCGACGAGCACCAGCACCGTGACAATGGCGAGCGCGCCGGCAAGCTCCGGGTTGGCGACGACGAACTCCTCGATCCGTCCGAGGAATCCGTCGAGGGGGTCGGGAACCATCCCGGGAGCTGCCATGATGTTTGAGAGTCAGCGGTCCCGATAAGTAAATGTCTTCCTACATCTCAAATCGATCCGACAAAACCCGGGGACGTCCCGGGCACCGCCGGCGTAAGTCGAGTCCGGGATCTGTTGACAGGGGCGGCAGGCGTGGCGCCATCATTCCGGGTAATCGAATGGACGGCGATCCCGCAATTCTCTTTTGATGGACCCGTTAATAGCCGATAATGGAATTCAAACTCTTCGCCAACTTGGTTGACGTGGCGGGAGATCGGCGGATCTCGATTGATACCGAGGCCGGCACCCTCGATGAGGCCCTCGAGGCGCTCTTCGATACGGTCCCGGAGCTGCGGGAAGAAGTCCTGGACGCCGACGGGACACCCAACGAACATATCAATATCCTCGTCAACGGTTCGAACATCGCCCACGAGAACGGGGGCCTCGACCGGGAGGTCGACGCCGATGACGAGATCGCCATTTTCCCGCCGGTCAGCGGGGGGATCGTGTAGCGCTAGGCGGACCGCGAACGCCGCGTCAATTCGCCGGCGATCGATCGCTGCATCGTCGTCCGCACGTCGTCCGCGTTCGCACTCGCCCACATGAGCTTCACGAGGGCCGTCTCCGGCAGCGTGTTTTCCGCCTCGATCACGCCGGCATCGAGCAAATCCCGCCCGGTTTCGTAGACCCGATCGCAGATCCGTCCCGCGACACACTGGCTGGTCATTATGACATCCGCGCCACCATCGACGAGCGCCTCGACCTCCTCGATCCACGCATCGTTGACGTGACCGAGCCCCGTGCCCTCGATCACGACGCCGACAGCATCGCGCTGGGCAGCCAGGCGGTCGGAATCGCTTCCCGGCGTGAATTTGATCAGCTCGACGGCCGTCTCGAGCTCGGCCTGCACGGTCAGTTCGTGATCGCCCCGCCGGTCGACCGCGGCGTCCGGCCGGAGCTCGAGTTCCCGATCGGTCCATGCCATCGTCGCGAGCGGTTCCGCGCCGACGGTCTCGAACGCCGCTCGTTTTGACGTGTGGTTCTTCCGGGCTCGGGTCGCCCGATGGATCGCGCATCGGTCGTCGCTGCTGGTTGCGTGCATACAGATGAGGACTTCGGCGATCTCTTCGATGGCCGTCTCGACGGCACATACGGCGTTCATAACGTTATCGCTCGACGGCCGATCCGCCGAGCGCTGGCTGCCCGTGAAGACGATCGGGACCGGGGTATCGAGCATAAAGGCGACTGCGCTGGCGGTATACTGCATGGTGTCAGTCCCGTGCATCACGACGATACCGTCGGCCCCGGCGCGGATCTCGGCCGCGATGGCCTCTGCGAGGTCGACCCAGTGGTTCGGCCGCATGTTCTCGCTCAGCAGGTTCGCGACGATGCGTCCCCGGTAGTTGGCGATTCCCTGGAGATCGGGGATGGCCCGAATCACGTCCGAAACGTCGAACCGTGGAGATACGGCACCTGTGCGGTAATCGACCGTCGAGGCAATGGTTCCGCCAGTTGACAGTAGCGATACCGTCGGCAGGTCGGGGTCGAACTCGACTTCGGACACATCGCTCGATTCCTCGCCCGAGCCGATATCGTGGACGTCCGACTCGATGACGTCCACGGCGGCCTCCGCCCGGTCGATGCCCACGTTATAGCCCCCGGACCGCTTGACGACGAGATGATCGTCCGTCGTGGACGGAAGCAACACGCCCTCGAAGGTGGTCTCGGCGGTCGATACGCGGACGCGGTCGCCGACTTCCATAACTAGTCGGCGCGCGCCGGCACCCTTCAATCAACCGTTGCGGCCGTGGCTACTTCCCACGCGTCGCCCTCTCGCTCGAGGATCCCTTGCTGGCGGAGGTGTTCGAGAGCGTCTTCCAGGATTGTGCGGGGAACGCTGATCTCCTCGCGGATGTCGTCGGTCGATGCCTCCCCCGACGCGATCGTCACGAGGATCTCGAACACGATTCGACCGTTGAGGACGTCATCGTCGCCGGTAAAGGACCGGGTGACCCGCTCGATCGTCTCGATGAGCTGGCCCTGCACGTACCGTTGTGCGAGCGAAAGCTCGTTTTCGAGTTCCTCGAGCCGCTGGAGATTCGAGGCCAGCTCGGCGACGTCGGTGGTAGTGCCGTCGCTTTCTTCGCCTTCGAATTGGACCGACAGATGCTGGCAGGCAGTCAGGTCGAGGGTGGTGCTGGCCGGATACGCGCTCTTGGCGCCGTAGCCGTACCGCGAGACGCTGACTTCGAGGCGGACGTCGTTTGCGATGTAGAAATACTTCCGCCGGTTCTCGTCGGTCCGGCTCTTGACGAGCCCGGCGTCTTCGAGCCGTCGCAGGTGATCGATGACCGCCTTCGGACTCAAGTCGAGGTGCTCGCTGATCTCGGTTACATAACAGGGTTTCTGAGAGAGCAAGCGCAAAATTCGTCTACGGTTTTCGTTTCCGAGGAGATCGAGCAACGCCCCGGAGTCCATTGCAGCATCTCAAGCGACGCGTCCTGAAAAGACTACTGCTCCCGGCGCGGGACGCCCTCGAGCCATCTCGGCCGCTCAGGGTCGTTCGAGTCGATCCAGGTTTCGAGCGGCAAGCCACACCCCGACGATCGACGCAGCGACGGCGATGGCGGGCACGATGGCTCCGGGCTCGTATGCCAGCGGCGGATGTAGCCCCAGCCCGTAATCGAGGAAGTCGTTGAACAACGCCAATCCCAGTGCTGCGGCAAGCGCACCACGGGTCGTCCGGGCGAAATGGGGCATGAGCCAGGCTTCGGCGAGGAACAACACGTGGGTCGCGATAATGCCGAAAAAGCCCCACACCGCCGGGAAATAGGCCCCCCAGCCGACGAGCACGACTGCCACCGTCCAAAGGCCGAACTTCACGAGCCAGACGAACGTGATCGTGTGCAGGTACGCAAGCGCCCGGTTGGTGGGGATCGTCTCGAGCGAGCGACCGATGAACGGCAGGAGCGTAGCGATCGAGAGCGCCATCAGCCCGACGGCGACCGCCGAATCCACGTACATCGGCCAGAGGAACGTGTTGACGTCGGGCATCGACTCCACGTAGTAGCGGATCCCCACCAGCACGGCCAACACGTTCGCCCCGAGGAGCCACACGAGGCTGGGGCCCGACTCCAGGTACTCGCGGGCGTACCGCTCGGGGATCATGCCTGATCTTGCCCCACCCCGAGCCATAGTGGTATCGCTCGGCCGCGACGGTCGAACGGCGGTCCTTGTAAATGATACGCACAATGCTAAAGCCATTCGGGGCGAAGGTCACGACGGAGAGCATGTTTACGCCGTTCTCCCGCGGATACTACGTCGGGCGATTGCTGGTCGAGCCCCACGGCGGTGATGACGCGCTCATCCACCAGGATCAGCTCGAGCAAGTCAACGAGCAGCTTTACGCCACGGGGGAGGGAATCGAGCGGGTAGACTGGCCGTTGATCATGAAACTCTGGCAACGACATTTCGCCGTCCACGGCGACGAGAGCGTCCCGGAGAACACCCTCATGGTTCCCCGCTGGATGACCGACGAACGGTCGACGGATCCGCTTCCGGATACCGAGGAGGTATTGCTGGCCAAACCGGATATCGTCCCCCGCATCCTCGAGTGGTCGGGCGGCGGATCTGACGTCGTGGCCCGGTGACACGCCTGCATGCGGTCACTCGACGCAATACTCGGCCGTGAGCAGTTAAAGGAGCGAATCGCCGAGCTCGAGGACGAGCGCGAACGCCTCGAAGCCCAGCTCGAGGCCGAACAATCCCGTCGGCAGGACGCCGTCCGGGCGCGCCAATCCGCCGAGGAACGGGTGAACGCGCTCGAGGATCGCGTGGCCGGTCTGGAGGGCGAACTCGAGGAGCGGTCCGGCGATGCGGCCGACCCCACCTGGTCACGCGTGGAGCAGCTCCAGGTCGGGGCGGTCGGGGACATCCTCACCCTGCTGGAAAGCGTCGAGACGGTCCCCGAGGGAATGCTGTCGGCGGCCGTCGAGGATACCCTCCCGGAACAACTCCGAGCGGTGCTCGGTGAGACCGCCGCGCTGGTCGAACGCGCCACGCCTTGCCTCTGTTATTTCGACGATCATGGGACCGTGCGGGCGGTGCTCGCGCCGCCCCGGCCCCCCGAGCCGTTCGTCGCGTGGGCCGGGACGGCCCGGATCGATCGCTCGTGGTTTCTCCCGGAGGATCGGCTGACGTTCGCCCTGGTCCGATCGGATCTCTTCGCGTTCGGCCGGATCGATGACGCCACCCCGACCTTCGGGGATGGGTTCGAGTCCGACGTAATGGGTCGACACAGCAAGGGCGGCTTCTCTCAATCCCGATTCGAACGCAGGCGATCCGACCAGGTCGATGAACACCTCGAGCAGTGTCGAGAAGTCCTCGAGGACGTGGAGGGGGAGCTCATTCTCGTCGGCGATCGGAAGGCAGTCGGGCGATTGCGGGACCTGGCGAGCGATGCCGGTACCGTGGACGCGAGCGGCGAACCTGCTACAGCATTCCAGCAAGCGTTCCGGGAGTACTGGACGACCCAACTGTACATCCCGTAACCGGCCGACACCGGTTCAGAAATCGTCTTCGTCGGATTCGATCAGGTCGATCGAGTCGTCGGGCTGGCCCGCCTCGTCGATCACGTCGTCCGTGATCAGGATCTCGCACTCGACCCGCAGTGCGAGCGCAATGGCGTCGCTCGGCCGGGCGTCGAACACGAGCGTGCGACGCTCCCCCCCGTGATACTGTTCCGCGTCCACCTTCGCAAAGAAGGTCCCATTGTTCAGTTCGTCGATCCGGACCCGATCGATCGCGCCGCCGAACTCGGCAACCATCTCCACGAGGAGATCGTGAGTCAAGGGGCGCTCGAACGGTTCGCCCTCCTGGGCGAGATGCATGGATTGGGCCTGATCGGCCGTGATAAAGATCGGTATGATCTCATCGCGCGCCTCGAGGATCACCGCCGGTACGCGGTCGCCGTCACCGGCCATACCGACTCCAATCCCTTTCACGTCGGCGGTGTGTTCCATGGTACGATTGACCGCCCGAACGGGAAAAAGTCTGCTGGTGGGGGGGGGGATCATTGCCGACTTTCCCCGTGAACGCCTTCGCCCGTCCGGGATCACTCGGCGGCTGCGTCCGACTCGCCGGCGCTTCGATCGGGACGCCAGTGGAGAGTGATCGACGCGGTATCGTTCACGAACGGCACCGACGAGACGTCCGTATCGGTATCCACTCGATCCGGGGACGGGAGCGTATAGGTTCCCCCATCTGTCGAGAGCGTAAGGCTCTCCATCTCGACGAGTTCGTCACCAAGCCGCCCGAGGGGCTCGATCGGGAGGGCCGAACTCGTGGCCGGTGAACTCGGGGACGTGCCGCCGATCACGGGTCGAATGCTGACCTGGTTCGACCGATTCGTCAATACCGCATTGACCGCGCCACCCACGATCACGATGAGCGAGGAGAAGTACAACCACACGAGGAGGACGATGACACTGGCGAGGACGCTATTGCTCGCCCGGGGCCCGCCGACCTCGAGGTAGATCCCGAAGACCGTCTGGAGAGCGAACAGCCCGGTGGACGCAAACACCGTCCCGGGCAGTACTTCACGGACACGCAGATGGGATTCGTCGGGAAATAGATAGAACATCGGCACTAGGGCGACGGTGACAAACGCCCACACTGCTGCGCGACCGAATAGCCAGCTCGTCCGCGAAGCGGTGGTCACGTCGATACGGGCCTCAACGGCGAGTACGCCCATGACCAAGAGGAGCAGCGTCCCGAAGACGAGGATGCCATCCGCCAGTTGATCGCCGAGGGGGTTGCGCCCCTCCGTGTCGTAGATATCCGAAAACGCCGTGTCCAGACTGCGGAAGATCCGAAGCGCTCCCCAAACGAGAATGAGGACGCCGAGGACCGACACGCTCAGCGAAGCCTCTTCGAGCTCTTGGATGAGGACCTCGCTGGCTGCGGGGGTGATGGCGGCTTGCACGATGGTGACCAGCGCCTGCTCGAGCGAGCGGGCACCGACAGAGCCGACCACGGCGAGGACGAGCAAGAGCAGGGGCAAAAGCGAGAGAAAGGCGTTGTAAGCCACGCTACCGGCGAGGAACGTGACCCGTTCGGTCCGGACCTCGTGGACAATCGCCCGCAGGACCGTGATCGCCCGTCGTCTCCCCTCGGCCGAAGAGATCGACGCGCTCATGTGGCCTGCCTCCTCCGGCCGGGGCATACATGCTGGGATCGATCGCGTGAAAACGCGGTGGGGATGGGATTTGAACCCATGAGGCCGTGTGGCCACCTGCTCTCAAGGCAGGCGCGTTAGTCCGCTCCGCCACCCCACCGCGGTCCCAGCTACCCGATCGCCCGACTAAGAGGTGTCGGTGGCCACCGTCTCACCGTGTGATTCCAGCCACGCGCGGGTGTACGGGGCGATCCGTCGGCCGCTCCGATCCATCGCTTCCAGGAGCGACCCCACACCGGCGAGGTGATGATCCGCTCGGATGACGGGCAGTAACGGGAGAAATCCGATGTCCAGGTCCTCGTCGAGTTCGTCCATCAATCGATCGAGGGAGGGATCGAGCATGTCCGGGAGCTCCTCGGCCTCGAGTCCGGTACCGACGTAGTACCAGCCGCCCTCCGGCGTCGGTCCGATCACCACGTCCTCCCGGCGCAGTCGCATGGCGGCGGTGTCGAGATGTCGCCGTCTGATCAAGCCCACGCTCGGATCGATTATTCCGACCGTCGCCGCATCGGAGTGTGCCCGGATCGCGCGAAGCGCCGCGGCGTCGGCTAGCGATTGGCCCTCCTCATCCAGGGACAACTCGTCGATGTCGGCGTCAGGAAACACCGTGGCAGGAAACTCCGAGGCGAACGCCGATGCATCCGAGTCCTGTCCCACGGCCAGGACCAGTTGACCGCCGCTCTCGTCGACGGCGGTCGCCGCATCCGCAGTAGTCGCGTGATACAGATCTGCGATGGCATCGTCATGCCCGATGTTCGAACGTGCGGCCCGGAGGCGTGGCGGGACGAGCGGAACGACGACGTCGGTCATCGGCGCGTCTCGACGCTCGCACCGTTTTAACCACCCGTTTTAACTTGAATCGACCCGCCGGTTCGAGCATGCACCTCGACCGTCTGGCTGTCGCGGGGCTTCTCATTGGCATCGCCGCCCCGGCCGCGGCATCGTTGTACGCGCTCGGCCGAGCGAGCGCCGCGTCGCCCCCGACCGCCGTGGCGGCCGTCGCACTCGTCGTCGTGGTGGCGCTGTCGATCGGTCTCGGCGTCCTTCGCCGGTCGCGCCCGGATACCCCTTACTGGTGAGGATGCCGTTCGGGGGTATCGACGGCCGAGAAAGTCTCGAATACATCAAAGTTTTTAGCGGTTCACGACGCCATTCCGACGATGTCGGATGACGAGGATCCGGGCCGCCAACCGGGGGAGTTAACGAATCCGACGATATGGAAGCGATGGACGGACCGACAGGACAACCTCCATTTGCACAACGTCTGCGATCTCGTCCCCAGCCTCGAGTGGACCTCGGACGCGCCTTTCGTCCGGTTTCGTCCCGAAGGAGGGGATCCACCGACGTTCGTCGATCCCGATACCGGGGAGACCCGCCGGTTCGTGTTCGTCGGTGGGCTTCCCCGTCAGATCCTTCGGCACACACCGTTGGTCATCCTGCTGGCAGCGATCGTGCTGTTCGGCGGCGCCGAACTGGTCGACACCGTGAACGGGATTTCCGCTCTGGTCCCACAGTTCGATGGCGGCAGCTGGTTGCTCGGTGTCTGGGCGGCTCCCCTTCCTTTCCTCGTGTATCTCCTCTACGCGGCCGGCGTCCTGGGCGGCCCGAACCGATCGGCCAGCGAACTGATCGCGGTCTATGCCCTTCCGTTGGTATTGATCGCCGGAATCATCGCTTCCCTGGGGCTCGTCTTCACGGCTGAGTCCCCTGCCGAGCTCCCCTCGAATATCGTCTACGTTTCCGGTTACCTGTTGACGCTGCTGGTCGGTGGCCAGCTCTTTTACGAAACCGTCCTCCGCACCGAGCATCTGTTCGTGAACCTGCCCGATACGGATATCGTGCGACACGAGGACGATTACTATCGGTTGCTTTCGGAGATGCACGAGAGTCTCTCGACCCGCGTGCTCGGGATCCCGGCGGCGCACGCGTTTGGTCTCCTCTTTGCGGTGCAGTTCGGCGTGCTCTGGACGATCGCGTCGGGCCCCCAGGAGCTCGGCTTCCTGCCGAACGTGGCCATCAACACCGCACTGGATACCGTCCTCGTGATCGCAACCTTCCAGTTCGTCATCATCATCCGATACGCCAACGAGCTGCTTAGCGATAACGGGGCATACGATCACGTCCTGGGGTACGAGCCGTTCCACGTGGATGCGCGGGGCGGGTACAAGGACCTCGGCCGGTTCGCCATTCGGTTCAATCTCCTCATCGGCATGGGCGCGCTCTATCTCGTCTACCGGCTATACGCGTCCGGCTCCCGGGGTGTCCCTCCCGAGGGGCTCGTCGGGTTCGTCGACCAGTTCGATATGCTGATCTGGTTGATTAACTATGCCGGCCCAGTCTTGGTGTTTGCGATCGTGCTGATCGCTTGGGTGTACCTGGCCTTCTGGGGCATGCACATGAAGATGCTCCGGGAGAAGGACCGCGCGACGGCGGCGTACCAGGGCAACCCGCAGTCCGACGGCAAGGCGGGGGCGGGCGTACCCAACGAGGAGCTGGCGGACGGTCCGGCCTGGGAAGACATTCGCGATGCCCCCGAGTGGCCGGTAAACCCCAACCGCCTCCGGGGGATCGTCACGAGCACCTTCCTCCCGCTGTTGTTTCCCTTGCCGGGATTACTCTTCTGAGTCGTCCTCCCACCGTGGGGAAAACGACGCCGTGTAGTCCATCGGCAGGTAAATCCACAGACTTCCCCCTTCCGCCGGGTGCCGGCCGACGAGGAAAAACGTCACCGCCGCGCCGAATCGATACCACAGCGGATACGAAAGCGCGAACCCGGTGGCCAGTAGCGGCTGGGTCTGTATGGTACCTGCCGGGAGCACGGATGGCTCGAAGACGAGGAGCATCCACAATACTACGACGAGGAGATATCCGGCATACCAGAGATCCGGGTTCCAGCGCGCGAGAACCCACCGATAGATCGCGCCGAAAAGCAGGCCCCCAACGAACGCGATCGGGACACCCCACGGGTGGACGATCATGGCAGCCTCCCTCGCTCCTTGCAATCGGTGATGAACTGCCAGAGCCCCTTCCGGGGATCCTCGTACTCGAACGAGAACCCGAGCGCCTTGATCTTCCGGTTCGAATACCACTGATTTTCCGTGAGGTAAGCAGTCATGGGGGCATCGACCTTCGGCCGGATATCCCGACGTCTGGCGTACTGCTCGATCCGCCTCGCATGCCAGCGGGCGTACCGGGATAACACCCGATAGAGGGGATACGGCATGGGGATTCGTATCTTCCGCACCCCGACAGCCTCCGCACAGAGGGCGATCAGCTCGTCCTGGTCGATACATTCGCTAAGGACGTGGTAGGTCTCTCCAACCGTCTCGGCCGGCCGGTCGGCCAGGAAGGTCAGGGCCCGACTGAGATCTTCGACGTGAACGCTGGGGAATTTGAACTGGCGCGATCGGGGATAAATCCGCCACACGGGGGCAAAGCCCATCTTCGCGATGATCAGGGGGATGTGAAAGACGCCGTAGAAGTTCCCCGCCCCGTAGATGGGGCCCGGACGGACGACGGTGAGTGGGAGCCCCTCCTTCGCCGAGAGCTCGTGCATGACCTCTTCCTGTAGCTGTTTCGACCGACCGTAGGCGTTCTGGGGGTCGTAGGGAGCCGTTTCGTCATCGGGGCTGTCGAAGCCGCTGTGACCCAACACTCCGAGCGTGCTGATTTGGATAACATGGTCGACCCCGGCCTCGACGGCCGCCCGACCCAGGTTTCGAGCGCCGTCCACGTTGACCGCCTGCAGGGCCTCCCATTCCGCGAAGTAATCGAACAGCGAGGCGGTATGAAATACGGTGTCGATATCCCGCCCGGAAAAGACCGAGCGGACCTCTTCGAACTCGGTGAGATCTGCTGGGACGAACGGCACCCGGAGTGTATCGACCGTCGAGCGGTCGTATTCGGGATGGGGCGCGTTGTCCGTTTCCAGGTAATACTGCCCGCGATCGGATCGCTCGAGGTCCGTCGCGATCACCGACCAATCCTGGTCGACGAGCAACTCGACGAGCCGGGAACCGGTGAATCCCGCAGCCCCGGTCACGAGGGCCGTCCGGGTCATCGTCCGTGCTCGGTGGCGTCCGCTTAATACACTTCGCGATTGGAGGTTGTCGGCCCGGCGCGAAACGTTTATTGAGGAGATATGTCAACCCCGGCCCGTCGGTCGGTGACACCGGTCGCATTGAGGTCGACGATGGACGTAGAAAACTCGACGTACAACCTCGAACGCTTCGAGATCTTCATTATCTCGGTCCCGCCGCTCGTCCGCACGATCGGCTACGTTTTGCTCACGAGCACCCTCCTTGCGGTGCTGTCGCTGGTCGGGTGGTTCGGACGGGGCTATGGGGATCCCGCACATATCCCGCCGGTGGCGAGCACGTTGACGGTTGCAGCGTTCGTCGGTGGCGAGGCCATCCGGTGGCTTATCCCGGCCTATCCACGACGTTGGGGGTATTTCCTCGGGCTCGTCAATCATCTCCTCGCGACGGGGGTGTTCCTCATCGGTGGACTCGTCAGCGCCGTCGACCTTTGGACCGGGTGTGCCCTGGCGGCGGGGTTCACGGCGATCAATGGGACCCAGGTGTTGATCATCACGCTCAGTTTCCGGCAATGGGCCCGCGCAACCGCCACCGCCTTGGTCCAGCCCGCGGTGTTTCTCGGCGGGACCCTCGCCCTCGTCGGCGCGATCACGCCGGACCCCGTCGACCTGCTCATCGCCGGATCGGCCGTGCTGTTCGTGGTCGTGGCGATGTGGTTCGCGGAGCTAATGGTCGCGGTGAACGTCGACGTCCGGGGGCTCGATTTCAGCTCGGCGCTGACCCTCGATCGGCAACTGGACATGGGCATCGGCGAGCTGACGCGTCGTTGGGTACAGACGATCCGGATCGCGACGGATGTAGGCGATGCGACACTCGTTATTCCTTGGTTTCACCCGGGGTTGATGTCGCGGATCGGCGGCGGACGCATGTCCCGCCGGGTCACCGGCGCTCTATCGGGTGTCGGGGACCCGAGGGCGTCGGT
>CAYSMB010000027.1:0-14750 GCA_964432005.1 uncultured Halobacteriales archaeon
CCGATGTCGTCGGGGTCCGCGTCCAGCAGGTGGGCGGCGAGGGCAGATGCCTGTCGGCGGACCTTCAGGGCGCTCTCGCGGACGGCGTTCCCGCCGGTAATCGTGCTCCGACTGCCGAAGGTCCCGGTGCCGGCGGGGATGCGCTCGGTGTCTCCCTCCTTGACCTCGATGTCTTCATACTCGATTCCCAGTTCGTCCGCGACGATCTGGGCGAACGTGGTCTCGTGGCCCTGGCCGTGCGAGTGCGTGCCGAGATAGACTGTCGCGGTGCCGTCGGGATGGATCCGCACGAGGGCACTTTCGAAGCCCATCCCCGTCGACTCGACGTACGAGCCGATCCCGATGCCGCGGTAGCGGCCGTCATCGTCCGGTCCCGCCGCCGAGGAGGTGCGCCGTTCGGCGTAATCGATGGCCTCGAGGGCTTTCGACAGGGCCGTCTCGTAGTCGCCGCTGTCGTACTCCGAACCCACCGGCGTGGCGTATGGGAAGTCCTCCGGATCCACGAGGTTCTGGCGGCGCAACGTCGCGGGGTCAAAGCCGAGCTCGCGGGCCGCGGTGTCGACCAGTCGTTCGGTAACGTAGTTGGCTTCGGGGCGCCCCGCGCCCCGATACGAATGCACCGGGGCGGTGTTGGTCATCACGCACTTCGTTTCACAGTAGATCGCGGGAATGTGGTACTGCCCGGAGAGCAAGGTGCCGTACCAGCCGGGCATGAGCGGGGACATCCCGAGCCCGTACCCGCCGACGTTCCCGTACGTGTCCGCCCGCAGCCCATGGATCGTCCCGTCCTCGTCCAGCGCGATTCGGGCCCGGGTGCGATGATCCCGTCCGTGGGCGCCCGCGAGATAGTTCTCCGATCGCGTTGCGGCCCACTTGACCGGCCGATCAAGTCGTCTGGCGGACCAGGCCGCGACCGCCTCGCCGGGATGGTGATGGCCCTTGTGGCCGAAGCCCCCGCCCACGGACGGCGAGATCACGCGGATCTGTCGCTCCGGCATCCCCAGCGTCCCGGCGAGTTTTTGGCGATGGCCGTGTGGCGACTGGCTGGTCATCTCGACGGTCAGCTCCTCGTCGCCGGCATCCCACCGGGCGAGGGCCGCCCGCGGCTCGAGTGCCGAGGGGATGAGACGGTTGTTTTCGAGCTCGATCTCGACGACGTGATCGGCCGCCTCGAAGGCGGCCTCGACGTCGCCTTCGTCACCGAGCCGAGTCGTGTTGACGACGTTATCGGGGGCCTGTTCGTACAGCGTGGGGGCCTCGTCCGTCGCCGCGACGTCCGGCTCGACGACGGCCTCGAACGGATCGTACTTCACCTCCACCGCCGCGACGCCGTCACGGGCCCGATACCGATTCGTGGCGACGACCGCGGCGACCGGCTCGCCGTGATAGCGGACCCGATCCCTGGCGAGAACCGGGTGGCCGGGGATCGACCGATCGAGCTGTTCGCTCCCGATCGGAATGACGCCCGGCGCGTCCGAGCCTTCGATATCGTCCCACGTCAAGACCGCCAGGACGCCGTCCATCCCGCGGGCATCGCTGGCGTCGATCGCCTCGATTTTGGCATGGGCCTCCTCGCTCCGCACGAACGCCAGATGGGCCATGCCGGGCGCATGCAGGTCGTCCGTGAATGTCGCCTGTCCGGTCAGCAGCGCTCGATCCTCACGTCTGGGGACGTCGCTGCCCACGAGGCCGCGCTCCTCCCGATCCATGTCCGGCTGCTTGAGCGCCATCCATTCGCCCGACCCTTCGCTCATGATCGGTCACCGCCGTTGGCCTGTTGGGCCGCTTGGTCGATCGCCCGCTCGACATACGTCGGGAGCACGCCCGCTCGAAACTCGCCGGAGGCGTACGCGTCGCCGTGGAGATCGGCCTCGTCGAGATCGACGCCCTGGGCCGCCGATTCGTGGGCGGACTCGTCGTCGATGGCTGCATCCACCAGTGCGCTCTCAACGCCCTCGAGTCGTATCGGGCGCTCGCACACTCCGACCGCTGCGACGCGGGCCCCGTCGATCCGACCGTCGTCGACGTCGAGGGAGACCGCCACGCCGACCATCGCGTAACCACGGGCCGGGTGGGTCCGTTTGACGTAGCTCCCGACCGAGGTGGGTGGGATATCGATTGCCGTTAGCAGTTCGTCCTCGTGGAGCGCGGTCTCTCCCGGCCCGCGGAAGAAATCATCGACGGGGATCGATCGCCGGCCGTCCCCGCCACGCGCGTGGATGGTCGCATCGGCGGCGAGCAGCGCCGCCGGGAGATCGGCCTCGGGGTCCGCCTCTGCGACGTTTCCCCCGATCGTGCCGACGTTGCGGATCTGTCGGTCCGCGACCTCCGCGGCCGCTTGGCGGACGGCGGGTGTGTTCGCACCGATGACATCCGCCGCGAGGAGCTCGGCGTGTGTCACGAGCGCCCCCACCGTCACCGTCCGGTCGGCATCCTCCTCGATGCGTTGGAGGTCCCCGATCCCGCCGATATCGATGAGGACGTCGGGGGCTGTCTCGCCTGCTTTCATGTCCGGGATCAGCCCGTGGCCCCCCGCGAGGAGTTCGGCGTGCTTACCGTCGGTTTCGGCCAGCGCCGAGATCGCCTCATCGACGGTACCGGCCTCCCGGTATTCGAACGGCGCGGGATACATCCTCAATCGCCCCCGACCGGCGTCCCTTCGCCTTTCTCGGCGGCCGATTTCACCGCTGCGACGATGTTCTGGTACCCGGTACACCGACAGATGTTGCCCTTCAATGCGTGGCGGATCGCCTCCTCGTCGGGGTCCTCGACATCCCGGAGATAGGCTGTCGTGGCCATCACCATCCCGGGCGTGCAGTACCCACACTGGAGCCCGTGTTCCTCGTGAAAGCTCTCCTGGACGGCGTGAAGGTCCTCGTCCGCCTCGGTGAGGCCTTCCACGGTGGTGATCTCGTCGCCGTCGGCCTGGACGGCCAGGAGCGTGCAGGCCTTGACCGCCTCCCCGTTGTGGTGGACGGTGCATGCCCCGCATTTCCCGCTCTCGCAGCCGATCTTCGGGCCAGTGTAGCCGAGGTGATCGCGAAGGGCGTGAACCAACAGTGTGCGCGATGGAACCTCCAGTTCTTCCTCGGTGCCATTGACGGTAAGGGTCACGTGATGGGTTGACATGGTCCTTCGAGCGTGTGTGGTCCACCACGACATCCCGAGGGCCAATATGTCTATGGTTGCCACGTATCGATGGGGGAAGCGGGCCACCGGAGGAGGGGCCTCACGAAAACAGCACGCTCTCGGCTGTGCGACAGCGCCGGGACTGGGATTTGAACCCAGAACCCCTTGACGGGGACACGCTCTCCAAGCGTGCGCTTTACCATTCGGCCATCCCGGCTCGGCCGCCATCTTGCCCTTAGCCAGAGTAAAGCGTTCGCATTAGGACCCGATCAGTCGACTTCGGCGACGACCTCGACCTCCACCTCGGCGCCGATCGGCAGGTCATCCACGCCCACGGCGCTCCGCGCCGGCGGATCCTCGCCGAAGAACTCGCCATAGATCTCGTTGACCGCCCCGTAGTCGTCGATATCCGCCAGATATACCGTGGTCTTCACGACGTCGTCCATCCCGGCCCCCGCTGCGGCCAAGACCTCGGAGAGGTTTTCGAGACACTGCTCGGCCTGTCTGGCCGGGGATCGATCCGTGAGGTCATCCCCGTCGGGCGTCAGCGCGACCTGACCGGCCGTGAACACGAACCCGTTGGCGACGCTCGCTTGACTGTACGGCCCGACCGCTTCCGGTGCCGCGTCGGTTTCGACGGTCCGAGGCATGCCCGAGCGGTTGTGACCCGGCGCTCAAAACCCTGCGGGCGTCGTGAGACTACCGGAGCACCTCGACCTCGTACCCGGTCGCCTCGAGGGCCTTGATGACCTCGTCGACGTGCTCGGGTCCCCGTGTTTCGAGTTCGAGCTCGACTTCCGCGGCGTTCATCGCGACGTCGCGGGAGGTGCGGTCGTGGCGAATCGCCTCGATGTTTGCCCGGTGCTCGCCGATGATGCCGCTCAACCGTTCGAGCGCACCGGGCTGGTCCTTGAGCACCGTGCGCAACTTGACGTATCGACCCGACTCGACGAGGCCCCGCAGGATCACGGTCGTGAGTACGTTCAGATCGATGTTTCCGCCGGAGATGACCGGCACGACGACTTCCCCGTCCTCGATCGCGAATCGACCGTGATGGAGAGCCGCGAGCCCGGCCGCCCCGGCCGGCTCGGCCACGATCTTCGAGCGCTCGAGCAGTCGGGTGAGCGTGTCCGCGAGTTCGTCGTCGGTCACGGTGACGACTTCGTCGACCCGCTCCCGGATGATCTCGAAGGGTCGCTCGCCGACGCGATGCGTGGCGATCCCGTCGGCGATCGTATCCACCGCGTCGCGTTCGACGATTTCGCCGCGGGAGAGGGACTGGGGAACGCTGGCTGCCCCCTCGGCCTGGATGCCGATCACGCGAACGTCCGATCGCCGCTCCTTGATGGCGGTGGCAATGCCCCCGATCAGCCCGCCGCCACCGATCGGCACGACGACCGTCTCGACGTCGGGCACCGCCTCGAGGACCTCGATCCCGATCGTCCCCTGGCCGGCCATTACGGCCGGATCGTCGAAGGCGTGGACGTAGGTCCGGCCCTCCCGTTCGACGAGCCGCTCGGCTTCACGCTGGGCCGCTTCGTAGTCCTCCCCGCTCAGTCGGACCGTCGCGCCGTACGAGCGGGTCGCGTCGATTTTCGAAATAGCCGCTTCCTCCGGCATGACGACCGTCGCGTCCACGTCGCTGGCACGTGCCGCCAGCGCGACGCCCTGGGCGTGGTTGCCGGCGCTCGCCGTGACCACCCCGGCGGCGCGTTCGTCGGCATCGAGCGTCCGGATGCGATTTGCCGCTCCGCGGATCTTGAACGCGCCCGTCCGCTGGAAGATCTCGAGTTTGAGATGGACCTCGGCGTCGGTAATCGAGGAGAAGGTGCCCGCCAGTCGGGTCGGCGTCTCGATGGCGATATCCGCGATCCGCTCTCGCGCGGCCTCGACGTCCTCGATCGTCAGCATGTCCGCCCGTTGGGCGGGGGTGATCCTAACACGTTCGACCGCTGCCGCGAAAAGGTGGGGATGGATGGGTGCACGATCGTGTGACGTGCAGATCAAGCCAGGCAGGGGAACCCCATAAAAGTCGTCAGTCCTCGGTGGAAGTGAAACTGCATGAAGGCGATCGGGTAAATCGGCCGTCAGACGGCCGACACACGGGTGTGTGCCGGGGGAATCGTCCGGGGACTCATTGCTCGGAGGAGGGTGCGAGCGACCGGTCCTCGGGTCCGACGTAGCGCCCCCGGGGACGCATGATCCGGTTGTCCGCGTACTGCTCGCGGACGTGAGCGACCCACCCCCCGACGCGGCTCATCGCGAACAGGGGCGTGAAGAGATCGATCGGGATCCCCATCTGGTAGTAGGTGGACGCGGAGTAGAAGTCGACGTTCGGGGGGATGTCCGTCTCCGCGGCCATCGTCTCCTCGATCTCGACGCTGTATTCGTACCATCGCCGATCCCCGGCGGCCTCGCCGAGCGCCTCGGACATCTCCGCCAGGATATATGCGCGAGGATCCTTGACCTCGTAGACGCGGTGTCCGAACCCGGGGATCCGCCGACCCTCGGCGAACGCTTCTCTGACCCACGCACCGGGCTCGCGGTCGCTCTCTTCGACCTCAAGTAGCATCTGCATCACGTCCCGGTTGGCCCCGCCGTGAAGCGGCCCGTCGAGGGTCCCGATCGCGCTCGTCACGGCGGCGTACGTATCCGCGAGCGTGCTCGCCGTGACCATCGCCGAGAAGGTCGAGGCGTTGATGCCGTGATCGGCGTGCAGGACCAGGGCCGTATCGAGTGTATCGGCGACGACAGGATCGGGGGACTCGCCGGTCAGCATGTACAGGAAGTTCGCCGCGTGACCGAGGTCGTCGTCGGGGGCGATCGGCCGTTCGCCGTTCCGGTAGCGCTCGAAACTGGCGAGCACCGTCGGGATCTTGGCGGTGATGTGTCGGCCGACCTCGATGGCGTGATCCGGGTCCTCCGTCGTGCGATCCGGATCGTGCGTGCTCGAAAGCGCCGAGACGGCCGTCCGTAGCGCCGCCATCGGATCCTCGCCGGCGTCGGCTAATGACGCGAGGAGCTCGTGGACCGGGTCGGCCAGCTCTCGGCGGGCGCGCAGACGGGATTCGAACGGCCCTCGTTGAGCTGGCCCCGGTAATTCTCCCTCCCACAGCAAATAGAGAACGTCCTCGTAGCTCGCCGACTCCGCGAGGGACTCGATCGGATATCCGCGATAGATCAGCTGCCCGGCCTCGCCGTCGACCCGGCTGAGCTCGGTCTCCGTGACGAGCACACCTTCGAGTCCCCGGTGCAGCTCCTCGCCCATGTCATGCATTTTCGCACCGCGCTGTTAATGGTTATCGATACGGCCGAAGGCTCGAGGCGCTCCGGCGTCCCGCATCGTTAAGACCTCCGCGAATGGACGTATCACCTGCATGGAATACGCGCTCGATATCGCCGGCGCGCCCCAGACGATTCCCGGCGGCACGGGACTGTTGCTCCTCCATCCGAGTACCGGCGAGACCGATCGGATCGATACGGATTTCTTCTCGATCGATACGAACGCGTTCCTGGTGATCTCGACTCGGACGACTGCGCGAGAAGTCATGCAGAAGTTAGAGTACTACAACGTCGACGAGTCCCGGGCCGTGATCCTGGACACGCTGAGCGTCGAGCGGGGCTACTCGCGGCGCAGCGTCGACAACGTCCATTACGTCTCCGCCCCGGACGATCTAGACGGGATCCTCGAGCACACCGAGGGGTTCCTGCAAGAACACGAGGGGAAACGACGCATCAGCGTCGATTCCGTCACGGAGCTGTCCTATTACGCCGAAAACGAGGATCGCGTCTTCGCGGCGATGGAGAGCGTACTGAAGCTGTTGGCGACCTACGAGGCGGTCGGCCTCTTTCACCTCTCACCGGAAGTCCATGACGACGCCATCGTCGAGCGCTACCGCAATCGCTTCGACGGCACGATCGAGCTGAACGCGGCCGGCGATATCACCGTCGATATCTGATTAGGCGGTGGCCTCCTCGAGCCACCGCAGCGCATACGGGGCCCCCTGGTCGACGTAGGCCTCGACATCGAGGGCGTCGAAGGGGGCCGGGAGGGCGATCCCGTGTTTGACCGCGTTGCAGGCAAGTTCAGTTGCCTCGGCGAACGCGAGTTCGTTCTCGGCGAGTAACGTTGGGATGTCCTCGACGCGCCCGGCGAGCCGATCACCGGCGTCCTGCCAGGCCTGCTGGAGCGACGGGTAGGCCCCGTCCCACGCCGAAAACACGTTCCGTGTTTGTCGACCGATCCACGCACGCCGGAGGGCTGCAGCGACCTGGAACGCCGCCGTCGGCTCGTCCATGATGGCGTGGACCTCCGGGAACCGTTCCTCGAAGAAACACACCGGCGTTTCGGGGACGCCCATGCCCACCTCGACGAGAGCTTCTGCGATGAGGAATTGCCGAAAGGCGTCCGGTAGCTGGGACGCCCGTGGTTTAACGAGGACCAGCGGGGGTTCGCTCTGGCGGGTCCAGGTAACGCTGCCGTCGTCGGGCATCCCGATGGCGGGATCGACGCCGGCGGTCCGTTCGATGGCGGGGATAGCGTCCTCCGGGATCCACGCGGCGGGGTGAGAGAGCGGACGGATGTCCTCGGTCACGAGCGCGAGATCGTAGACCCACTCGGCCGGCATCGTCTCGAATTCCTGTTCGCACTGGAGGACGAGACATCCGGCCGCGTGCTCGTCGCGAAGCCTTTCGAGAGCATCCGGGAGCGTTCGTTCCGAGAACATGGTCAGTAATTTCGTTCGATCGGTCGCAGCACGTCGGCGTGTTGGGGGACCCGCCGGAAAGCGCTTCGGGGAACGGGCGACACCGCCATTTCGTGTGGAACACCAATCGACCATAATCGGTCATGTGACCGATAGCTATCGGGTATCTCCCGGATATTCGATCCGAAAGGAAGGGGTCTCGACCCCGAGCGAACGGGTCAAGTCGATCCGGCCAATAGCCCCTCCTGTGAGCGATTCGCGATCGAGCCCTCTCCAGCCCGACCGCCCGGACGCCGAGCAGCCGTTCCGGGTCGATGCCCCGTTCGAACCGGCCGGCGATCAACCCACGGCGATCGACGAGCTCGTCGCGGGATACGAGGCCGGTCAGGAGCGCCAGACGCTGCTCGGCGTGACGGGATCGGGGAAGACCAACACCGTGAGCTGGGTGATCGAACAGCTCCAGCAACCGACCCTGGTGCTCGCGCACAACAAGACACTGGCCGCCCAGCTATACGAGGAGTTCCGGAACCTCTTTCCGGACAACGCCGTCGAATACTTCGTCAGTTACTACGATTACTACCAACCCGAGGCCTACGTCGAACAGACGGACACCTACATCGACAAGGACGCATCGATCAACGACGAGATCGACCGACTCCGCCACTCCGCGACCCGGTCGCTGCTGACCCGCGAGGACGTCATCGTGGTCGCCTCCGTCTCGGCGATCTACGGGCTTGGGAACCCGCACAACTACGAGGGGATGTCCCTCCGGCTCGAGACGGGCGAGACCGTCGACCGGGACGATCTCCTCGGCCAACTCGTCGACCTGAACTACGAGCGTAACGACGTCGACTTCACCCAGGGGACCTTCCGCGTCAGGGGCGACACCGTCGAGATCTTCCCGATGTACGGCCGATACGCCGTGCGGGTCGAATTCTGGGGGGACGAGATCGATCGGCTGGCCAAACTCGATCCGCTGACGGGCGATCTGGTGAGTGAGGAGCCGGCAGTCCTCATCTACCCTGCCGAGCACTACTCGATCCCCGAATCGACGATGGAGCGCGCCATCGACGAGATCGAGGCGGATCTCGAGGAGCGGATCGGGTATTTCGAGCGCCAGGGCGACCTCGTCGCGGCCCAGCGGATCGAGGAACGGACGACCTTCGACCTCGAGATGATGCGCGAGGCCGGGTACTGCTCGGGCATCGAGAACTACTCGGTGTACTTCTCGGACCGCGAGCCGGGCGATCCCCCATACACGCTCCTCGATTATTTCCCGGACGACTTCCTGACCGTCATCGACGAGTCCCACCAGACGATCCCGCAGATCAAGGGCCAGTTCGCCGGCGACAAATCCCGAAAGGATTCGCTGGTCGAGAACGGCTTCAGACTGCCGACGGCGTACGACAACCGCCCGCTCAAGTTTCCCGAGTTCGAGGAGCGGATCGATCGCGTCCTCTACGTGAGCGCCACGCCTGGATCGTTCGAACGAGAGACGAGCGACCGGGTCGTCGAGCAGATCGTCCGACCGACCTATCTGGTCGACCCGAAAGTGACAGTCGAGCCGGCCTCCGACCAGATCGATGACCTCCTCGCCCGGATCGATCGGCGCACCGAGCAGGACGATCGCGTCCTCGTCACGACGTTGACCAAGCGCATGGCGGAGGATCTGACCGAGTTTCTCGCCGAGTCCGGCGTCGACGTCGAGTACATGCACGACGAGACGGACACTCTCGAGCGACACGAGCTGGTCCGTGGCCTTCGTCTGGGCGAGTTCGATGTCCTCGTCGGCATCAACCTGCTCCGGGAGGGTCTCGACATCCCCGAGGTCTCGCTGGTCGGGATCCTTGACGCCGACCAGGAGGGCTTTCTCCGGTCCCAGACGACGCTGATTCAGACCATGGGTCGGGCCGCCCGGAACGTGCGCGGTGAGGTCGTTCTCTATGCCGACGAGATCACCGATTCCATGGAGGCCGCCATCGAGGAGACCCAGCGTCGACGACGCATCCAGCAGGAGTTCAACGAGGAGCACGACAAGACGCCGCGCAGCATCGAGAAGGCCGTCGGCGAAGCTGACCTGCCGGGGAGTAAAACCGACACCGGCGGCGTGGCCCGAGACGAACCCGCCGACGCGCGAGCGGCGATCGAGCGGATCGAACACCTCGAGGATCGGATGCAGGAGGCCGCTAGCAACCTGGAGTTCGAACTCGCCGCGGACATCCGCGACCGAATCATCGAACACCGCGACGAATTCGATCTGGACGAAGCCGACGGGGCGGCCGTCGCCCCCGAACGCGAGCCCGAATTCTGACCGACCGTGCGAGCGGACGGCAACTGGCCTTTGGAGCCGCGCAGCAACAACCCCTTTAACCTTCAGGCGCTCGCGGCGACTTCGAAATCGTCCGCAGCGGTCCGGGTCCCCTTCGAGATGAGGATGTCCCCCGCCTGGACCTGGATGTCGCGATCGCCCACGAGCAGCCACCCCTCGTCGGGCCGGCGGATCGCGATGACGGACATCGTGGTCTCGGTCGAGGGGATGCCGTCGACGATCGTCGCGCCATCGAACTCGCTGCCCGGTTCGACTTCGGTGTGGACGAGCACCTCGTCGCTTTCCTCGACGGCCAACTGGACGACCGGATGCGGACCCAGGTCCCGGAGGACTCCCGCGGAGATATCGACGGCGGCGTCGCTGATCATCTCGGCCGAATGGCCGAGCTGAATGAGTCCCCGAAGCAGGACAGGATCGTCCGCGTCGGCGGCCGCTCGCAGGGTCCAGGCCTCGAACCGGGTCTTGAGGGCGTCGACTTCGACCTCGAGGTTCCGCACCTCCTCGGCCAGAGCCTTGCTATCGAAGAGGACGCTACTGTAGGCGAGGTCGACGGCCAGCTCCGAGAGGTTCTTCATGTGGATGATGGTGTCCACGGCGCGATCGAGGTCGGGGATGTCCTGGGCCGATGCGGCGGGTGGCTCGTAGGACTCGTCCGTGATGGTCCGGTGGACTTCCTCGACGGCCTCGTCCGGTCCGCGGAGGAACACGACGTCGTTCGCCCGTAGTTCCGTGTCCGGTCCCGGGTTGAGGATCCAGTCGTCGGACCGTCGGATCGCGATGACTCGCACCCCCGTCTCGGATTCGAGGTCGATGTCTTGGAGGGTCCGATCGACGTAAGCCGAGTCGGGTTTGAGCTCGCCCTCGACGAGCGTCTCGGCGGCGTCCGGGAGCGCGGTCCGGAGGGCGTCCGGGAGGCCGATGTCCTCGAGGACGATCTTCGCAATGTCCCCCGCGGCGTCGCTGATGTGGTCCGCGGCGATGACGATCCCCATGACGGGGGCAAGCTCCTCGGTCTCGTCGGGACTCCGCGCCGCCATCATCAGTTGCATCCGCGCCCGCATCTCGAGGAGGTCCATCCGGCTTTCCAGGCGGATGACCTCCGAGGCGAGCGCTTCGTTCCGGTGCAGAACCGCCGAGTACGAGAGGTCGATCAAAAGTTCCGCCGTGTCCTTCATCTCCACCAACAGGTCCTTGACCGTCGTGGGCTCGTAGCGGACCGGGGTGGTCGAGACCTCGCCCTCGAACGGATCCATAACGGCCATTCGTCGGCATCAATGAAATGTCCTACCCATGGTACCCCGGGGATCGGTGGGTGCCCCTCCCAAACGATCAAGTCATCGGGCACGGCCCGGCTCGTATGGGAATGTTCGGGCAGATCGTGACGCTCTGTGGTGTCATCGCGATCGTGCTGCCCCCGATCGCCCTCGTTCTCGAGTTGTTCCCGGGTGTCGGGTTTCCGGTCGCGCTTGTATACGCCCCGACGTTCGTGCTCGGCGGCATCATCCTGTTCGTGGTGGGCACCGTGCTTCGCGTCTACACGACGTATTAGCGGCGAGGCGAGTCGCGAAGCTTATTCGTTGATCACGTCGGCCCCGATGGCCGGACCGCACGCCGGTCCCGTCGTCGCCCCGCCGATATTGAAGGCGACGAAGCCCGTCACGACCAATCCGATGACGAGGATCGCGTCCACCTGGAATATTTTCTCCGGGTCTGGGAGCACATGACGGGCTACGAGCGCGTCCTCAGCGAAGCGGTCGCCGAACAGGTGCCGGGGGAAGCCGAGGAAGCCATCGCCGAGGAAGTTGCCGAACAAGTTCCCGGTGAAGCGGAAGAAGCCGTGGCCGAGGAGATCGAGGAGTAGATCCCGAGAAGGTCGAGGACCCGGTGGCCGACGAGGTCACCGCCGAGGTCGAAGAACAGATCGCGGAGGAACCTGCCGAAGCGATGGGCTCCCGGATCGAAGAGATCGTCGACGAACGACTCGACGAGCGGTTAACGGAAGACGACGAGTGAATCGTTCGCCAGTGCGAGCCCGGTACGCGCGGATCGATTCGGTATCCCGCCGGCATTGACGGGCTATTCTGCCGAACTACTTTATCCCGGCCCCGGGAGAAGCCGCCATGGCGGCCTACGTAGGCCTGGACTGGGCGAACAAAGGGTGGTTCGGCGTGGCGATTTCGGGCGACCGATTCGCGTGTGATCTCTTTCCGACGATCTGGAGCGCATGGCACGCCCACCGGGATGCCGAGCGCATCCTGATCGACATCCCGATCGGGCTCACCGAGCGCGACGGATCCCGCCGCCGTTGTGACGAGCGGGCGAAATCGCACCTGGGAGCCCAGCACGCCAGCGTGTTCTACGCGCCCGTCCGCCCGGCGGTCTACCAGGAATCGATCACGGAAGCGAAGGCGGTCAACGAAGAGGCCGGATTCAGTATTCAAAACCAGGCTTGGAGCATCGCGCCGCGGATCCGGGAGGTCGACGAGTTCCTGGACGCGCGTCCCGGCGCTCGCGATAGGATCCGGGAGACCCACCCGGAGGTCTGTTATCAGGCCTGGAATGGGGGTTCGCTTTCCGCCCCGCCGAATACTGCGGACGGGCGGGCCGAACGATATGATGTCATCGCGGAGGTGGCGCCGAAGTTTCGCGAGAAACTCGACGCCACCATCGAGACCTTCACCTCGCCGCGATATGCCCCACTGGTGACGGATCGATCGCACATCCAGGATGCCTGTATCGCCGCGTTGACCGCCCGGTTGGACGAAGACGAGCTCGCGACCCTGCCGGCCATTCCGCCGCGGGACGCCCGCGACCTTCCCATGGAGATCGTCTATCCCGAGACCGCACGCCAACTCACGCTGGACGATACGGGAGCGTAGGGACCGGCGCGTAACCCGTCGGGGCGTCACGGCGGACCCGCGAGGTTGATAAGTGCCCGTTCGGATACCCGGCATGGACGGCTCGGCGGGCGATGGTGACTCTCATCGACGGGTCATCTGGGTGGTGCTGGCCATCGGTTGTCTTTCCGGCCTCTCGACGTACGTGGTGACGCCGCTCGCCCAGCCCGACCAGGTCATGCTCGCGACCGACGTGTACCGCCACGCCGTGCAGTCGTGGCTGGCGGGCGATGGATTGTACGGCGTGGCACCCCCGGATCGCGGGGGCTATACCTTCCTCTATCCGCCGGTCACGCTCCTCGTCTTCCTCCCCCACGCGTTGTCACCAACGCTCACAATCGCGTACGTGCTTCAAACGGCGAGTAACGTCCTCGCGGCAATCGCGCTGGCTGTGCTGGTCGAACGGGGTCTTCACGACCGCGACATCCCCCTCGGACCGCGCGAGCGGGTCGGCCTCGTCGCGTTCATGGTCCTCTCGAGCTACACCGCCATCCAGGTGCTGAACGGCCAAATCACGGTCTGGCTCGGCGTAGCCGTGGCCGCCGGCTTCCATCTGATAGATCGTGATCGGGAAGACTTGGCGGGGAGTCTGTTTGCCCTCGCGGCCCTGTTCAAGGTGTTCCCGGCCATCCTCGGCCTCTGGCTCGTCCGGCTGCGTGCCCGGCGGGCGGTCGTGGCGGCACTGGCGACCGGCGTGGCTGGGCTCGCGCTAGGGGCGATCTTGTTCGGCCCGGAACTCACCGCGAGCTATCTCCTCGAGGTGTTGCCGGGTCGCTTCACGGGTTCGACGTACGCCACCCGACCGGATCCGACCGATAACGTCGACGGCGTGCAACGACAGCTCGCCGCCGTGTGGCCGAACATGACCGATGCCGGGCGAACCGCACTCGGATTCGGCATCGTCGCCCCGCTGACCGCCGTGACCACGTTCCGGGTGGATGGGATCCTCCGACGGGACATCGCCGCCCTCGGCGTGATCGTCAGCATCCTCCTCTTTTTGCCCTTGCAACCGCTTTACTTCCCGCTGATCGTGTTCCCGTTGTTCATGATCCTCTTTCGCCTGCCGGCGGGGCGACACCGATCGCTCATGCTGTTCGGGGTACTCCTGAGCCTCGTGCACCTCGATCTGGAATCGCTTGAGCTGTTCTTTGGGGTGATCCCCGTTCCCGGCATCCTGGCCGACCTCGTGCTCGGCGTCGCAGCGCCCGCCTTTACCTTCGTCCTGCCACCTACGCTCGGGTTGTGGGTGATGTTGGTGACCTGCGTGTTGCTCCAGCTGCCCCGGTTGGACCTCTGGCCGATCGGGCCGACCGCGGCGATCGACGGCAATGATTCAAGGGGCGCAAGGCCGTAGTATCTATTAAGAATGCCAATCCCGGAGTGGTTCATCGGATACTTCGTCGGGATCGCGGCGCTCCAGCTGATGATGTTCTGGTATTTGATCCGTCGACGGGGTGGCACGTCGGAACGGGCCGCCGAACTGGAGGAAGGCGAGGTGGTCTGCCCCAAGTGCGATACGCGGAACGATACCAGTTACCGGTACTGTCGTTCCTGTGTCGGCGAACTCCCGGGCACTCGGCCCGGTGCAACCGGATTGACGGCCCCGGTTCGTCGGTGGATCCGCTAACGACTGGCCGGTCAGACGTATTCGTCGCCGCCGTAGGCGAGCGTCATCTCGGCCGCTTTGTA
>CAYSMB010000028.1:0-12831 GCA_964432005.1 uncultured Halobacteriales archaeon
ACTTGTCGGGATTCGAGTTGTTCGTGGCTAAACGCCTCCGCCGGGCGGAGGACGGGTGCGCTCGGGATCCCCGCTTCGTCGAATGCAGTAAGCCAGTGCTCCATCGGGCGCTCGCGGAGGCGTTCCTCGATTCGCGGCTCGACCTCGTCTTCGTGGTCTTGGATTTCCCCAAGGTCGACAAAGCGTCGTTCCTGGACCCAGTCCTGAAATCCCAAAATATCCCAGAAGTTGAGCCACATCTCCTCTGTGTAAGGGAGCGGCCAAAGCGTGATGTAGCCATCCGCGACCTCGTACTGCCCCAGCGGCCCAACGTAATTGCGGGTCGCGGCGGCGGGGTTAATTTGTTCACCGATGGCATACCGGGAGGCTTTCGCCTCGAAAGCGCCGACGATCGAATCGAGCATGGCGACATCGATGTGCGTACCACTTCCATGATAGAGTGCCCCGAGAATCGCGATGGTTGCCGTCAACGCGGTCACTTCATCGACGAGGAACCAACCGGACAACACTGGTTCGTCCGAGTCAGCGACGACGGCGTTTTGGTAGGCGATCCCACTCATCCCCTGGGCCATCAGGTCGACAGCGCGTTTGCCCGAAAGCGGCCCGGTTTGGCCATACCCGCTGATCGAACAGTAAATGATGTCGTCGTTCACCGCACGGACATCCTCGTAGCCAAGCTCCAACGACTCCATCGCGCCCGGCGAGAGGTTCTGTACGATTACCTCCGCCTCCGCCGCCAGATCCAGGAACACTTCTCGGCCACGTTCGGACCCCAGATCGAGGGCCACGTTTCGTTTGCCGCGGTCGACTTGGGGCATGGCCGTCATCGAGAGATCCTCCGATTGCCGCCATGGGGATCCCTCGCGTTGTTCGATCTTGATCACGTCCGCCCCCAGTTCGGCGAGGATCCGTGCCGGTTTGGGGGCGGTAAGGTACACCCCGACCTCCAGCACCATCACGTCTTCCAGCATGTTCCGCTCGGACGCCATAATCCGTTGAGGCGGAGCCGCTCCGAAAAGCGTATCGGTCGGCCTGATTACGTTTGGAGGTAGTTCTCGAACATTCGGGAGTGTGGCACTTCGAGGTCGAACAGTCGCGCCGCATTCCCCCCGAGGATGAGGTTGAGCTTGTCCTGTTCGACCTCTTCTTCCATCGCGAACTTGAGCAGCTGGCGGAACGATGCGCCCCAGTAATCCGGCTGGTGGGCCGTGATGCCGCGGTCGTCGATGAAGTCCCAATAGAACGGTGGGTACTGCTCGGGACGGCTCACTTGCCCCGAGATAGAGGCACCCCAGTCGCCACCCCACAGCATCTGCTCGGGACCGATGTTCGGGTCATTGTAAGGTTTCTTTAGAAGATCGGCCCAGTAGAGGCCCACCTCAAGGTAAACGTTATCCCACGATGCGGCGACCTGGCAACACTGGTCAACGCGCGTTTCGCCCCACCACAGGGGCATTCCCCCGTGGTTAAAAATGATGGGCACCTCCGGGTACTCCGCTTTGATCTCACCCGCGAGTGTCGGGTCCTTATTGGTGGGCTCATTCGAGTGTCCGGGCA
This sequence comes from uncultured Halobacteriales archaeon, assembly GCA_964432005.1. GTDB lineage: Archaea > Halobacteriota > Halobacteria > Halobacteriales > SKNY01 > SKNY01. The sequence goes on from CAYSMB010000028.1 coordinate 1,558, forward strand.
TCGGATGGAGGCTGACGGGGACATCGTGTTGGGCGGCGAGGTCGAAGACCTTCCGGAGTTCCTCCTTCTCCTGGGCCCACGTGGGATTGCCGTCGTGCTCGCCCGACCCGTACCGGGGTGGACAACCCTCGCCGATGAGGACGAAACCGTCCTTCGATAGCCAGTGGTCCATCTCGGCGATCGCCTCCTCCCAGTTCCATTCGGCCTCACCCCGGAACTGCTTTTTCATCGTCTTGATCGGGAGGGTCCCGGAGACGAACTTATCGGGGTACTGTTGGATGATCTGGTGGTTGATTTCGTTGTTCATGCCCTGGCCCGGGAGGAGCACGCACATGTCCACGCCGTACTCCTCCATATCGTACATCAAGCGATCCGAATTGTCATAGACGATGACCTCGTCTTCATCATCGGATTCGTCAGCGGGAACGGCGGTCAACAGCTTATCATACATGTTGCCGATGTCCCCGCCATGGTCATCCCCTTTCATCCTGGCAGCCGTCCGCTGTCCATGACAGTGCGTCTCGACGATGAATCGTCCGAGCTTCATATCCGGGCCCGACCCCGAGGAATGGGAAATAGCTGGCCATTCGGCGCCCCGTCTAACGCCGTCCGCAGCCCTGACCTCCGGTCACGGAATCGCGAATGCATTCAACAGAACGCCGGGATACCAATTTCCATTCCCCAGAACGGCTTGGACGGCCTCCTTTTGCGGAAGCGAACATTCCCCACCGAGTACCAATCAAAGGTAGGGAGCTCACGATGTCCGGTCGCCATCATCTACATTGCCGCAATGTTTATTATTGATCGTTAGAAGGCTCTCGTACATCTGCAGCGCGCAGATAACGGGTCAATCATGGCACAACGAGTAGATCGACGCACCTACTTACAGGTGCTTTCGGCAGGTGGAGTGGCATCGCTCGCGGGTTGTCTCGGTGACGACGATGGCGACAGTGATGACGGAACCGGGGACGATGGAACCGGCGACAGCGACGATGGCACGGGCGATAGTGACGACGACCAAGATCTCGGTGAGCGAGTTCCTCAACAACTCGTCGAGGTCATCGCAGGGACACCGGCCTCCCAGGCGTGGGAGCAAGCAAGCGGCAATCTCGTCGATGTCCTCGGGGAGTTGGGCGTGGATTCGGACGTTTCCGTCCGGGAAGCGATCACGATGTGGAGCGAAACCTGGAACGATAACCGATCACAGAATTATCACTTCGACAACCTCGTACCGACACCTGCCGCTTCGGATCCCATGTCATTCCTACGCGATTATTCGATCGTGAAGGCCGGCGCGAACGGGCTAGATAGCATGAGTCAATATGCGAATTGTGAGTACAGCACGCTTGTTGACGAAGCCTCGAGAGCACCAACCCGGGACGAACGGCGGGGGATCATCCACGAGGCGTTCCAAGTCGCTTCTGAAGACATCGTCAATATTCCCACGCACAACGGCGAGAGCACGTCCGCGATCCGGACGGATGAGGTCGAACCGTCGAATGTGGGGTTGCAGGGCGCGACCTACAACAACATCGAGTTCCTTGTCAACACCGAACCGATGGGGGACGTGCAAAAGGTCGTCAACGTCCCGGGCGGGATCATGCGCTCGAAGAACTACCTGCTGGAAATCGGTGTCGAACCCTGGCGACTGGTGTACTCGGGTCTCGTCAAATGGGACGAGGATTACAATATCGTCGAGGATCTCGCGACGAATGTTGAGATCGGAGATAACGCCTCCACGTACACGTTTGAACTGCGTGAGGACGCCACGTTCCAGAACGGCGACCCGATCACCCCGGAGGACGTAAAGTGGTCTTACGAGTTCATCGAGAACAATGTCGACATGTTCCCCCGCGCGGACCCCCAGGGGTATTCATCGATCGACGTCATCGACGACTCCACGGTCGAGTTCAACTTCGATCAACCGAACCACATGTTCTACACCGTCCATCTTCCGATGTTCGGTGTCTACCCCAGCGAGATCTGGATCGAGGCCGGTGCCGAGGAGGCCCCGGACGAGGTCGATTTCGATCCCATCGTCGGATCGGGCCCATACCGGGTGACGACCTTCGAGACCGAGTCGTTGCTCGTTATGGAACCGTACGAGGACCACTGGAACGCGCCCAGCGGCGAACTCGTTTTCCAGGCTTTCCGTGACACGAGCGCGGCCCAGCTCGCGTTCGAGGAAGGCGAGCTCAACCTCTTTCTCTCGACGTCGGAAGGCTCGAATGCCTACATTCAAGAGAACGTCGACAACGCCGAGATCATTCGCGTGACCGGCATCACCGGCCATCACTTCATCATGCCCCAGCACAGTTTCGGTACTTCGATGTTCCGAGAATTCCGCCACGCGCTTTCCCAGGCGATCGATCGCGAGCTGCTCCTCGAGATGATCGCCGAAGGGAACGGCGAGATCATGACCGAGGCCAGTCTCGTCCCGCCGACGCATCCGTACTATCCCGAAGATGGCGAAGGGATCCGAGATATCGCCGACGACACGACCGGTGACACCGATCGGGCACGGGGAATACTCGAAGAGGCCGGATGGGGTTGGGATGATGAGGGGAATCTCCACTACCCCCCGGGCGCCGAAACCGAACTGTGGCCCGAGGGTGAGACGCCCGCGGACCATCCCGACGACTTCCCGTGCGTCGAGGACTTGATTGATAACTGACGGGCGAATCGTTCCTATCGCTTGCTTCGTGGACTCGACTAGACAGCCGGCAAATGCACGTCGACGACGGCGGGCGTGCCGTCGTCGACTGCTTCGATCGCTTCCTTGAGCACGGATCTGGCATCGCTTGGCGCCTCAATCGTCGCCGAGAACGCGTCGACCACGTGGGCTGCCCGGGAGAGGTCCGGGCGGGGATCGAACTCGCTCTCGGGGATGCCAACGCGCGCGGCGCTCCCCTCTGGGTGCTGATCGAGGGTGGAGAACTTGACGGCGTTCCATCCGCTGTTATTGTAAATCACTGTAAGGGTCGGGGCGTCTTGGGCCCCGGCGAGCCACCCCGCGGAGGTGGGATTCGCGAAGATGTAGGTTCCGTCGCCGACGAGGGCGACGACGCGCTTGTCCGGCTCGGCGAGCTTGACACCCACCGCTGCACCCGGCGCCCAGCCGAGGGCAGATCCGTGGGAGCCATAGTACGCCCCGGGCGTCGCGAGGTCCAGTTGCTGGCTGGCCGATAATTCCTCGCTGACGACCACGGTCGATTCGTCGATGAGATCGTTCAGAGCCTGCGTTACGATTTCGGTACCAAGGGTGCCCGTCTCTTGTTGTTCCTCGATCGCCTTTTGTCGTTCCCGGCGTCGATCGCGATTGAAAGTCGCCCACGGCTCCCAGTCAGTGTCCGGGAGCCCAGACGGCATCGCATCCCGGATGGCGACCAGCGTTTTGCATGGGTCCGCCTCGATCGATCGGTCGACGGGGACATCCCACTGCGGGTAGGTCGTTTTGAGCGGGTCGTGATCGATTTGGACGACCGTCGCGTCGGTCGGTGCCACTTCCTCGGCCGGGACCCAGGGCACATCCACGTCACAAAGCAAGATGAGGTCCGCATGATCGAGTGCGCGCGACGCGATAAAGCCGAGATGCAGGTCGTGGTCGCGAGGGAAACAGAGTTGTGCCGGCGTCGCTTCGACGACACCGGCGCCGACGGCCTCTGCGAAATCGGTGAGGACCCCGACCCAATCACCCTCGGTCGATGGGGTGCTTGTCACGACGAGCGGAGCCTCGGCGTCGATGAATTCCTCCGCCAACGCTTGCACCTCGGTGACGTCGGCCCCCGGCGTGGTGACCGTGTCCACCTCCCGGCTGCCGAGACGTGTCGGGACGTTCGCCTCGAGCGATTCCCGGGCGGCTGTGAGATACACCGGGCCTCGCCGCGGGTTCGTGGCCATGCGAAGCCCCCGGCTGACGAGTTCGTCGGGATCCGCGGGCGGGCGGTATTCTCTGTGCCAACGCGTGTACTCCCGGAGGATACCGTGTTGATCGTACGCGTCCTGGAGGTAATGCACGCCCATACTTCGCGACCCCGTGGCCGAGCCGTGGCTCACCGGGGCCTCGCCGGCGATGATGAATACGGGGGCATTGCCTCGGTGAGCGTTATGCACCATTCCCCCGAGGTTCTGTGTCCCCACGTCAACGTGGACGAGTACCCCTTGCGGGCGGCCCGACGTGGCGGCGGCGCCATGGGCCGCGCTCATCGCCGTTCCCTCGTGGGGACAGATCACGAACTCCGGGATGTCATCACCACGGCCGGCTTCCCGCAACGCGGCGGCCGCCTCGATGAGCGGGGTATGGTCCGTTCCGAAATTCGCGAAAATGCGGTCGACGCCGTGGTACTTCAACGACCGAAGCAATGTCTTCGCCGCCGTCGGGGGCGTGTCCTCCTCGGCCATGCCCGAGTCCTTCTCGAACCCGAACTAAAGCACACCGAAGCGCACCCAGTTATTGGAGATACTGCTCGAACATCCGGGAATGGGGCACGTCAAGGTCGAAGAGACGGGCGGCGTTGCCCCCGAGGATGAGGTTGAGCTTGTCCTGCTCGACGTCATTATCCAGGGCGAATTTGAGGAACTGGCGGAGGGCGGCCCCCCAGTAGTCGTGTTGATGGGCGGGGATACCGCGATCGTCGACGAAGTCCCAGTAGAAGGGCGGGTCCTGGTGTGGGCGCGAGACTTGGCCGGACAATGAGGCGCCCCAGTCGCCGCCCCAAAGCATCTGCTCGGGGCCGATATTGGGGTCATAGTACGGCTTTTCGAAGAGGTCGGCCCAGAATAGTCCCACCTCCAGATACACGTCGTCCCAGGATGCGGCCACCTGGCAACACTGGTCGACGCGCGTCTCGTCCCATCCCAGAGGCATCCCACCGTGGTTGAAAATGATGGGAACGTCCGGGAACTCGTCCTTTAGCTCGCCTGCCAGGGTGGGATCTTTGCGCAGTGGTCCGTCCGAGTGGCCGGGAACCGGATGGAGGCTGACGGGCACGTCGTGTTTCGCGCCGACTTCGAATACCCGCCGGAGTTCCTCCTTGCGCTCGGGCCAATCGACCGGGCCGTCGGGTCGTGCCGCGCCGTACAGCGGGGGCGCTGCCTCGCCGATCAGAACGAAGCCGTCCTCCTGGAGCCAGCGATCCATCTCGTCGACCGCGGCGTCCCAACTCCATTCCTCCTCGCCGCGGAGGTCCCGTTTCTGTGTCTGGACGGGGTACGCCGCGGCGACGAATTTCTCCGGGTTGGCCTCGATGATGCGCCGATTGATCTCGTTGGTCATCCCGAACCCGGGCAACAGGACACACATGTCGACCCCGTACTGTTCCATGTCGTAGATGAGCCGATCGGAGTTGTCATAGACGATCACCGCATCATCGTCGTCGGCCTCGTCGGCCGGGATCGCCGTCGGGATCTTATCGTACATGTTCCCGATGTCCCCGCCGTGATCCTCGCCACTCATCCGGGCCGCATGGCGCTGGCCGTGACAATGAGTCTCGACTACGAATCGACCGAGTTTCATGCGGATGTGAATGGATGACAACCCTACCAAAACCTTCCGGAACCGGCCGTATCTTACGGGTTCCCGGTCGCCTTGGGAGGGTGCGACACACTTACAACCCTGTGGTAAGCGGATTCAGCCGCGTATGAAATTAGGCCGCTTTATCGTGGACACCCACGTGCATGCCCAGCGGCACGCCGTGCGCGTGCAGGCCCACGATGACGAGGCATCTTACGAACGGATCGCCGAGAAAATGGTCGCCGCCACGCCCGCCCCCGAGGCGGACGAGGACGACGAAGTCATCGTATACGACAATTCGGACCGCCTGCTCTATGACATGGAGCAATATGGCGTCGACATGTGCGTCCTCCTCGCCGGGGCTGGGATGGAAAACACCATCAACTACGAAATCGCCCAAGAGCACCCGGAGAAGTTCGTCTGTGCCGCGATCCCGGTGAAGACGCCGAAACGCCACCGGTGGGGCGAGGAGGAGTGGTCCCGGGAGGCCGCCCTCGCGGAGATCGACGACTGGCTCGACAAGGAGCCGTTCAAACTGATCGGCGAGGGTAGCGGCCTCAGTGATCCGCGCCGCGAGGAAAAGGCAACCTGGCCGGAACGCAAGGAGGAACTCCGGGCGGTCTTCGACCTAGCCGCCGACCACGATGTCCCAGTGAGCTGGCACACCGGCCATGTATCCGGTTACGGCACGGGGGGTTCCTTCTCGGTGGATACCGGTGACCCGACGCTCGCTGGCGAGATCAAGGCCGAGTATCCGGAGGTCCCGATCATCTTCAACCATGGCGGCATGCAAGCCCACTGGCGGGAGAATTACGTTGACGAGTGCTGTCAGGTCGCCGCCTCATGGGATGACGTCTACCTCGAAGTCGGTCTGTACTGGGCCGACCTTCTCGAGAAGCCATATTACGATCCCAATATCGGCCCCGAACAGATGCTCTGGGGAACCGACTGGGGTGCCTCCATGCCCCAGGTCTCCCGCCCGGGCCAAGATCCCTCGTTCTATTTCGACCAAGTCAATCACCGCGGGATCCCCGCCCACCAATGTGATTACTGGGGCGGGGCGTACCGTCAGTTGCTGAAGTTTGCGCTGGAGAACGACGTCGAACAGGACAAACTCAACTTGATTCTGGGCGGAAACATCGTGCGGCTCCTTGATCTTGAAGTCCCGCACACGCGGATGTTCGAGAACTACCTCCAAACGTAGCCTCGCTTTTCAGGCTTCCGAACTTTTAACCGCGGACTCTGCAACGCTCCGCACACCGATGCGTCGCGGGAATCAAATCACCACTATCGATGAGATCTCCGGCATTATCGCCGAGAATTATCCCGACACGCCCGCCTTCCGGGACGCGGAAGGCGGCGAGGAGCTAACGTGGGGCGAGTTCGATGCCCGGACAGAAACCTACGGCGAGGCGTTTGCGTCCCTCGTCTCCCAGGGAGACCGGGTCGCGTTCTTCTGCGAGGGATCGGTTGATCACGTAACGGCCTGGTACGGTGCCGCCAGAGCGGGGGCGATCACGACCAATCTACATACCAAAGCGTCTCCGGGGACGGTACGGTACTGTATCGAACACGTCCAGCCATCGGTTCTCGTCGTCGACGAGGAATTCTCAGAGTTCCTCCAGAACGAGGTCTACCCGGAAGTTGGGGACACCCCCAACGAGATCGTGACCCTCGGGGCGCCGGGATCTCAGCAAGAAATGACGACCGACGCGTTCTTGGAAGCCTACGGCGGGAGTCCACTCGATCTGAACCTGTTGGAGGACGATATCGCCTACATCATGTGGTCCTCCGGCACGAGCGGCGAACCGACGGGTTGGTGTCACACCCACCGGACCCTGATGCTCAAGCTCATGGGCGGCCGGCAGCGGGGGCCCCGGGCCCGCAACCTGCTGACCCTCTCGCCATCCTTCGGGCCGTATGTCCTCTCGATCATCGGGGCGATGCTGTCGAACCGGTACACGATCATCATGCGGGAGTGGGATCCCGAGGAGTACGCCCGCCTCCTCGACGAGGAGGACATCACCCGGGCCGGCCTCGTGGCCACGATGTGGCGGGAGATCCTCCGCCTGGACGATCTCGACGAGTATGACTTCAGCTCGCTCGAGTCGATCGGGACGACGGGGGAAACCCTCGACACGGAAACACTCGATCGGCTCCAGGCGGAAATCTGCGAGGAGGTCACCAACGGTTACGCTTCGAGCGAAGTGGTCGGGACCAGCATCCACAGCAAGGACATGGAGGGCGACCGGATCCATAGCGTGGGCAAACCGAGCGGGCTGACTCAGGTCCGGGTGATCGAGCCGGACGGGGAGCCCGACGAGACCCTCCCGCCGGGCGAGATCGGCGAGATCATCATCAAGAGCCCGGATCGGGCTGTCTGGGCCTGGCGCGATACCGCGACGACCGAGGAGACGTTCCGGGATGGGTGGTGGTATTCCGGGGATCTCGGCTACAAGGACGACGAACGGTTCCTCTACATCGAGGGTCGCAAGGACTTCATGATCAAATCCCGCGGTGCCAAGGTCTACCCCACGACCGTCGAGGAATGTCTCAACGTCCACCCGGACGTGGATGACGCGGCCGTGACCTCGGTCGCGGACGAGGAATTCGGCCAGAAAGTCGTTGCGATCGTGAAAACCGAAGCGGACCTCGCGCCGGCGGAGCTCGATGAATGGTGTCTCGACGATCCCGATCTGGCACGACGGAAGCGTCCCCGAGCGTACTGTGTGGTCGACGAGGACCTCCCGAGTACGGGGAGCGGAAAACTCGACCGCTCGGCCCTGCAACCGTTCTTCGAGGACCGCGTATCCGTCGAGATCGAGTTGTGATGGCCGGAAACGTGCCTACCTGATCGTCTCGGCGGCGCGAAGCCGCTCGATGTCCCCTTCGTCGTAGCCCGCTCGACGCAGAAGTTCGTCGGTGTGCTCGCCAAGTCGCGGGGGCGGTTCGTCGGTGCCGACGTCGTAGGCGGAATACATCGCCGGAAAGCGCTGTTCGAGATACTCCTCGAGGTATTCGTTTTCGACATGTTCGAGGACCTCCCGTCCCTCGAGCTGCTCGTGTTCGAAGGCCTCCCTGACAGTCAGCGCTGGGGCGGCCGTAAAGCCCTCGGACCAGAGTCGCTCCAACCATTCCTCCTGTGGTTTTTGCCGAAATGCCGCTTCGACGGTTTGTTCGATGTGCGGTTTGTGATCTTGCATGCTCGGGACCGTCACGTATCGGTCCTCCTCGACCCACTCAGTGAGTCCCAGCAACTCCCAGAACTCCCGCCAGCGTGCAGGTCGCCGATCCAGCAGATAGACGGTGACCGGCTCGGTCGCGGTCGGGTACAGGCCGATCGGCCCCGGATACGTCTCTTGTTCGTCCGGCGGATTGATCTCCTGGCCGAGACTGTATGCGTGGGCCTTCGCCGAGAAGGATCCCAGCATGCAATCCAGTAGCGAGATATCGATATGGGTGCCTTCCCCGTTGATCAACGCGACCAACACCGCGGTCGTGACGTAACTCGCGGTCAGTTCGTCGGCGGCGAACCAGCCGGATAGGGCGGGCTGATCGTGGCCAGCTCGCTCGGCGTTCTGGTACGGGAGACCGCTCATACTCTGGGCCATGTAGTCCATCGATTTCTTGTCGGCCCACGGGCCGGTTTGGCCGTACCCGCTGATCGAACAGTAGATGATATCCGGGTTGACGGACGCGATCGATTCGTACTCGATCCCGAACTCCTTGACGCGGCCAGGAGCCAGATTCTGGACGATCACGTCGGCCTCCGCGGCGAGATCTTTGAACACCATCGTCCCTTCATCGGTGTGGAGATCGATGGAGACGTTCTTTTTGCCGCGGTTGATGATCGAAAACATCGGAGTGATCCCGGTATCGTCCTCGGGCGTATTTGACCGGAAAGGAGCGCCGGCCGGATTCTCGACTTTGATGACCTCTGCCCCGAATTCCGCCAGGTAACGTGCGGGCTTTGGGGCGGTCAGGAAACTGCCCATTTCGAGGACCGTGACGTCCTTGAGGGCGGTCGCTGCCATCATCGTCTGCGAAGGACCGACGGTCGGTATTAAACGTTCCCGTCGATCGAAACACGCGGGCGCTCATGCCATCCAAATCTTTATTTCGGCGCATTCGGGACATCGGCCAACGGATGCGTCCCATTCAGGTCGTCCGACAAGTAGCGGACCGGTTGTTATCGACCTCGCTGCGGGAACATTACATCGTCCGGTCGCTTCGCGATACTTTGCCGAAGTATTTCTCCGACGGCATCACTGTTGTGTGTTTTTCCATCCTCGTCGTCCTGCTCTTCCTCGCCATTTTCGGGCCACAGCTTGCACCGTACGAAGCGGATGCGGTTATGCGAGGTGAGGACGGGGAATTCCTGCGGAACGAACCGCCGTCGAGCGAGCACCTGCTCGGGACCAATGCTAACGGACACGACATCTTCTCGCGGATCATTATCGGGACGCGGTACACGATGCTGATCGGTATCTCCGGGGGTCTGATCATCGTTTCCACCGGCCTCCTCATCGGCGTCGTTTCCGGGTATGCCGGAGGGGTGAAGGATAGCGTGCTCATGCGCCTGACGGATTTCATGTACGGCATTCCGCTCATCCCGACCGCGATCGTCCTGGTCGCCTTCTTCGGCTTCGGGATGTGGAGCACCGTGGCGTTGATCGGACTCCTGCTATGGCGCGGGAACGCGCGTGTCTTCCGCTCGCAAGTTCTCCAGATCAAGGAACGAGAGCACGTCGAGACCGCCAAGCTGATGGGCGCGAGTAGCACGTACATCATCCTCAGACACATCCTGCCGAACATGATGGGGATGGTGATCCTGTTCCTCGCGCTGGGCTCCGGGGTGACGATCCTGATCAGTGCCTCGCTGGCATTCCTCGGTTTCATGGATCCGTTCATCCCCTCCTGGGGCGTGATGCTCCGGAACGCCTACGGATCGGGCTACCTCCGAAGTGCGTGGTGGTGGTCGATGGCGCCGGGGTTCATGATCACGATCACCGTCCTTTCGATCATTATGCTCGGGCGCGCCTACGAGCGCGTCCATGACACGAGTGTCGATAGCACGGGGGGTGCCATATGAGCGATCCGGTCTTGGAAATCGAGGACCTGGAGATCCGCTATCGGACCCGTTCGGGGGACGTCCATGCGGTCAATGACGCCTCGATCGAGATCGGCGCCAACGAGTATTTCGGGCTCGTCGGGGAGAGTGGCTGTGGCAAGAGCACGCTCGCGAAGGCCGTCATGGGCGGGCTCGACCGGAACGGGGAGGTCGTCTCTGGCACGATCAAGTACAAGGGCGAGGAGATTCAGGACTTCAGCGAATCCGCCCTCGACGAATCGATCCGCTGGAAGGAGATCGCATTCATCCCGCAGGCAGCGATGAATAGTCTTGACCCGCTCAAGCGAATTAGCAAGCAGGCCATCGAGGTCACCAACAAGCACACCGACTGGACGGAAGCGGAGGGGCTCGAGCAACTCGAGGAACTGTTCGAGGTCGTCGGCTTACCCCGCGAGCGGATCCACGATTATCCCTTCCAGTTCTCGGGCGGGATGAAACAACGCGCAATCATTGCCCTCGCCTTACTGCTCGAGCCGTCGTTGATCATCGCGGACGAGCCGACGACCGCGCTGGACGTGATCATGCAGGACAAGGTCCTGGAGTACCTCTTCGAGGCTCGCGAGGATTACGACCTCAGCCTCCTGTTGATCACCCACGATATCTCCGTCGTCTTCGAGGTATGCGATCGGAT
>CAYSMB010000028.1:12841-14610 GCA_964432005.1 uncultured Halobacteriales archaeon
TGCTGAGAGCGGCACGACCGAGCGCATTTTCGAGCACCCCCGTCACCCGTACACGATCTTGCTCCAGCAGGCCTTCCCGGACATTCGCCATCCACATGCCGAGCTTGCCGAAATCGAGGGGAGTCCACCGGCGCTTCGGTCAGAAGTGAACGAATGTACGTTCGCCGCACGCTGTCCGTGGGCGATCGAGGAATGCCGACAGGGGGCACCGCCGCTGGAGTCCACCTCCGCTGACGAGCGACATACCGTCGGGTGCATCCGTCACGGGGAGATGGACCAACTGGCGGCCGAATATCTCGCCGAGGGGCGCGCGGAGCGGACGATCGGGGAGGGCGAGCCCCCGGCAATGGCCGAGCAGCCCGTCCTCGAGATCGAGGGGCTCAAGAAACACTTCGACCAGTCGACGAACATCGTCGATGCGATCAAACAACGCCTCACTGGCTCGGTGAAAGCGCCGGTTAAAGCGGTCGACGGGGTCGATCTGGATCTACGACGCCGCGAGGTCCAGGGGGTGATCGGCGAGAGTGGCTGTGGCAAGTCGACCCTGATGCGGCTCATTCTGGGCGGGTACGCGTTCACCGACGGGGATATCCGGTTCGAAGGCCGACCGGTCTCGGAGTTCAGTAAGACCGAGTGGCAGGAGTTGCGCCGCCGGATCCAGATCATCTTCCAGGATCCGTTTAACACGATGAATCCCCACTTTACCGTACGTGAGGCCGTCGCCGAACCATTGCGTATTCACGGCATCGAATGGGACGACGAGCGTATCCTCGAGATCCTCGAGGAAGTCCGGCTCACTCCGGCCGAGGAGTTCCTCCACCGAAAGGAGTCTCAACTTTCTGGTGGGGAGAAACAGCGCGTCGCCATCGCGCGGGCGCTGGCCCCGGATCCGGACGTCATTCTGGCCGACGAGCCGGTATCGATGCTCGACGTATCCACTCAAGCCTCGATCCTCACGCTACTGAGCGAGCTGACCTCCAAACACGATGTCTCGATGCTCTACGTCTCGCATGACCTCTCGACCGTGTCGTACGTCTGCGATCGTGTGAACGTCATGTACCTCGGTCGGATCGTCGAGAGCGCACCGACGATGGAGATTCTCAACGACCCCAAACATCCCTACTCCGAAGCGCTGATCCGGTCGATTCCTATCCCCGACCCCACTCACACGCGGGAGCAAGTCGATATCCCCGACACGGCGAGCGACGCCTCGAACATGCCCGACGGGTGTCGGTTCAAGGATCGCTGTCCCGAGCGGATGGACGTTTGCGATCAATCCCCGATGTTCGTCCCGATCGATGGCGACGAGCCTCACCATGCGGCCTGTCACCTCTATTACGACCACGAGGACCGGTCGCGCTCGGACGGGCGGCCACGGGAGGTGCCCGCCGATGAGTAAGTTCCGCTACTACGGACGCCGGATCGTCGTGACAGTCCTGTTGATCTGGGCGGTGGCGACGTTTCTATTTTTCGCGTTTCGGCTCATGCCTGGCGATTACGGAACGATCCTCGCCGGGGAGGGAGCCTCCCCGGAGTATATCGAACAGGTCCGGGATGAATGGGGACTTAACGATCCGTTGCACATCCAATATTTCGAATTCATGCGGAACCTGGCGACGGGGAACGCAGGGGTCTCCCACGTATCCCGGCGGCCCGTCTTCGATTACATTGGCGAGCGACTCGCGAACTCGATGATTCTCGTCCTCCCCGCGATCATTGTCGCCTATCTCGTCGGCGTCATTTATGGGGCCATCCTCGGGATGACCGAG
>CAYSMB010000029.1:0-14020 GCA_964432005.1 uncultured Halobacteriales archaeon
GACGACGTCCGAGGTATCGTCGGTGCGCGTGCTGTAGACGTCAAGGACGTTGCCGTCGGTATCGACGACGGCGACGGCGGTCGTCGTTCCGGGATCGACGCCCACGATCACGTGATCCCGCCGGGTCGCCAGTGGCTCGAACGCGATTCCGTCGCGGCGCTCGCGTTCGATCTCCACCCGGACGTCGCCGCCACGGCCGGCACGCACGGGGATCTCCTCCGGGGTCGCCTCCACGGTAAAGATGGCGTTGGCGTAGCCGCCGTACTTCTCCGTGATGTCGACCTCGTAGGCAAGCCCGGCCTCCTCGAGGGCATCCTCGACGTCACCGGTCTTGCGTTTGACCGCGCCATGGATCCGCCGGGTGTACCGATCGGCACTCCAGCCGCCCTTGCCCGTCGAGCGACCGCGCGCGACCTTCACCTCGGTCGTCTCGGCAAAGGCCTCGACCTCGTAACCGACGTTTCCCGCCGCGAGGCGCCCGGCCGCTTCCGCCTCCTCCATCGGGTCTTTGCCATACGGCACGTCGTGCCGATGGGCGACCCGCGAGAGGGGCTCGGGACGTTCCGCGCCGGTGACCTGGACGAGGCTCGTCTCCGCCGGCAGGGACCCGAGGAGAGCGACCAGATCGTCCTTGTCGTCGGCGAGTTCGAAGACGTTGTCCGTGGCGACGAGATCCGGCGTTTCCTCGTCGATCCGTCGTAGCAATTTCCGGCGGGAGACGACCGTCCGCTCCACGTCGCCGTCGGTCAGCACGACGAGGGCATAGGAAGCCGACCCGCCGCGGACGTCGCCACTATGGACGTCGACGCCGAAGAGCGGGGCCTCAAGCGCCCGGGTTCGCGCGCTCACTGTCGTCTGCTAGACGATGGAACCGCAATAAACGCCACGTTGGTTAGACCGCCTCGTCGGCCTCCGGATACGGGATATCCAGCTCACGACCGTCCTCGGCGAGGATCACCCGGCCATCGAAGGCCTCGGCGGCTTCTTCGGCGTGGCCGGTCTCCGATCCGGTGTAACGCGAGGAGATGTGCGTGAGCGCGAGGCGGGCGACATCCGCCCGGGCGGCGACCTCGCCCGCCTCGGCGGCGGTCGCATGGGCGGTCCGAACGGCCCGTTCGGCGCGCTCCTCGGTGAATGTCGCGTCGTGGATCAACAGGTCCGCATCCGTGGCGACCTCGACCACCGTCTCGCAGGGGCGGGTGTCGCCGGTATACACGAGTCGACGGCCCGGACGGGGCGGCCCGACGACCTGGCTGGGCTGCACAGTCGTCCCGTCGTCCAGTTCCACCGGTTCCCCGCGGTGGAGGTTGGAAAACTTCGGCCCGACGGGCACGCCCAACTCCTCGGCACGCTCGCGATCGAATCGGCCCCGCCTTTCCTCCTCGATGAGGGCGTAGCCGACCGATCGGGTCCGGTGCTCGGTCGCGACGGTTCGGATCTCGTAGTCGTCCCCGCGAAACGCCGTGACGCCGGCCTGGACCTCGGTCACGGTCACCTCGAAGCTGATGTCATCGTCGAGCGCGGTCAGGAACTGGCGGATCCGGGACCCCGTCCCCGCCGGCGTGTAGATCTCCAGCGGGCGCGGGCGTTCGTTGAAGTCCCAGGTCTGGAGGAGGCCCGGGAGGCCGAGCACGTGATCGCCGTGGAGATGGGTGAGAAAGATCGCCTCGACGGCGAAGCCCGTCCCGAACCGCATCATCTGTCGTTGGGTGCCTTCGCCCGCGTCGAACAGGAAGCGATCGCCCTCGCGGTTGATGCAGACGCTGCTGGGGTTGCGCTTGGTCGTCGGAACGGCCGCGCTCGTCCCGAGAAAGGTGACCCGCAGCGTCATGACAGCCATTCCCGGCGGGGCGAGCATACGCGTGTCGGAATCCACCCGACGGATCCGAGCGCGTTCACGGTCGCCCCATACCGGCCTCGAGCGCCGTCCGGACGGCCGCGACGTTCTCCGGCACGTCGTGAACCCGGACGATGTCGGCCCCTCCCGCCACGGCCAGGGCCGTCCCGGCGATCGTGGCCGGGAGTCGATCCTCGGTCGGCGTCGCCAGATCGGCGAACATGGACTTATGGGAGTGACCGATCATGATCGGACACCTCAACGCGCGGAGCTCGGCGGTCCGTCCGAGGAGTTCGAAGCTCTCGGCGGCGGCCTTGCCGAATCCCAGGCCCGGATCGACGACGATCCGATCCCGTTCGAGACCCGCCTTTTCGGCGAGTAGGACGCGCTCACGCAGCTGCGCGATGACGTCGTCGACCACGTCGTCGTACTCGACGTTCCGGCCGGGAACGACCGGCGCGTCGATGCTGTGCATCACCACCAACGGGGCGTCGTGCTCGGCGGCGACGAACCGCATTCGGGGGTCCTCCAGACCGGAGACGTCGTTGAGCATATCCGCCCCCGCCTCCAGCGCGGCCTCCGCGACCTCGGCCTTCCTAGTATCGACCGAGACCGTCACGTCGCGGTCGGCCAGCGCGGCGATGACGGGTTCGATCCGCTCGCGCTCTTTGTCTACGGAGACGGGGTCGGCCCCCGGGCGGGTACTTTCGCCACCGACGTCGACGATGGCCGCGCCGGCCTCGACCAGCGCCTCCGCCCGCTCGACCGCCGCCTCGGTCGTGTCGTATCGGCCCCCGTCGTGGAAGCTGTCGGGGGTGGCGTTCACGATGCCCATGACGGTGGGGCCGGCCGTCCAGGGAAACGTCGTAGCCGCATCCGCATCCGAGGCGAGCAACCCGGCGATGTCGGCGCGGACGGTATCCAGGCCGACTTGGGCGTCGGCCATCGCGTCCCCGAGGGCCGCGAACTGAGCGTCCGTGCCCATGAGCAGGATGTCGATCGGCTCCTCGACGGTCTCGTTGAGCGCCGTCGTCGCCACGGTACCCCCCAGCGCCCGCAGCTCCTCCTCGAGCCACCGGGCCTGGCGGGGATACACACGCGTGCTCACGGCCCGGTGGACGCCCGACGCGACGGTATCTTCGTGGGCGCTCAGATCGGCGTCGGCGGCGGCCAGGGCCCGTTCGACGTCGGCGGGGCCATCGATGCGTCGCGGGATCGTCGTGCGAACCCACCGCTGGCGGGCCTCGGCGACGGTAAAGAGCGACCCGGTCACCAGCACGGCGTCGTCCGGGTCCGCCGCCGCGAGGGCGGCTGCGACAGCGTCCTCCACCGCCGGTTCTGGCTCGAGCCTGGGTGTGCCGGCATCCGCGAAGACCGTCTCCAACGGGGCGAGGTCCTCCGCGCGACTGGTCGCGGGACGGGTAGGGTAGGCGACGTCGGCATCGGGGAGGGCCTCGGCCATCGCCACGTGGTCCTTCTCGTGCATCACGCCCACGACGAGGTGGAGGCGATCGTACTCGAAGCTCTCGACGATCGCCCGTAGCTGCTCGCAGGCGGCCGGGTTGTGGGCCCCGTCGAGCATGACGAGCGGGTCCTCGCCCATGACTTCCGCTCGACCGGGCCAGTAGGCCCCCCGGAGCCCCCGGGCGATCGTTTGGGGGTCGTGGACGGTCAACTGCCGGGCGAGCGTCGCCGCGATCCCCGCATTCGTCGCCTGATACGCACCCAGGAGCGGAATCGCGGTCTCGATCGGGTCCTCATCGCCCGAGATGCGCACCCGCGATTCCACGTGATTCGTCCGGCCCTCGTAACGCACCCGGACGTCGTCTTCCGCGCCGTCCCCGACCGTCAGAAGCTGGTCCTCCCGGGCCATTCCCGTCTCCCGTTCCGCGTGCAGTTCCTCAACCCGACGGCGGACCGCACGCCGGGCTTCGCCCGACGTCGCCGTCACCAGTGGCGCCTGCCGGGGGGCGACGTGGGCCTTATCGCGGGCGATCTCCTCGATCGTATCGCCGAGGATCTCCGTATGCTCGAGAGATACGTTGGTCACTGCACTGGCGACCGGATCGACCACGCAGGTCGCATCGAACTGTCCGCCGATCCCGACCTCGAGGACCGCGATGTCGATGTCCTCCCGGCCGAAATACCACAACGCCATCGCCGTCGTGGCCTCGAAGAAGGTCACGGGATCCCCCGTCGCCGCGCGGTTGGTGATGTACTCCTCGGCGGCCTCGACGAAGTCGACGACCGCCCGCTTGGAGATCAAGCGGCCGTCAACGCGGAACCGCTCGCGGATGTCGTCAAAGTGCGGCGAAGTATACAGCCCGACCGTCCGGCCGTCCGCCCGGAGGATGGATTCGAGCATGCGCGCGGTGCTGCCCTTCCCGTTCGTGCCTCCGATCTGCACGTAGGCGATCCCCTCGTGGGGGTCCCCGAGATGCTCGAGGAGGGCGCGCGTCGAGGCGGTCCCGGGTTTCGGTCGGAACTGGCGGAGCTCGAAGAGAAAATTCGCCGCCTCGTGATACTCCATATTGCAGCCAGTTACAGGGATCGCTTGAACGTGTCGGGAGCTACTCGTGGCGAAACGCCCGGTGACCGGTGAACGCCATCGTCATGCCATGGGCCTCCGCGGCGGCGATCACGTCCTCGTCCCGGGTCGACCCGCCGGGCTGGACGATGGCATCGATCCCGGCCTCCGCGGCCGCTTCGATGCCGTCGGGGAAGGGGAAAAACGCGTCACTCGCCATGACGGCCCCCGTGGCGTGTTTTCCCTCCGCATGCTGTTCGGCCTTGCGCGCGGCCAGTCTGACCGCGTCCACGCGGCTGACCTGGCCGATCCCGAGACCCACGGTTTCGGTCCCCGTCGCGAGCACGATCGCGTTCGAGGTGGCATGTTTGACCACCGGCCAGGCAAACCGCATCGTCTCGCGTTGTTCGTCGGTCGGGGCGCGTTCGGTCACGACTTCGAGATCGTCCGGGTCGAGCGTGAACAGGTCCCGGTCCTGGAGCAATCGCCCGCCCGGTACGGCGCGCTCGACGATGGTCTCGGAACGGTCATCGGGTCCGATCGGCCGGGGCTCCCCGTCGACGGCGTCGATCACCCGCATGTCCTCGCGTTCGCGGAGGATCTCGAGGGCCCCCTCGCGATATCCTGGTGCGACGACGACATGTTTGACCGAATCGACGATTCGCTCGGCCGTCGCTGGATCGCACGGTCGATTGAGCGCGACGATGCCGCCGAATGCGCTCATGGGATCGGTCGATAGCGCCCGATCATAGGCCGTCACAAGCTCCTCGGCCGTGGCACAGCCGGCGGGGTTGGCGTGCTTGATGACCGCGGCCGCTGGCTCGCTGAATTCCAGGACGAGCTTTAACGCGCCGGCGGCGTCGATGTAATTCACGTAGGACATGCCCTTGCCGGCGAGCTGTTCGCCCGCGATGACGTTCGGTTCCGTGGCGGTGGCGTCGACGTACACCGCGCCCTCTTGATGGGGATTTTCGCCGTACCGGAGCGCGCCTAGCCGATCCGCCGTTCCGACGTGCCGGCTCGGGAACCGCCCGCCGGCCTCGTCCGCGATCGTTACCGAACCGTCCGCGGCGATTTCGACACGATCCTCGGCGAACGCTCGCACCGCCCGGGGATACGCCTTGAACTCGCCCTCGTAGAGGACCCGCTCTTTCAGGGATTCCCGCGCGTCCTCCGGATAGACGGGGATCGGCTCCTGGGTGACGATCGGACCCGCGTCGACCTCCTCCTCGATCACGTTGCCGTCCTCGTCGACGGCGTCCGTGACGACGTGTACGGTACAGCCCGTGACGGAAACGCCGGCCTCGAGCGCATCGCCCCAGGCATCATCGCCCGGAAACGCCGGAAGCAAGGACGGATGGATGTTCAGGGTCGTCGGCATCGCCTCGAGAAACGTCGACGAGAGGATCCGCATGTACCCGTCGAGACAGACGAGATCGAACGCGTCGACCTCGATCGCCTCCAGGAGCCGCTCCTCGTGGGCGAATCGCCCTTCGTTATCCCCGCGCTCGACCGCGATCGCCGGGATATCCCGCGCTTCGGCCTTCTCCAGAATCGGGGCGGACGCGTCATTCGAGACGACCGCCGCGAGTTCGGCCCCACCGGGGCGGTTCCGGTGGATGTTGATCAGGTTCCGCCCGCGGTTGCTGGCCATCCCGAGGATGGAGACCATGGATGGCGAAGGGGGCCGGGGACAAATTAGAGGTTGTGATCCGCCGTTTCGATATGACTTTGCGGATGCCGTCTGAAAGCGGGCACATGCCGGATCCGCTGTGGTCGGTATCGCCCCTCGACGGCCGATATCAGGCGCGGACCGAACCGCTCGCCACCTACGCGAGCGAGTTCGGGCTGTTGCGTGCCCGGGTGCACGTGGAGATCGAGTACCTGCTCGCGCTCGCGGATCTCGAACCCCTTCCGCTCGCACTCGACGCTGACGATCGGAGTGCGCTTCGGGCGATCGACGAGGACTTCGACGCCGAGGACGCAGCGCTGATCAAGCAGATCGAGACCGAAGGCTACGGGAAGTACCCGGCGACGAATCACGACGTCAAAGCGGTGGAGTACTTCATCCGGGAACGGCTGCCGGCGGACCTCGAGATCGACGAGTGGATCCACTTCGGTCTGACCAGCGAGGACGTCAACAACCTGGCCTATCGCATCCTCCTCCGCGACGCGGTAACGGAGGTGATCAGACCCGCCATCGAAACTGTCCGTGGGGGCCTGGCAACACTGGCCGATCGCCACCGATCGCTGCCCATGCTGGCACGTACCCACGGCCAGCCGGCCACGCCGACGACGTTCGGGAAGGAGATGGCGGTCTATGCCGATCGGCTTTCGCGAGGTCTCGATCGCCTCGACGCGGCGGTCGATGGCCTCGCCGGCAAACTGGCCGGGGCGAGCGGGACCTATGCGGCCCACGTCGTCGCCTACGAGGAGATCGATTGGCCGGCCGTATCCGAAGCGTTCGTACGGGAGCTCGGGCTCGAGCATACGCCCCTGGCGACCCAGATCAATCCGAGCGACGACCTCGCGGTCCTTTTCGATGCGCTGCGGGCGGTCAACCGCGTGCTCATCGATCTCGATCGAGACATGTGGCTGTACATCAGCCAGGGCTATCTCGGACAGGCCCCTGACGGCGAGGAGACGGGGAGTTCGACGATGCCCCACAAGGTCAACCCGATCGACTTCGAGAATAGCGAAGGCAACCTCTCGAAGGCCAACGCGGATCTCGTCTTCCTCGGGGATTATCTGACGACCTCGCGACTCCAGCGGGATCTCTCGGATTCGACGGTCAAGCGCAATATCGGGGCGGCGCTCGCGCACGCGCTGATCGGGTACACCAAAACGAGCGATGGCCTGGGCGTGATCACGCCGAACGAGGCGGCGATGCGGGAGGACCTCGAGGCACATCCGGAGGTCCTCGCGGAGGCCGTGCAGACGATCCTCCGGCGCGAGGGCCACGCCGACGCGTACGAGCGCGTCAAGGCCGCAACGCGTGCCGAGGCGGTGCGCATCGAGGAGCTCCGGGCGTTACTCGAGGATATCGAGGACCTTCCGGAACTCAGTCCGGCCGCATATACCGGTCTCGCCGAGCACCTCGTCGAAAAGATCGGCGAATGAGGGCATACGCTGAAGAACGCAGCGATTCGACAGGCCATTACATCATGTCCCGTGGACGGCTCCTGGATACATACGCCGCCGCGTTGCAGAACGAGCTGGTCGACCTGCCCGCCGATACCCTCCGCGTGGGCGTGGTCCGCCGGCCGACGCCGTGGCTATGGAGCGTGATCGACGAGAACCGCCGGGCGCTGGGCCCGCCGGACACGCTACTCACAGCGTTTCGTGAGCGAGTGGACACGCTCACCGATCGTGGAATCGACGAGGTGGCGGCGCACAACCGGGCGATGGTCGACGAGCGCTATGCATCCCGGTATCGTCGACATCTCGATCGCTCCGAGGACGCCCGCGCGGCGATCGAGGATATCCGACGCACGCTGCAGTCCGGCCAACACGTCGCGCTCGTGTGCTTCGAGAATACCGAGGAGAAGGGCTGTCACCGGACCATCCTCCGCGAGCGGATCGCGGACTAATCTTCCAGGGCCACGACATCCTCGATCGTCTCGCGCCGACGGGCGATCCGGACGTCGTCGCCGACGAGGGCGACCTCGGCGGGGCGGGGCTGGGAATGGAAGTTGTTCGCCAGCTCGTAGCCGTACGCACCGGCGTTGCCGATCGCGAGCAGGTCCCCCCGCCGGGGTTCCCCAATCGGCCGGTCCGTACAGAAGACGTCGGCGCTGGTACAGCACGGACCGCCGACCGAGGACGCCACGGATTCTCGCTCGGGGGCGGTGACGTTCCGGATCGGATGGTACGCGTCGAACATCGCGGGACGGATGAGCGTCGCCAGTGAGGCGTCGACGCCGACGACCCGTGTTTCGGATGTGGGTTTGACCGTGTTGACCCCGGTCAGCAACACCCCGGCGTCGGCGACGACGTAGCGGCCCGGCTCGACGACGAGTTCGGCCTCGAGCGGTGTGACCGCCTGGACGACGCGATCGGCAACGTCGGGCATGTCCAGGGGCACTTCCTCCTCGTGGTACGGCACGCCGAACCCGCCCCCGACGTCGATGACCTCGAGCCCGTCGATCGACCGTGCGAGATCGACCACCTTCTCGATCGCGCGCAGGTGCTCGTCGAGCTGGTCGGCCAGCACGCCGCTGCCAGCGTGGACGTGGAGGCCCACCAGTTCGAAGCGGTCGCGGAGCTGCTCTGCGAGTTCGGTCACCTCCTCGTACGGAATCCCGAACTTGGCATCCGCGCCCGTGGCCACCTTCTCGTGATGGCCGGTCCCGATGGCGGGGTTGACCCGGATGAGGACGCGGCCCTCGAATCCACGATCGGCGAGGCGGTCGAACGTGTCGCGAGCCCCCGCCGTCACCGTCAGGCCCGGATGGTCGGCCGCCAACGAGGCAGCGTAATCCAGATCGGCGGCCGGTGGGTTGACGGCGGTATACTGGAGCGTGTCGGGGTCGGCGCCGGCGCGGAGCGCGCGGACGAGTTCGCCGCGGGCCGCACATTCGATCGTGCCGCCGGCCTCCAGGACGGTCTCGAGGACCGCTCGTCCGGTGTGGGCTTTCGCCGCGTGCATGACCCGCGCCCGATCGCCGAAGGCCTCCGCGATGCGCTCGTAGTTCGCCCGCACGCGATCGCGATCGATCACGTAGAGGGGGGTCCCGTAGGTCTCGGCGAGTTCGCGAAGTCGATCGTGATCCCAATCGGGAAGCCGGCGGACGGGGCGGTCGGACATCGTCACTCCCGGAGGGCGGCCTCGCGCTCGACCGCGTCGAAAGTGTCTTCGCTCGGGTCGGTCGCGACGACGGCCGGCTTGTAGGCCTCCTGCCCGTCGAAGAGCTCGTGCTCTGAGACCGATGACCGGACGAACCGCGTCATCACCCGACGGCCCGGCGGGACGTAGCCGGCCACGACCTCGCTCTCGACGAGGTCGTATACGGGGATCCGGGGAGTGAGCAACGTGTTCTCGCCCACGACGGCACCCTCGCCGACCACGAAACCGGAGGTGATCCGGGAGCCGGCGCCGATCGAGACGTCGTCCTCGATGACGACCGGCGTATCCTCGACGGGTTCGAGGACGCCGCCGATCAGCGTGTTCGCCCCGAGTTTTACGTTCGCCCCGATCTGGGCACACGATCCGACCGTATCGCAGGAATCGACCAGGGTCCCGTCGCCGACGTACGCGCCGATATTGAGGAAACACGGGCTCATGAGGATCGCGTCCCCGCCGACGTAGGCACCGCGGCGGATCGTGGTGCCGTCCGGGGTGTTCCTCGTTCCGCGATCGCCGAGATCCGCCGTCGCCCGAAGCGGCAGGACGTCGTGATAGCGGACGTCCCCGTAGGGTCGCGGCTCGGTCTCGCGCAGGCCGAAGTTCAGGAGGATCCCGCGCTTGACCCAGGCGTTTGACTCCCAGCGCTCCTCGGGGTTTGTTCCGTCGCTGGTCGGGGTGGCCGCCCGGACCTCGCCCGCCTCGAGGGCCTCGAGGAAGCGATCGAGCGTGTCCAGCCCGGGCGCCCCGACGGTCGTGGCGTCGAGCTCGCCGGCACCGTACGCCGCCCAGAGCTCGTCAACCTCCTCTTCAAGAGTCATGCGTCGATCACGTCCGCGAACCGATACCAGCCTGGCGGTTTGCCGTCGATCCACGCCGCGGCATCGAGCGCGCCGGCGGCGAAGACCCGTCGCGATTCGGCCCGGTGGACGAGGCGGAGCTCCTCGTCCTCGCCGGCGAGGAGGACCTCGTGTTCGCCGGTAATCGAGCCCGCGCGTCGGGCGTGCACGCCGATTTCGTCGGCCGATCGTGGCGCTTCGCCCTCCCGCCCGCTAACCCGCCTGGCGTCGGGGCGGACGTCCTCGATGATGTCGAGAAACCGGTCGGCGGTGCCGCTCGGGGCGTCGCGTTTGCGATTGTGGTGGGTCTCCGTGACCTCGATGTCGTATCCCGGCAATCCGTCGATGACCGGCGCGAGAGCCTCGGTCAGGACCTGGATCCCGCGAGAGAAGTTCGGTGCGAGCAGGACGGGGATGGCCGCTGCATGGTCTTCGAGTTCGGCCAGTTGTCCGTCGGAAAACCCCGTGGTGCCGCTCACGGCGGCAACCCCGGCGTCGGCCGCCGCCGAGACGGCCGTCATCGACGCCTCGGGGACCGTGAAGTCGACCAGCACGTCGACGCGATCGTCCAAGCGTTCGGCCAGCTCGTCGGGGTGGACCGCGGGTCCGTCGATTGCTCCGGGCGAGCGAGAGACGGCGAGCTCGACCGAGATGTCCCCACGTGCGTCGGCGACCGATCGGACGGTCCGGCCCATCGTACCCGTCGCGCCCGTGACCGCAATCCGCGTCATTGCGGGGCGACCTCGTCCAGCAACTCCAGGTCCGCGAGGATCGATCGCAGTGCCTCCCGATGGTCGGGTGAAAGCCGCGAGAGCGGCGATCGCAGGTGTGGCTCACAGCGGCCCTGCATGGCCACGGCCTCCTTGACGGGAATCGGGTTCGTCTCGACGAAGATCGCTCGGAACAGTTCGGACAGTTCCCGGTGATACCGCCTTGCCCGGTCGAGATCGCCCTCGAGGGCGCCGTGAGTCAGGTCGACGACGCGGACGGGATCGATGTTCGCCGCGACCGACACGACACCGGTCCCGCCGATGGCACACAGGGGGAGGGTCATGACGTCGTCCCCGGCCAATACGTCGAACTCCTCGTCGACCGTACGGTCGATCACCTCGTCGATCAGACCGATGTCCCCGCTGGCGGCCTTGTAGCCGACAATACGGTCGTGGCTCGCGAGGGCGGCCGTCGTTTCGGGGTCGATGCTCCGGCCCGTCCGGCTTGGGACGTTGTACACGATCTGGGGGAGGTCGACTGCGTCCGCGATGGCCTCGAAATGGGCCTCCATCCCCGGCGGCTCGGGTTTGTTATAATATGGCGAGATGAGGAGGAGACCGTCGGCGCCGGCCGCCCGAGCCCCCTCGCCGAGGTCGATCGCCTCCTGGGTGTTGTTCGATCCCGCGCCCGCGATCACTGGGACATCCTCCGCTGCCTCGACGACCGTTTCGACGACCTCGACGTGTTCGGCGTGGCTCAACGTCGCGCTCTCGCCGGTCGATCCGACGGGGACGAGGCCGTCGACGCCCCGTTCTTCCAGGTACCGGGTCTCGGTCGCAAGTGCTTCGTGATCGATGCGTCCGTCCGCGTCGAACGGGGTGACCATCGCGGGAAATACCCCGGTCGTGATGTGTTGGTGGTGTGTCATATGCTTGGATCCGTTCTCGTTCAGTCACCGGTGCGCCGGGCGGCACGGGCCCGCGACGGGATTGCCAGCCCCGCCGAGGACCTCACCGGACGCCGCGCTTTAGAATAGCCGACACGCTCCCGGCCGCGGCCGGCTCGCGTGCCCCGCGCGTCCACGCGGTCATTACGGTCGGATTATGGCAGGATCGATTTAATGGTTTTGAGGCCCGAGCGGCGAACACCTTTACTCCCGGCCATGTACGCGCCGGTATGACGCAGTTTCATCTCGATCAGCAAGTGGCGGTCCTCGCGGACGCCCAAAACCTCTATCACTCCTCGCATAGCATGTATTCGAGCAACGTCGACTACGAGGCCCTGCTCGAGGCGGCCGCCGCCGATCGACGCCTGACGCGCGCGATCGCCTATGTGATTCGGGCAGAGGCCGAGGACGAGGAACGCTTTTTCGATGCGCTTGGCGACATCGGGTTCGAGACCAAAATCAAGGATATCCAACGGTTTTCGGACGGATCGATCAAGGCCGACTGGGACGTCGGGATGAGCTTAGACGCCATTACGCTGGCGAGCCACGTCGACGTGGTCGTGCTCTGTACCGGCGACGGGGACTTCACGCGTCTCTGTTCGCATCTCCGCCACGAAGGCGTCCGCGTCGAGGTGATGGCCTTCGGCGGGTCGACCGCCGATCGGCTCGTGGAGGCTGCCGACGAGTACACCGACCTCGGCGAGGAGACCGATCGTTTCCTCCTGTAAGATCGAGGACACGTGAGCGCTTGCCGGTACATCGTTTTCCCGCTGGGGCTCGGGATCGGGATTTGGATCCCGCGCGTTTCTCCGTCTCGGGGTGCGGTCGCCCTCGTGGTCGCCCTGATGGGATACCTCGGTTTGAACGGACCCATGTGACTGCTACTCCTATTGGCGTTGGCGCCCGATCTGTCGATGCTCGGATATCTGGGTGGCGGCCGAATCGGAAGTCCCACCTACAACGTCGTGCACACGGACCCGCTTCCGCTGGCGATGGGCGCCTACGGGGTCTGGGCGGACGGCCGGTTGATCGTGCTCGTTACGCTGATCTGGATCGGTCACATCGGGGCCGATCGGATGTTCGGGTTCGGACTGAAATACGCCTCCGGGTTCCGGGACACGCACCTCGGATCCCGACGACCCCAGCTCGGGGTGTTGGGCCAGGCCGACCGAGATGCCTCGCGGGTGGAATAAGGCGCGGGGCACGGTCACTGTGCGGCCGATCGAGCGATGCGCTGGCGAGGATCGGCGACCGACATCTTCTAACGGAGCCGGCGGCTCCCGCCCGATGATGACGGAGGCTAGGGGTCTCGGTGCGCTACGCACGATCGCCGACTATCAGTTCGGCGCCGGGGCAGGCCAGGGCTTGTTTCATCCGGACGGGGACATCGAGATCCGTCGATCCAAATCGGGCCGGCCGCGGCAGGTCATCGGCCCCACCGGACGTCTCGTCACCCTCGGGGGTGACGGCCGATTCACCCTCGGGTTCGCCGGCGGCCGGCGTCTCGCGGAGACGCTTGGCGCCCCCGCATACCGCGTCGCGGTCGACGACGAAAGCGAGCCGTTCGTGCGCGCCGGCGAGGATGCGTTCGCGAAGTTCGTGACGGACGTCGATCCGGTGATCCGACCATACGACGAAGTCCTCGTCGTCGATGAAGCGCGAACGGAGCTGCTGGGGGTGGGGCGAGCCGAACTCTCGGCGGATGGAATGTGCGACTTCGAGCGCGGCGTCGCCGTCGCGATGCGGGAAGGCCGGGAGGAATGGGAGGGACGGTAGGCTGGCGGCACGTTTTTGACGCCGGATGGCGACCGTTCGGACATGTTCGGAGGCGGCGGCGGGGTCAATCCGCGGAAGCTCCAGCAGATGATGGAACAGATGGGCATCGAGATGAACGAGATCGATGCCGTGGACGTCGAGATCCGCACCGAATCCGGCGAAGTACTGTACTTCGACACGCCGGAGGTCACCCGGATGGATGCGCAGGGCCAGCGGACCTTCCAAATCGTCGGGGAGCCCGAGACACGGGAGGGTGAGTCGAGTACGGATGCCGGCGGGGCCGACATCCCCGACGAAGACGTCGAGCTCGTCGCCGAACGGACCGGCGAGTCCCAGGACGCTGCGCGGGAGGCCCTCGAGGCGACTGACGGGGACCTCGCCGAAGCCATCGCCCGGCTTTCCTAGCGTGGCCGTCCGCCTCGTCCGCGAGGATCGATCCTACGGGCGCGAGCCCGGCGAGCGCCTGGAGACGGATCTCGGGGTCCTCGAGATCCCCGAGAACGTGACACCCCGCGATGTCGTCGAAACGCAGCTGGGCCAT
>CAYSMB010000030.1:0-13983 GCA_964432005.1 uncultured Halobacteriales archaeon
CGAGGTCGTCCCCGGTGACGATGATGTCGATGACCTCCCGCTGGACCTCCTTGGTCAGTTCCGCAATATCCGAGCGCTGGTACTCGAAGCCCGTGATGTCGACATCGTCGACGTCCTTGCCTTCCGACCAGATGGCGTGTCCGGCGTAGCGCTTTTTCTTGCCGGCCTGGAAGAACCGGCGGTACAGTTTCTCGAACTCGATCTCGAAGCGATGATGTTCCGCGTTTAATGTCTCCCGGGCGAATTCGTCGTAGGATGCATTGATGCGTTCCTCGATCTCGTGGGAGCGTTCGATTGCGGTCGGTTTGTCGACTTCATCTCCGATCTCTAATAGTACCGAATCGGTGTCACCATAAATTACCTGATACCCGATATCATTCACGGTATCCTCCGTAAATTGCAGGACAGCACGTCCAGTTGCTGTGACGGCGGCTCCCATCTGCCTGTCATATAGGCGGAAACGATCCCATCCCAATACGCCGTACAGAGAATTCATTAATACCTTGACACTTTGTTGTTGGCGATCGAACCGGGCAAACGCTTCCGTGCCTGGCTCATGATCGTCCCGCAGGGATTTCTTCTCTTCGCGCTCGACGAGTAACTCGTCCACCATCTCCCGGATGATCCCGTCCGGCTCCTTGCGGAAGTGGGTCCCGTTGGGCGCCACGTGGGTTGCCCCCTCGTACGTGTCGGGATCGACCTTCGTTTCCGGTGACGCGTTGACGGTGATCATGCACATCGGGTAGAGCGAGGCCAGGTCGAGGACGCTCACCATCTCCCGGACGCCCGTGATCGGATCGAAGACCGCCCCGCCCTCGTAGTCTTCCCCCTCGACCTGGCCCCGGGACGGCAGGACGAAATCGCCGTGCACCTTGTGAAGGATGTACATGTCCACCGTATCCCCGGGCGTCGGGGCGTCCTCTAACTTGCAGCCGACGAAGGTTCGGACTTCATTCCAGAAGGCGATGACCTCCTGTTTACGGTCGAGTTCCACACAGATCTCGACGTCCCGGAGGTTGTACTCGAGCAACCGCTCGGGGTCTTCCTCCCACAGGTCCCCGATCGAGCCGGTGTAGACCTCCTTGCGCTCGCCGAGTTCCTCCTCGCCGACCGCGTCCAACCGGTAGGAATCCAGCTCGCTGAATTGGGTCCGCCGATACCCGTAGAGGAGGTCGAAGACGACCCGTCCCTTGACGTTCGGGCCCCGCCAGTCGTCCCGCCACACCTCCTCGACGCGAGACAGTCGTTCGATGGCGAGATCGTGATCGGCGCGCGGATTCAACGCCTCGAGCCGATCGAGCAAATAGGGTGCGTCGAAATCGTCGACGTTCCAGCCCGACCAGAGGTCGGGATCCGTCTCCTCGAAGTACGTGAGGTAATCGTCGAGCATCGAGGATTCGTCTTCGAACAGGCGGACGTCCACGTTCGCGTCGTCATCGAGGAGCTCGTGGTTGTCGAGTGTCGTCGGGGCGTGGCCGTTCCCCTCCGGTGCGAGATACAGCCAGACCACGTACTCGTCGCGGTACGAATCGTGCGCGGAGATCGAGATGATCGGCTCCTCGCCATCCTCGGGAAAGCCCGAGCGATCGTCGACCTCGATGTCCATCATGTGGACCCGGGGGTCGACGTGCATCTCGATCGGCTCGACCTCCGAGTGGTCCACGATCACGCGCCCGTTACGCCGGCGGTCCGGGACCCGCACCCCGCTCCGGATGCCCTTGTCGATCAAAAACCGGTTCGGGAACGGGACGTCGGCCTCGAAGTGGGTGAACCGATCGCGGACGTTCCCGACGTCCCGCGGCGTCCGGCCGTAGATCTTCGTCAGTTCCTCGTCCCGGATCGAGCGAAATCCATCCTCGGTCCCGAGAATCGCGTCGTGGTCGAGCTTTGATTGGCTGAGTTCGTCGGTCGGGGCGTAGAAATACGGGGTAAACCCGCGTACCGTGACGGTCACCGCCTCCCGATCGGCGTCGCGGCCGAACAGGTGGATCAGCGGTTCCTCCTCCCCGCCCGATTCGGCCAGCGTATAGTTGACCTGGTGGATGGCCAGCTCGACGGTCTCCTCGACCGGACCCAGGTCGGTCTCGACGACCACAGTCTCGTTGCCGTCGTCGTCGGCGACCGCGGCGGCCTCGTCGGTGGACCGTCCGTCGGTCCGGTCGAACCGATCGAGCTGGGCCTGGGACATGAATCGTGGATTGCTCCGGGTTACGTTAAAACCTCGCCGATCCGTGGACAAAGCCTATGGCACACAGGCGCGCATCGAGGTTCATGGAACCCACCGGGCAACGGTTCCGGTCGACGGATCGTCCCTCCCGTGGCGTGCGGGTGGCGCCGCCGCGGTTCGAGACCTACGAAAGCGGACCGGAGACGGTGATCTTCGACGGGGAGAATCCGCTTGCCTGGATCGCCTCAGCGAACGCGGTGCCGGTCGCCCAACGGGCCTGAACCGGGAGCTATTTGGATTCGAGCGGCAAACTACCGCCGATGGCCCGGGAGCGTTTTGGCTCCGACGGCGCGGACGCCCCGCGGGACCTGGAACTGCGCTTCTGGTGGCTGGTGTTGTTGGCGAAACTCGTCGTCCTGGTCGTCGCCGCGGGACTCATCATCGCTGTTCTCACCGAATACCGCCTGGCGGGGATGGCACTCACGATTATCGGAATCGGGATCGCCGTCCGGTGGGCGTATCTCTTTAGACGCTCGCGTCGAGCCATTGAGACCGGCGAACTCGGCGTCGACAGAGCTTAACGGATCGATCGTCTAAGTTAAGACGATGCGGACCGCCGTGGACGCGGATGGCCGCCGATACGTGATCCTCAAGGAGTCGGGGGAGTCGACGCTCGTCGCCGATCCGAACTCCGGTGACCGTCGGTATCTCCCGAACGAACGGCTCGACGTCGTCGACGACGAATCCGTCGAGCCGGCGGAAGCGCTCCTTGCCCGAATCGCCGAAGATGGCCCGGTGCGGGTCCGTCAGATCTTGGAGACGACGACGCTCTGCGAGAGCGATCTCCACGGCCTCCTGGCGAACCTCGAGGCCGGCGGCGCGATCCGGGAGGTAGAGGTCGACGGGGAACGCGGCTACGAGCTGGCCGATCAATCCTGAGTCGGCACGCGCGGGTTTGGCGGGGCTGCGGCGACGTTCGAGCGGTTCGTCGTCGGGTCCTTCTCGACCTCGAGGACGGCGTCTGCGACCCGGAGCAACTCGTCGTCGTGGGTGACGAGCAGGCTCTGCTCGACGCCCAACGAACGCATCGCGTCGACGAGCTCGACCAGCTGACTGACGTGCCCGTCGTCGAGGTAGACCGTCGGCTCGTCGAGGATGAGTGGGGGTAGCGGTGCTGTACCCTCGATACCCTCCGCCAGGAGGCGATAGATCGCACACCGGAGGCTCAGGTTGAACAGCGCCCGCTCGCCGCCGGAAAGCATCGACGGATCGAGCTCCGCGCCGTCCTTCTGGACGACCGTGATTCGGTACTCCCGATCGAGTTCGATCCGATCGTAGGCGTCGTTCTGATAGACGAGTTCGAAGGTCTCGTTGAGCATGCCCTCCAGGGCGTTGACGTTCTGTTCTCGGAGCTCGCCCCGGAGATCGCCGTATAACGACTCGAGGGCCTCGACGTCGTTATGGAGTGTATCGAGCGCGTCCCGGGTCGTCTCCAGCTCCGTGCGTTCCTCGCGCAGCTCCCGGAGCGTGTCGAGTTCGTTCTGGACGGCCCCGATCCGGTCGACGACGGACTCCCGCTCGTCCTGTAGGGAACGGCGCTCCTCCCGGCCGCGTTCGAGATAGGACGTGGCTCGATCGAGCGCGTCCCGCGCCTCTTGGACACGGTCCTCGTCGACGAGATCCTCGAGCTCGGCGCGACGCTCGCGTTTGTCCGCGAGGCGCTCGCGGCGTTCCTCGTTCAGGTCCCCGAGGCTCTCCCGTCGCTCCCGGAGACTTTCGACCTCGTCGGCCAGTTCTTCGAGGGTCTCCTCCCGTTCGAGGACCGCGTCGACGTGCTCAATGCGTTCGCGGAGTTCCTCCCGGCGCCCGTTCAACGCAGCGATCGTCTCGCGGTGTTCGGCGGCCTCCTCGCGGGCCGACTCCGCCCGCGCCTCGGCCTCCTCGGCGGCCTCCCGGGCGGACTCGATCTCGTCCTCGAGGGACTCGAGCGCCTCGCGGCGGTCCGCGAGCCGATCGGCCCGGTCCTCGACGATTTCCTCGGTCGACGTGATCCGATCCTCGAGGCGGACCAGTTCCTCGGCCGCGTCCTGTAGCTCCGCGAGGCGTTCGCGATCGTCCTCGGCCTCCGCTCGTGCGTCTTCGACCTCCACGAGTTCCGACTCCAGGGCCTCGAGTTCCTCGCGGCGCTCCTCGAGTGATTCCACGGCGGGCGATCCCGTCACGGGCTGGCCACAGGTCGGACACTTCCCGGCCTCGACCAGGTCTTCCATTTCCTCGATCGCCTCGCGGATCCCATCGACGCGGCTGCGGAGTTCGCTCGCCCGTTCCCGGCGTTCGGCCACGCGCTCGGCGGCCTTGTCGACGGCGTCCTCGACCGCGCCGGGGTCGGAAAACCCGGCGTCCTCCAGGGTCGAGGTGAGCTTCGTTCGCTCCGCTTCGAGCTCCTCGAGTGCCGCTCGCCGCTCTTCCAGCGCCGCCTCGTCGTCCTCGATCGCCTCGCGCCGTTCGGCCAGATCGGCGGCCTTCTCCTTGGCGGTCTCTCGATGGTCGCGGGCGGTGTCTTCGGCCTGCTCGGCCGTTTGCTCGGCCCGTTGCAACTCGAGGCGTGTCGATTCGATCTCGTCCCGGCGTTCCTCGTCGTTTCCCACTAGCTCCTCACGATAGGTCTCCGGATCGTCGAGATCACCCTCGAGTGCCCCACGTTCCTCCTCGATGCGTTCCCGGAGCCGTTCGCGCTCGTCGGTCAGTTCCCCGATCCGTTCGGCACACGCCTCGCGCTCGGCGACCGTCTCCGCGATGGTCGCCTGGAGCTCGTCGATCTCCTCGGTCAGGGTATCGAGTTCCTCCCGCCGTTCCTCGTACTGGGAGAGGACGTCCTCGGCCTCGGCCTTGGTCGTCTCGGCCTCCTCGATCTGGTCCTCGAGGTCCGAGATCTCCTCGGCCAGCGCGTCCCGCTCGGTCTCAAGTTCGTTGAGGGTTGCCGGGAGGTCTTCGTCCTCTTTGCGGGCGATCTGGTTCTCGATCGCGTCGAGTTGTCCCGCGTATTCGTCCCGCAAGCTGGCCACCCCCCGACGCGCGAGGACGGCACGGTCCCGATAGGTCTCGAGGATCCCGAGCTGGAGCAACTCGTCGATCATGTCCTGACGTTCGCTCGGACTCGCGTGGATCAGTTTATTCACCTCTCCCTGACGGACGTACGCACAGTTCAGGAACGCGTCCACGTCCATCCGGAGGAGATCGGTGATCGCCGCGCGGACGTCGCGGGCCCCAGTGATCGTCCGGTTCGGCGTGACGAGTTCGCAGGTGGTCGTCTCGGCCCGGTCGCCCCGCAGGCGCACCTCTCTGGTCACCTCGTAAGCAGTCCCGTCGTGAGTCATCGCGAGGGACACGGCCGCTTCCTCCTCGCCGGTCGTGATGACATCGTCGAGGGTACTCGGCAGCGCGTCGGCGCCATAGAGGGCGAAAAAGCACGCGTCCAACAGCGTCGACTTGCCGCTGCCGTTGACCCCATGGATCACGGTCACGCCGGGATCGAAGCTGACCTCCGCCCGCTCATAGCAACGAAAGTGGCGGAGCGTGAGTGCCTCGAACTGCATCAGAATTCCCCGATCGATGTCTGTCCGTCGCCCTCGCTCGACGATGATTCCCGCGCGGAGGCAGCGGTACCGGACTCGAAGGCCTCCGGGGCCTCGCCGAGCAGCGTCTCGACCCGATCCCGCACCCGCTCGCGGACGCCAGCGTCGGGGATCGAGCGATCGCG
Source organism: uncultured Halobacteriales archaeon (assembly GCA_964432005.1). GTDB lineage: Archaea > Halobacteriota > Halobacteria > Halobacteriales > SKNY01 > SKNY01. The sequence goes on from CAYSMB010000030.1 coordinate 5,928, forward strand.
CACGATGCTGTCAACCATTCGGCCGGCGGAACTCAAACCGAGGTCGTCGACCGCCTCGACGACGGCTCGATCGGGATCGGCGAAGTGGACGGCGGGACGGTCCGCCGATTCGGCCATCTCCCTGGTGTCGATCACGCGCACGAGCAGCGCGCCGGCATCCTCGCCGGTCTCCTCGACGGCAGCAGGGGGAACGTCCTCGCCCTCCCCGTCGATCCGAACGACGACGACCGCATCCGCCACGTCGCGCTCCCTGACGCGCTCGCAGACCCTGTCGAGGCCTTCCCCGGGGGCCAGGGAAACGTCGACGAACGCAAACGTCCGGGTGCCATCGATCGAGCGTCGGCCGATCCGGATGTCGTCGTCGAAGGTGACGAGGTTGTACCCCCGCTCCTCGCGCTCGTCCGCCCCCGTTCGCTCCGTCGAGCCCGGATACGTCACCCAGGTCCCGGCGACTTGCGCCCGGTCGGGGGTGTGATTGTCCCCCAACAGCATGGCGTCGAAGTCGACCGTCGCCGCCTCCAGCAATCCCTCGGTGTCCCAGTCGGCGTGCGCGAACGGTTCGAACAGGCCGTGGGCGACGAGCGCGGCCGAATCGGTCTCCGGTGGATCGAACGTATAGGCGAGCCGATCGCGCTGGCCCGGCGGCACCCAGTCGAGTCCGTAGAAGGTCACGTCGCCGACGACGGTGCCGGCCTCATCCAATCGGGTCGCCAACCCGAGATCGGCGATAAAATCCAGCCATTGACGGTCGCGGGTGCGTTCGTGATTGCCGACGATGCCGAGAAACGGGATATCCGCTTCCGCGAGATCACGGAGAATGCGGATGGTCTCCATGAGATCGTCGAGATTCGGCCGCGTATCGTGAAAGAGATCGCCGGCATGGACGACGGCGTCGACGTCGAGGTCGATGGCATCGGCGATGACGGCGTCGAAGGCCTTGAGGAAGTCCTCCCGACGCTCGGGCGAGTGATACTGGCGATACCCGATATGGGTATCCGCCGTGTGGATCACTCGCGTCATGCACGCCCGGTTTGGCGTCACCCCCTAAAGCGGTGGGGGAAACGAGGCGGAAATGACGGCAAGCATCAGGGTGGGGCGAGCGCGGAGACGGTCGGCTCGACGAGCTCCGGCGCCGTGGTCGGTACCGTCACGATGGGCCGATCGATGCTCGTTCGCTCGACGAGCTCCTCCAACGCATCCCGGGCGTTCGTGGGTATGCTCGCGACCCCGAGCGCGTCCACCATGTCATCAGTCACCGCAGCCCGGGCCGCATCGCGGTCGCCGCGACTCCACGCCGAGGCAATCTCCTCCGCCCGGTCGGGGTAGCGCTCCCCGACAGCCCGGCGATAGCCCTCCCCGCTTCCGATGTAGTAGGCCACGTGCGCGCGGATCGCGTCGCGGGCCGCATCCGGATCCTCGCTGACTGCCGTGGGGACGTACGGGGCGACGGTGATGTCGTCGGGGTCGCGGTCGGCGTCGCGGGCCGCCTCGGCGATCGTCCCGAAGGCGTCCTCGATATCCCCGAACGGAATGTTGTGGGGGATCCACCCGTCACAGACCCGACCGACCATGCGGCGGTTGGCCGAGCCCAGCGCCGCCCCGTAGACGGGGACGTCCGCCGCGAGTCCGGGGACGTCCGAGACGGTCAGGATCTCCCCATCGTAGGAGATTCGATCATCGGTGCCGAGACAGCGCTTGACGATCGTGGCGGTTTCGTGGGCCCGGCGCACCGGGCGCTCGAAGGACTCGCCATGTAACCCCTCGATCGCCCCGGCCGTGCTCGTTCCCAGCCCGAGGACGAACCGGCCGTCGCTCCGATCGGCCATCGAGGCCGCGGTCATCACGAGGACCGCGGGCGATCTGGAAAAGACGTTCAGGATGGCGGTGCCGATCCGGACGTTCTCCGTCCGGGCCGCGATCGTCGCCGCCTCGACCGGGGCGCTCGCCCCCCATAGTTCCGGGAGCCAGACGGCCTCGTAACCCAGCTGTTCGACCCGTTCGGCGAGCTCGACGACGTCGATCTCGGGAAACGCCGAGAGGAGAACGCCCGTCTGCATACGGCTGGATCTGCATCGTGGGCCAAAAAGGCGCCCCTCGAGGACAGCCTACGTCAGCGAATAAATGCGCTTGCGAGCGTCCGTAAAGGAAAATCGGGACTCCACGACCCCCGCCTCGTCAAGGCGCGTAAGGGCGTATCGGACGGTGCGGGACGGTAGGAGCGTTTCCTCCGCCAGTTCACTTTGCGTGAGCGAGCCGCGATACTCGAGGGCCTTGGCCACGAGCTTCGCGCTGGGGGGCAGTTCTTTGAGCGCCTCGCGGGCGGCGTCCTTCCGTGGTTCTGCGATCGTCGCGGATTCGGATGTGCTCATCGTGGCCTCCGCTACAAAATGCCGCGTAATAATATTTCCTATCTCAGAATATTACCATTGCGAATACATCCGCAGAAACTCGGCCTACCCGAAGCCTCATTAGAACCAATATCCTAGCGGCGGGCGATGAGTGATACCGTCGAGGATGTCGATCTCCCCTACGACGAGGAGGAAACTCCTCAGGAGAAACTCGAGACTCTCCGGGAGCGAGTCGACGTCCTCGAGTCACAAAACGAGGAGATGCGGGACAAGCTGCTCGACGCGAACGCGGAGAACAACAAGTTCCAGCAAAAGCTCGAACGGCTCTCGCACGAGAACAAGAAGCTCAAACAGTCACCCCTCTTTGTCGCCACCGTCCAGGAAATTACCGACGAGGGCGTCATTATCAAACAGCACGGCAACAATCAGGAGGCCGTCACCGAGGTCACCGACGAGATGCGGACGGACCTCGCTCCGGACGACCGGGTCGCCGTGAACAATTCCCTCTCGGTGGTCAAACAGCTCGAGCAGGAGACTGACGTGCGCGCCCGCGTGATGCAGGTCGAGCACAGCCCCGAGGTGACCTACGAGGACATCGGCGGCCTCGAAGACCAGCTCCTTGAAGTCAGAGAAACGGTCGAGATGCCGCTGCGCTCACCGGAGATGTTCGCAGACGTCGGGATCGACCCACCGGCTGGCGTCCTCCTGCACGGACCGCCGGGGACGGGGAAAACGATGCTGGCGAAGGCGGTCGCGAATCGGACCGACGCGACGTTTATCAAGATGGCCGGCTCCGAACTCGTTCACAAGTTCATCGGGGAGGGCGCCAAGCTCGTCCGGGATCTCTTCGAGGTGGCCCGCGAGAACGAACCCTCGGTCATCTTCATCGACGAGATCGACGCCATCGCCGCGAAACGGACCGAGTCCAAGACCTCGGGAGATGCCGAGGTCCAGCGGACCATGATGCAACTGCTCGCGGAGATGGACGGCTTCGACGAGCGCGGCGAGATCCGCCTGATCGCCGCGACGAATCGCTTCGATATGTTAGACCGGGCGATCCTCCGGCCCGGTCGCTTCGATCGCCTCATCGAGGTGCCAAAGCCGGACGCCGCCGGCCGGGAGAAGATCTTCGAGATCCACACGCGCTCGATGAACGTCTCCCCGGACGTCGAGTTCGGGACCCTCGCCGAGGACACCGGGGACGTGAGCGGAGCCGATATCAAGGCCATCTGCACCGAGGCCGGCATGTTCGCCATCCGGGACGATCGGACGGAGGTCCGGATGGAGGATTTCCGGGAGGCCTGGCGGAAGATCCGCGAGGCCGAAGAAGACGAGGACGTCTCGATGACGTTCGCCTGACGATCGACCGGACCCAGTTTACACCGACGATATCACGATAAACGCCACCCCGAAGACCAGCAGCGTCATCGCAGCCAGAATGAGGAGGTAGGCGACGAGCGTCGCTCCGCCGGTGTGGGCTACCGGATGGGAGACAAGCTCGCGGACGTCGTTCATACCCTCCGCTGTCCGATCACGGGTATAGGGTTTTCGGCTACTCGAGGATATCCCCGATCCGCCGGGGCTCGCCCCGGAGGATGGGATCGGGATCGACAATCTTGAAGACTTCGTGGTCGGTGACGTCCCAGTAGGATTTTTCGGTGGCCCGCTCGATCAGCTCGCGCTCCAGGCGAAACTCGGTTCCCTCGTATTCGACGTCGACGCCCTCCTCGTCGAACGCGAGGTTCGTCATATCCGTGGTATCGACGGGCGAGCCCTTGAGGACTTCGCCCGGGGAGTTATACGAGTACCCTGCGAGCTTCGGGCACATGGCGGGGAACGGGAGCTACGAACTGACGGGCTTGCCGCAATTCCGGGATTTCGCTGCGCATCTTGAAGGTATCGCTGTGTGGGCCGGCGACGAATCCGGGTATGACTACATGAGTCCTGGCTTCGAGGACATCTGGGGCATTCCGGTCGAGGCGGCGATGGACGATATCTGGCGGGTGATCGAGGGCGTGCATCCCGACGATCGTGAGCGGGTGACCCGGGAACTCGAAGAGAGCGTGGACAAGCTCAACGAGGGGGAGCGATACGAGACCGAGCACCGCGTGCTCCGTCCGGACGGCGAGGTACGTTGGGTCCACACGCGGGTGTTCCCGATCCACGACGAGTCGGGGGAGCTCATCGAGACGGTCGGAATGGCGGTCGACATCACGGAACGCAAACAGGTCGAGCGGGCCCTCGAACGGCAAAATGAACGGCTCGAACGGTTCGCGGAAACGGTGTCACACGATCTGAGGAACCCGCTGGCGACGGCAATGGGATACGTCGACCTGCTCGAAGAGGCCGTCGACCACGAAGCGGTCGACCGAATCGACCGCTCGTTGCGGCGCATGGACGGGATGATCGACCAGATCCTCACACTCGCCCGGACCGGCCAGAACAGCGTCGAGACCGAACCGCTCGATCTCGTCGAGTTGGTCGCGAAGTCGTGGGGGAATGTCGACGGGGAAGCGGGCGATCTGACCATCGAGGGTGACCTGGCGACGATCGCCGGCGACCAGGAGCTCACTCGTCGCCTGTTCGAGAATCTCTTTCGCAACGCGATCGAACATGGGGGACCGGACGTGACCGTTACGGTCGGGCCCCTAGAGGGCCAAGCGGGCCTATTCGTGGAGGACGACGGCCCCGGGATACCTGACGAGGCCCGCGAGACGCTCTTCAATCCCGAATCCCGGAGCGGTGGGGGATTGGGGCTGATCATCGTTCGGGAGATCTGTGATCTCCACGACTGGTCGATCGACGTCGTGTCGGCCTCCGGGACCCGCATCGAGATTTCGGGATTTGACTAGCGGGAGTAACCCGGGCCGGTTGTATCTAGAGATAGAGAAACGTATTTGGGTTCGCTCCAGCGATTCACCTTCGTGTCCCTCGGTTTCGATCCGATCTCCGAACTGGCCCTCCCCGATGGCACGACGGTCGAGGAACACGATCTTGTGACCGACGCCGACGTGCTCGTCGGCGGGCAGAGCCGGATCGAGTTCGGGGTGCGTGGCCGGAGCGTGATGGCGGGTGAGCGGGTCCACTTCGGGGGCGACATCGAGGCCGAGGAGGACTGCCGCCTGGACATGTGGTCCTCGGTCCAGGGGAACGTGCTCGTCGGCCAGGACGCCTACCTCGGAGAACGGACGACGATCGACGGGCGGTTGATGGTCTCGGGAGATCTCGATATCGGCGACGACGTCCAGATCGAAGACGGCTTCGAGGCCAACGGCTGGGTCGTGATCCGGAATCCCATGCCGACGATCGTGTTCCTGTTCATCTATCTCACGCAGCTGCTCCAGGTCGGCGAGGAGGAGGCCGCCGAAGAACTCCTGGAAGAGTTCGTCGAAGGTGAGGACGAGGAAGGACAGCCGCTGTGCATTCCGCGCGGGGCGGAAGTATCGGACGATCGATGGGAGGTCAGTACCCCGGCCCGCATCGGGGCGAACTGTCGGCTCCACGGCAACCTGCGGGCCTCGGAGATCGATGTCGGCGCGGACACCGAGCTGTTCGGCAGCCTCCGGGCGCGCGATCGGATCGAACTCGCGGAGGGCGCCCGGGTCCACGGCGATGTGACGAGCCGGGGGGACGTGACGATCGATCGGCGCGTCGAAATTAGGGGTGACGTGGCCTGTCGCGACCTCGAGGTCGGGGATGGCGCGACCGTGGACGGGGCCATCCGCGCGTCGGGCGAGGTGACGCTTCCAGGCGAGCCCGAGTAAGCCCAACGGACCGCCGCCTCGTGTCCTTTATTACGCCGGCGGGGGAACTTCCGGCTGTCAACTCATGTTCGTTTGTGGAAAGGACGGGAGGGTACACCCATGCATAGCGTAATCATCACCAAGGGCGTCCCCGATTTCAGCGAAGGGGAGGTTTCCTTCGACGAGGAGGGTCATCTGGAGCGCGGGAAGACGCCGACGGTGATGAACCCGAACGACGAGTTCGCCGCCGAGGCCGCGTTACAGAGCAACGTTCGCCACGGGGGTCGAGTGAGTGCAATGAGCATGGGCCCGCCGGGATACAAGAGCGTCCTCCAGGAGGCGATGGAGATCTACGCCGACGACCTCTATCTCCTCTCCGATCGCGAGATGGCGGCCGCCGACACGTGGGCCACGGCGATCACGCTGGCGACGGGAATCGAGAAGCTCGCTGATGAAGTCGGGACGCCCGATCTCGTGTTCGCCGGCTTCAAAACGGCGGACGGGGAGACCGGCCACACCGGCCCCCAGACGTCGCTGTGTCTGGAATGGCCGCTCATCACGCACGTCATCGCGCTCGATGTCGACCCGGACGAGCGTCGCGTTCGCGCGAAACGCCTCGTGGAGGGTGACGTCGAGGAGATCGAGACCGTCGAGACTGACCTGCCGGCCTTTATCGTCCTGGACCCGGAGTTCGAGCCGGCCTATCGGCGCGCCGAACACCGCCTTCGGCTCAAGGAACTCCGGGCCGAGACCGAAGCGCGGGCCGAGGAGTTCGAAGAGCATCTCACCACCTGGGATCACGAGGCCCTGAACCTCGACCCGGATTACATCGGCCTGGACGGTTCGCCGACGATCGTCTCTTCGGTCGATCCCATTCCCAAACCGCCGGCCGAACGCGACGCCACGATGGTCGACCCGGACGACGCCGAGGGGATGCAGGCCGTGCTCGAGGAAATCGCGCCACACGCGGGGGTGTGACACGATGCCGCTCGACCCATCGGAGTACGAGATCAGCGACCTCGGACCGGCCTTACAGGACGTCGAGGATCCGGAAGAACTCGAGGCAATCCTGGAAGCTGAGATCGACGGCGAAGACCGGGATCCGGTCAAGACCCTGATCGAAAGCCGGATCGAGAAACTCGCGGAGGAGGATGAAGAGGAAGACGTCGAGGAGATCGACCCCGCCGAGATGACGCTCGCGGACCTCGGCAACGCCATCCGGAAGATCGACGACGTCGACGAACTCCAGGCCATCCTGGAAGAAGAGGAAGAAGGCAAGGACCGCTCGGGTGCCCACGATCTGATCACCAACCGTATCGATTCGCTCACCCAGGAAGACGACGAGGAGACAGCCGAGGTCCAATCGCCCGAGGAGAAGTATCCGGAACTGGATCATCCGACCGCCGACAAACAGTACGTCTCGGAGCTCACCGACGGGACCTACCGGGACATGTGGGTCTATCTCGAGACCCAGCACGGGCAGCTGCTCGACGTCTCGAAGGAGATGCTCGGGAAGGCCCGCGAGCTGATGGACGGATACAACGAGGAGTACGATGGCGACGAGGACGTGGTTGCGGTCCTGATCGGCCCCCACCTCGAAGATCTACCCGAGGAAGCGATCGCGTACGGCGCCGACCGCGTCGTGCGTTACGCCCGCGAGGACCTCGAACGGTTCCGGCATCGCCCTTACACGGAGGTGTTCGTCGACATGGCCCGTTCGGCATCCGATTGGAAGGATTATGACGAACCCCGCTACGTACTCTTCCCGGCGACCCCCAACGGTCGGGACCTCTCGGCGCTCGTGCAGGGGGCTCTCGACTCAGGGCTTGCCAGCGACTGTTCGGACTTGTTCATCGAGAACGAGATGATCAGCAACCCCGCCAAGACCGGCGCCCCCGGCGAGCAGGTCGAATTCGAGCGGATCCTCCACATGAAGCGTCCGGACTTCAGCGGCTTCGAGTACTC
>CAYSMB010000031.1:0-3304 GCA_964432005.1 uncultured Halobacteriales archaeon
TCCCGGAAGGTGAGGAGTTCGAGACCATTGCCGGATTCATCTTCAACCGGGTGGGCCGCCTCGTCGAGGAGGGCGAGCAGATCGAGTACGACAACGTCCGGATCATCGTCGAGGAAGTCGACAATACGCGGATCATGAAGGCGCGGATCGAGCGGATGGGCGAGCCGGCCGAACCCGAGGCGACCGACGAGGATTAATCGTCGTCCGGATCCGGGGATTGCTGGGCGTCCGTGAGGTGATCGTCCTCGGGCGGTTCCGCGGTCGTCGTTTCGAGTTCGTCCGGCGTGACTTCGACGCCCTCGGCGGCCTGTGCGGTCTCGACGGCCTTCTCCGTGTCGACGTGCCAGCGATCGATCGTATCCTCGAACTCGGCGAGCCGCTCGGAGACGTCCTCTTTGACTTCGTCGTCGTTGATGTTGACTTCGAAGAGGAAGACCTCCTCGTCGTCACCGCCCCGGTGAAGGCGCTGGATGTTCGCGCTCACGAGCTCGTTGTCGAAGTAGTACGGTGCGATCTGCGTCATAACTTGCTGGTAGACGGTATTTTCGACGCGACGGAGGACCTTCCGGCCGGCCGAGTCGGCCGCGCGGCCCACGTAGTCGACGGCATCCTGCCATTTTTCGACGGCCGCCTCCGCGTCGTCTTCCTCGAGTTCCTCGTAGGATTCCGTCAGCCGGTCGCCGGCGGCCCGGAGATCCTCGTCCGGGCTCTTGCCGGCCCGTTCGCCTTCGCCCTCGGGTACGCTCGCCTGTTCGGCGGTCTTCTCGCTGACGTCGGTTTCGATGCGCTCGTGACTCTTCGGTCGCCACTCCTCCCACTGTTCGAAGCGCTCGTCGTCGACGCCGACCTCGCGGAGCGCTCGGCTGATGCGCTCGCCGTGCTCGACGATATCCGCCCAGGACCCCTCCTCCCGGAACCCGGAGACGTGTTCTTCCATGGTTTAGGGGCCGGCCTCGTACCCGCGTGTCGGGCGGTTCACGGTGATCACTATAGTGTGTTATGCCGATCAGAACCCGGTGTCGATCTCCATGCCCGCGGTCGCGTCTTCTAACCCGTCGTCGGTGACGCTGCGGGTGAGATGCTCCTCGAGGTCACCATCGCCGAGGATGTCGTCGAACTCGTCGCGGAACCGGTAGTTGGCCCGCCGCATCTCCTCTTCGGCTTCGAGGAGGGCTCGGTACGGTTCGGGGTCGGCATCCTCGAGGAGCGCCGAAATGTCCCGGTCGGCCGCGGCAGCCCGACGGAGCTCGTCAAAATCGCACGGGGCCTCGCGGTCGATATCCTTCAGCAGATGGAGATCGAGTCGGGCCTCGAAGACCTGCTCTGCGGGCGCGTCGATCTCCTCGGCGATCTCCTCGTCCGTGCGGTCCTCGTAGAAGTGGCGGGCGACGGTCAGGAGCGTCTCGTTGTCGTAGTCCGTCCGGAACGTGTACCGCTCGCGCATCCGGGCGAGGACCTCCTCCAGTCGCTCCTGCGAGGATCGTTCGTCCGCCAGGGAACCCGGGGATTCTTCCTGTCGCTCGGTCACCGCCTCGTCCTCGGCGACCTCCATGAAGATGTCCCGGAGTTCCTGGGTCTTGTCGTCCATCGCGGGCCCCCTCCAAGGGGCGCGGGGAAAAAGGTTTGGCCTGACGCCGGGTTAGCGCCGCCATTATGGTCCATCTCGTCACGCCAGGCTCACCCACGATCCCCAGGGGAGCCAAACCGTTATGTAACGGGTCAACGCCTGGGTAGCCATGACGGGCACCGCGCTCGCGAGCATGCTGGCCACTCGTGAGACGTTCTGGGAAATCGGCCCCCTGCAGCGCGGCATCTTCTGGTTTTTGGCGGCACTTGCAATCGTGACGTTCCTGTATGGCGTGTACGCCCGCCTCCGGGCGTACACGACCGGGCGGGCGGATCCGTTCGATCGGCTCGACGAGTTGCCGGCGCGGATCGTTCGATCAGCCGTGGACGTGGTGAGCAACCGGAAGAACTTCGAACGGGACCTCTTCGCCGGCCTGATGCATACGCTCATTTTCTGGGGGTTTCTGGTCTTGCTCATCGCGACGGCCATCCTGGCGCTCGACATGGACGTCTACCGGAAAGTCACCGGCGAGTCCTTCTGGGTCGGCGAGTTCTACCTCGCCTATCAGCTCGTCGTCGATCTGTTCGGGCTCCTCCTGGTGGTCGGCGTCGGTATGGCGCTGTATCGCCGCTACGTGGTGCGGAACCATCGCCTCTGGGGCAAACATACGGGTCGCGAGGACGATCTGTTCATCTGGTCGCTGTTCCTGCTGGGGGTCGGGGGGTTCCTGGTTCAGGGGTTTTCGATGGTCGGCCAGGAGATCCGCGCCGAGGAATCGGTCAGCTTCGTCGGCGTGGTTACCGCCTGGATCCTCCAGTCCGCGGGGCTCACGCCCGAAACGGCCGCCGCCCTCTATCCGCTCGTGTGGTGGCACCACTCGCTGATCGCGCTGTGGTTCGTCGCCTGGATTCCATACGCCAAGCCCTTCCACATGCTTTCATCGTTCGCGAACGTCGTGACCCACGAACCGCGGGCGGGGCGACGGCTCCCCGACATTCCCGCGGACCTCGATGCCACGAGCGCCGAATCGATCGAGGATTTCACCTGGCGGGAGCTCCTCGATCACGACGCCTGCACCAAGTGTGGGCGATGTTCGTCGGTCTGTCCGGCCAAGGCCTCCGGACGCCCGCTGGACCCGCGTGACGTCATTCTCGACCTGAAGGCCTATCGCGAGTCGGTCGAGGCCGGGGCCGAGCCGCAACCCATCATCGCGGACGGCGGCCAGAGCGTGATCGCCGCCGAGACGATGGAATCCTGTATGGCCTGTATGGCCTGCATGGACGCATGTCCGGTCGACATCGAACATCTCGGCTCGTTCACGCGCATGAACCGCCAGCTCGTCGATCAAGGCGACGTCTCCCCGACGGTCCAGGACACCCTGAACAACTGCATGCAGCGGGGGAATACGTTCGGCAACGACCAGTCGACGCGGGCGGACTGGACCGACGAGCTGTCCTTCGATCTCGTCGACGCTCGGGAACAGGAGGTCGAGTATCTCTGGTACGTCGGGGATTATCCCAGCTACGACGACCGGAACAAACAGGTCGCGCGGTCGCTGGCCCGGCTCCTTGAGGCCGCGGACGTTTCGGTCGGGATCATGTTCGAGGACGAAACCTACGCCGGCAACGACATCCGGCGGGTGGGCGAGGAGTTCCTTTTCCTGGAGCTCGCTGGGACCCTCGTGGACTCGTTCGATCAATGCGAGTTCGACGCGATCGTCTGCACGGATCCGCATGC
>CAYSMB010000031.1:3314-13912 GCA_964432005.1 uncultured Halobacteriales archaeon
TCGAGAACGAGTACCCGAGCGTCGACTTCGACACCTGGGGCGAGGACCCGATGATGCCGTTCGAGCGCACCGATCCCTGGAACGCGGACGGGGCTATCGAGATCCTCCACTGGACCCAGCTCGTCGAAGAACTCGTCGCCGACGGCCGGCTCGGGCTCGAAGGCAATGAGCTCTCGTACACGGTCACCTACCACGATCCGTGTCATCTCGGCCGGTTCAACGACGAGTACGAAGCGCCGCGCGAGCTGATTCGCGCGACGGGGTGCGATCTCTTCGAAATGCCCCGCAATCGATCGGATTCGTTCTGCTGTGGCGGGGGCGGTGGCGGGCTCTGGATGGATTTCGACGAGGAGCCCAAGCCGAGCGAGGAGCGCCTCCGGGAGGCCCTCGAGGATACGGCGGCGGGCGATGCCGTCGAGAAGTTCGTCGTCGCCTGTCCGATGTGCATGACCATGTACGAAGACGGGCGGAAGACCGGCGGATACGAGGAGGCGATCGAAATCGTCGACGTCGCCGAACTCCTCGTCGAGGCGACCGGCGCGTGACGCGGCTATTCGGCCTCGGCCCGCTCGACCATCTGCTCGTGGCTCTCACGGGCCAGCGCTAGGGTCCCGCGGAGATCCGCGATCGGAGATTCGGTCGCGTCGACCCGGAGATCGTTGTACAGCGGCTCTTCCTCGATCGATTCGGCCTCCCGGACGCGGACCGCAGCACTCTGGATGGGCAGTTCAGTCCGCCGATCGCCGCCGGCGTCGTGACCGGCCGCCAGCGCGTCCACCAGCCGATCGGCGAGCGGTGCGTCATCGGGTTCGATCTCGGTATATGCCGACGCGGTCGCGTCGATGACCTCCGGTCCCACGAGCAAGTTGCCGGCGACCGTGTGGCCGTCCCCGCATTCGTGGCCGAACCAATCGCGACAGTCCTCGCCGGAGAAGGCGAACCCAGTCTCGGCGTCGACCCCGTGGAGCTGTCGGACCTCCTTCTCGGGATCCGCGTTCAGGAGGGCGGGCAGGGCGTCGTCGACGGCGAGTCCCTCGGCGAGATATTCGACGCCCCGACGGCCGAGCGAGACGTTGACCAGACTCTGCGTGGCGACCGCGCCGGACCCGTCGACGAACGGACAGAGGTTGCCGACGCCGGCCAGTCGGGTCGTCACGGCGACGCCGAAACGGTGATCCGGGCCCGATTCGTCCTCGATCGGCTCGCGCACGCAGATGCTGAAGGTCATGAGGGCCAACGGATCGAGTCCACCAAAAAGACCACTGGTGGTCTAACCCGAAACCGCTTGCTCGAGGTAATCGAGCGCCGCCCCGGCGGAGTCGACGGGTTCGAGCCCGGGGACCTCGTGGGTGTCCAGCCCGGCGACGGGACGGCCGGCATCGAGGACGAGTGCGATCTCCGAGAGGGTGCCGTACCGCCCGTCGATGGCGACCGCACCCGCGGCGTTCATGGCCACGAGCGCGTTCCGGGCGTTGCCCATTCCCGTTGCGATGGGTACGTCGACGTGCGGGTTAGCCGCGCCGATATCCGCGCCTGGCAGGATCCCGATCGTCCGTCCGCCCTCCGCCTTCGCACCCCGACAACTCGCCGCCATGACGCCGCCGAGGCCCCCGCACACGAGCGTGTGGTTGCGCGCGCCGAGTGCTCTGCCGACCGCCTCGGCGGTCGCCAGGACCTCATCCGCCGCCGATCCGCCCCCGATCACGCTGATGCGCATGGTCGGCCCGCCGCGGAGAACCCCTAAAGCGATGGGGTTTTGCGGACCTGCCGGAAACGGGCGATCGATGCGTCCGGAGCGACCCAGACGGCTGCGCCGCGACGGAATCCGGGAGCTGATCCGGGAAACGCGGCTGGCGCCGTCGGATCTCGTCGCGCCGATCTTCGTCGATGCCACGGCGGACGAGCCCAACCCGATCCCGTCGATGCCGGGCCACGAGCGGGTGCCGATCGATCACGTGACCCGGCGCGGCCGGGAGATCGCGGAGACGGGCGTCGGCGCCGTCATCCTCTTCGGGATTCCGCGGGAGAAGGACGCGACCGGAACACGAGCGTGGGCGGAAGACGGCGTCGTTCAGGAAGCCACCCGACGATTGCGAGCCGAACTCGATCTGACGGTGCTCACGGACGTCTGCCTGTGCGAGTACACGACCCATGGCCACTGCGGGGTCCTCGAGGACGACGCCCGGGATGGCGACCGGACCCTCACGGTCGACAACGATGCCACGCGGGAACTCCTCGCCCGCATTGCCGTATCCCATGCCGACGCGGGGGCGGACGTCGTCGCGCCGAGTAGCATGACCGACGGCATGGTCGGGGCGATCCGGACGGCGCTCGACGAGGCCGGCCACGAATCGATCCCGGTGCTCAGCTACGCCGCGAAATACCACAGCAGCTTCTACGGTCCGTTCCGGGACGCCGCGGACGGCGCCCCTGCCTTTGGCGACCGTCGACACTACCAGATGGACACGGGGAATGCACGCGAGGCCCGCCGCGAGATCGATCTCGACCTCGAGGAGGGCGCGGACATGATCATGGTCAAACCGGCCCTCCCGTATCTCGACATCATTCGGGGGGCCCGCCAGCGGTTGGACGTCCCCATCGCGGCCTATCACGTCAGCGGCGAGTACGCCATGATCGCCGCGGCGGGCCAGGAAGGCTGGCTCGATCGGACGGCGGCGATGCACGAATCGTTACTCTCGATCAAGCGCGCCGGCGCCGATTTTATCATCTCGTATGCCGCCGAGGAGATCGCCCCTGATCTGGGCGGACCATCTCGGTAGCTCCAAGGGGATCCGGCGGGGAGCCTCGTGCATGTCTCCCGAGCGCTCACGGCGGCTCTACGGCCGGGCCCTCTCGACGTTTCCGGGCGGCGTGAACTCACCGGTTCGCGCGGTCCGGCCGTTTCCCCCATTCATCGATCACGGGGACGGGGCCCAGCTGGTCGACGTGGACGGGAACCGTTATCTCGATTACGTGATGGGGTACGGGCCCTTGCTGCTCGGCCATTCGCTGCCGGCGGAGATCACCGACCGGATCGAGGACCAGGTGGAAGCCGGCACGATGTACGGTGCCCCGCACGAAGCCGCGCTCGACCTCGCCGACTTCATCACCGATCACGTCGCAAGCGTCGACAAGCTCCGTTTCGTCAACAGCGGGACCGAGGCGACGACGACCGCGGTCAGGCTGGCCCGGGGCGCCACCGGATGCGACCGGATCGTGATCGTGTCCGGGGGATACCACGGCGCACTCGATGCGACCCTGGTCGAAGCCGGGGAGGGGCCGGCACAGCCCGACTCCCCCGGGGTCACGGACCGAACGGCGGCCGACACGCTCGTGGTCCCGTTTAACGACGCTCGGGCGTTGCGGGACGTGTTCGCGGAGTACGACGACATCGCCGCCGTCCTCGTCGAACCCGTCCTCGGTAATACCGGGGTGGTCCCGCCGGCCGAGGGGTACTTGGAGCGCGTGCGGGAGCTGACCGACGAACACGACGGGCTTCTGATCTTCGACGAGGTCATGACGGGTTTCCGGATCGGCGGTCTCGAATGCGCCCAGGGCGCATACGACGTCGAGCCCGACCTCACGACCTTCGCGAAGGTCATCGGCGGGGGATTCCCGGTCGGGGCGGTCGGCGGGGACGCCAGGCTCATGAACCAGCTGACCCCGACGGGCGAGGTCTTCCACGCGAGTACCTACGCCGCCCATCCGGTCGGCATGGTGGCCGGGCTCGCCATGCTCGAGTACGCAAAGGAACACGACGTCTATGACAAGCTCGAACGCCTGGGGAACGAGCTCCGTTCGGGGCTATCAGATATCCTCACGGACCGGGCGCCCGAGTACAGCGTCCTCGGACGGGACAGCATGTTCAAGGTCGTCTTCGGAGGCTCTCGATTCGCGGAACGGGATCGACCCATCGACGGGGCCGACATCGAGGCGGCCGACGGCGAGCGGTGGGAACGGCTCTTCCGGCCGGCCATGAAGGAGGAGGGCATCATGCTGACCGCCAACCAACAGGAGGCCCAGTTCCTCAGTGGGGCCCACACCGAATCGGACGTCCAGGAGACGCTCGAGGCGTACGATCGGGTCCTCGCGGAGATCGGGTGAATGCGGGGGCGTCCCGAAGCTGGTTTCAACGAGCTCGCCCGAGTGCGCATATGAGCGACGAGCCGTTTCGCATCGGAACGCGTGGATCGGCGTTGGCTCGTCGACAAGCCGAGCTCGTGGGATCGGAGCTGGATCGTCATCGTGCTCCCGTCGAGATCGTGGAGGTCGAGACCACCGGCGATCTGCTCGACGACCGGATGATCGAGGAGCTCGGGACGACCGGGGCCTTCGTCCGGGATCTCGACGAGCGCGTCCTCAGCGGCGATCTCGATGCCGCCGTGCATTCATTGAAGGACATGCCGACGGAGATGCCGTCGGAACTCATCGTCGTCGCCGTGCTCCCGCGGGCACCCGCGAACGACGTGCTGGTCACGCCCGACAGCGGCGACGTGACGTCATTACCCAAGGGTGCGACGGTGGGGACATCGAGCCTCCGCCGGCGGGCGCAACTGCTGGCCGCGCGATCGGATCTCCAGATCTCGCCGACCCGAGGTAACGTCGATACCCGGCTCGAGAAACTCCTCGCGCCACACCTCCGCGACCGCCGGGATGCCTTCGAGGACGAATCCGAACGCGAGGCCTGGGTGTCCGATCTGTCCTCGATCAAGCGACGGGCGCTCGACCGGGAGGTCGACACCCGGTACGACGCGTTGGTGTTAGCGGAGGCGGGCCTCGAGCGGAGCGAACTCCTCCGGTCGGTGCCCACGGAGCGATTGCCCATCGAGGCGTTCGTCCCGGCCCCCGGCCAGGGCTCGATCGCGGTCACCATGCGGGACACCGACCGGGCGACCGGGATCCACCGGCGGCTGGATCACCCGCCGAGCCGGGTGGCCGCCACGATCGAGCGGGTCATCCTCTCCGATCTCGGCGGTGGGTGTATCGCGCCGATCGGGATTTACGCGATCGTCCAGGGAGAGATCGTCAACACCCGCGTGCAGGTGCTGTCGGCCGACGGATCCGAGAGCGTCGCCGCCCAGCGGGAACTCCCGATCGAAGAGCACGTCCAAGCTGCCCACGAGTTCGCCGCAGACCTCGACGCGGAGGGGGCCTCGGCCATGATCGCCGACGCGGCCGAGGAGCAGTCGTGACGGGCGCGCCCCGGGTCGCGTTCTTCCGACCGGACGACGAGCGTCGCGAGGCGGCAGAGGAGATCGTGTCGGCGGTCGGCGGGGAGCCCGTCCCCGACCCCATGCTCGCCATCGAACCGACCGGCGAGACCCCCCGTGCCGACGCGGACTATTACATCTTCACGAGCGTGACGGCGGCGGAGGTGCTCGAGGCGGACGCGTTGGCGTTCAACGAGGCGGTGGTCTGTGCGATCGGCGAGGCGACCGCCCGGGCACTGCGGGGGATCGGTATCGACGTCGATCGCGTCCCCGAGCGGGCCTCCTCGGCGGGGCTCGTCGACGCTCTCGAGCCGGAAGTCGGTGGCACCCGGGTCGAAATCGCGAGGAGCGATGCGGGCAGCGACGTCCTGCCCGATGGACTCAACGCGGCCGGCGCGTACGTCCACGAGACGGTGCTGTATACCCTCACCCGCCCTCCCGGCGCGGGCCGCTCCGTCGAGGAACTGGTCGCCGGGACCCTGGACACCCTGCTGTTTACGTCGACGCTGACTGTCGAGCACTTCCTGGCGACCGCCGCCGAGCGCTCGCAGGAGGACGAGGTCTACCAGGCCCTCGATCGCGTCCTGGTCGGTGCCATCGGGCCCCCGACGGCCAGAACGCTTGAGCGGGAGTGTATCGAGGTCGACCTGATCGCGAGCGAGTCGTCGTTCGAGGCCCTGGCGCGAGAGGCGATGGCCGCCCTGTGAAATCGACGGAGTGCGGCCGGACCGCAGTTTATTAATCCCGAGGTTTCAACCGATGGATATGGGCGGTCCCGTCCCCGCATTGGCCGACCGGGCCGCTGCCTGTGCCGACCGGATTCGTCAGAGCGACGAGGTGCTCGTCGTCTCGCACATCGACGCGGATGGGCTCACGAGCGCCGCCATCGCGGCGAAGGCCCTCGAACGCGCCGACGTTACCTTCACCGCGATGTTCAGCAAGCAGTTAAACGCCGAGGAGATCGCCGGCATTGCGGCCGCGGACTGCGAGACCGTCCTGTTCACCGACTTTGGCAGCGGGCAGCTCCCGGATATCGTCGAACACGAGGCCGATGGCCGGTTTCGACCCATCGTGTGCGACCACCACGAGCCCGCCGACGCGGACACCGAATTTCACCTCAATCCCCATCTCTTCGGGATCGACGGATCGAGCGAACTCTCCGGTGCAGGGGTCGCCTACGTCCTCGCACGGGCGTTAGGGAACGGACACGACAACCGTGACCTTGCCGCGCTGGCCGTCGTCGGGGCCGTTGGGGACATGCAGGCGAGCGACGGCGAGCTCCACGGGGCGAACGCAGGAATCGTCGAGGAGGGCGTCGCGGCGGGCGTGCTCGACACCGGGACCGATCTGACCTTCTTCGGGACCCAGACCCGCCCCATCCCGAAACTCCTCGAGTACGCGAGCGACGTCCGCATTCCTGGGATCACGAACAACCCAAGCGGGGTCCGGCGCTTTTTGGACGAACTCGACATCCCCCTGAAGGTCGACGACGAGTGGCGGAGCTGGGTCGACCTGACCGGGGACGAACAGCGACGCCTCGTGAGCGGGCTCATCCAGCGCGCGGTCAACAGCGGCGTCCCGGCCGAGCAGATCGACACGATGACCGGCGCGACCTATACCCTCCTCGAGGAGGAAGAGGGCACCGAACTGCGGGACGCAAGCGAGTTTTCGACGCTGCTCAACGCGACCGCCCGGTACGAGCGGGCCGACGTCGGTCTCGGCGTCTGCCTGGGCGACCGAGGCGAGGTGTTGACCCGCGCCCGCCGGCTCCTGGCCAACCATCGCCGCAACCTCTCTGAGGGGATCGCCTGGGTCGAATCGAACGGCGTCACGGTCGAGGAACACCTCCAGTGGTTCGACGCGGGCGATCGGATCCCCGACACGATCGTCGGCATCGTCGCGGGGATGGCGCTCGGAGTGGACGGCGTGCGATCCGACCGGCCGATCATCGCGTTCGCGGAGGAGTCGCCGACGGAGGTCAAAGTCTCCTCCCGGGGGACCGGGCGACTGGTGAGCGAAGGCCTCGATCTCTCGGTCGTAATGCACGAAGCTGCGACCGCCGTGGATGGCGAGGGGGGCGGACATACCATCGCTGCCGGCGCGACGATTCCGGATGGGAGCGAACGCGAGTTTCTCACGAGCGCCGGCGAGATCATCGATCGACAGCTCGCGTAGACCGCCGGATCGCCGACGCAATTCGTTTAATGCTCGGGGGCCGTAACCTGGCGTATGTTCAAGAGCTTCCGGATCGGCTCCCTGCTCGGCATCCCGATCAGGCTGGATATCACCTTTCTGTTCATTCTGCCCATCTTCGCATACGTTATCGCGATCCAGGTCGACCAACTCGTCGACCTGATGAACATGGCCTTCGGGATCGCGATCGACGTCGAGCCGATGACCGAGGGCCGGATGCCGTGGATCCTCGGTTCCTTCGCCGCCGTGGGGCTGTTTGCCTCCGTTCTCCTTCACGAACTCGGGCACTCGGTGGCCGCGATCCGTTATGGCTTCCCGATCGACTCGATCACGCTCTGGTTGCTGGGGGGTGTCGCCCAGCTCAGCGAACAGCCGACCGACTGGCGACAGGAACTCGTCATCGCCGTGGCCGGCCCCGTCGTGAGCATCGCCCTCGGGGTCGGGTTGGCGATCGGCGTGTATCTCGTCCCCAACAGCATGGAGGCGTTGCTCTTCGTGGCGGCATATCTCGCGTTGATGAATCTTGTAGTCGCCGGCTTCAACCTCCTCCCAGGCTTCCCGATGGACGGCGGGCGAGTGCTCCGCGCGCTCCTGGCCCGGAACCAACCGTTTGCCGTCGCGACGGCGCAGGCAGCGAGAGTCGGGAAGCTCTTCGCAATCGTGCTCGGCCTTGTCGGGTTGCTGGTCATGAACTTCATCCTCATCGCACTGGCGCTTTTCATCTACATCGCCGCCTCGGGGGAGGCCCGCTATACCGCGCTGCGACATGCCATCGAAGGCATCTCCGTCGAGGACGTCATGACCCCCGCCCCGGAGCTTGACGTCGTGGATCCCTCGCTCACCGTGGATGAACTGCTCGACCGGATGTACGACCAGCGCCACACGGGCTATCCCGTTCTCGAGGGCGACGAGGTCGTCGGGGTCGTCGCGCTCGACGACGTCCGCGAAGTGCCACCCGAGGAGCGAGCCGATACGACGGTACAAGATATCATGACCCGGGAACTGACCGTGGTTTCCCCGGACGACGAAGCCTTCGCCGCCCTGGAGGCCCTCCAATCGAACGACATCGGTCGGGTGCTCGTCCTCGACGGCGGCCGGCTGGCCGGGTTGATCACCCGGACGGATCTCGTGACCGCACTGGATATCGGTGCGGTCCGATCGGTGCCCCGGACGGATGACACGGCCGCGGGTCGTTCCGGCCAGCTCGATCGGGTGGCCTCCGCCGAGGGTCGACCGCGCTGGTGAGGTCCGGAACCACTAACCCCCGGCGTCGCGAGGTTCGGATCGATGGATTGGACGGAGGCGTATCGCCCCAGCACGTTGTCCGCCATCCGGGGGAACAACAAGGCCCGCGATCAGCTCAAAGAATGGGCCGAGGACTGGCCCGAACAGGGACGCGCCGTCATCCTGTACGGCGAGCCGGGCGTGGGCAAGACGTCGGCCGCGCATGCGTTGGCGTCGGACAAGGGCTGGGAGCCGGTCGAGCTGAACGCGAGCGACCAGCGGACGGCGGCCGTCATCGAGGAGGTTGCCGGCGAGGCCGCCAAAAGTGCGACGCTGACCGGCGCTCGAAAACTGATTATTCTCGACGAGGCCGACAACCTGCACGGAAACGTCGACCGGGGTGGTGCCGCCGCGATGACGCGCCTGGTCAAGGAGGCCGAGCAGCCGATCGTACTCATTGCGAACGACTACTACGAGATGAGCCGGGAGTTGCGCGATGCCTGCGAGGAAATCGAGTTCCGTTCGATCTCGCCCCGATCGATCGTCCCGGTCCTCCGTGACATCTGTCGCAAAGAGGACATCGAGTTCGACGAAGCGGCGCTCGAAACCATCGCCGAGCGGACCGATGGCGACCTCCGGTCGGCGATCAACGATCTCCAGGCCGTCGCCGAGAATGCGGGGACGATCGACTCCGCGGACGTCGTCACCGGCGAACGGGATCGCACCGAGGGTATCTTCCCGTTCATGGATGCTGTCTTCAAGGAGGCCAGTCCCCGCGAAGCGCTCCGGACGGCCTACGACGTCGACGAAACCCCGGACGATCTGCTCGCCTGGGTCGAGGATAACGTCCACAAGGACTACACGGGAGCCGAACTGGCCGGGGCGTACGGTCGCCTGGCGGCGGCCGACCGGTGGCTCGGGCGGGTCCGCGCGACGCAGGAGTACAGCTACTGGCGGTACGTCACCGACAACGTCGCGGCGGGCGTGGCGGCGGCCCGCGAAGGCGAGAAGGGGGGCTGGACGAGGTATGGCCCGCCGGGGTTCTGGCGGCGACTCGGGAGTTCGCGGTCGGCGCGGGAGCGACGCGACACGGTCGCCCGGAAGATCGCCGAACGCGCCGGGGTTAGTATGGCGACCGCGCGCAACGACATCCTGCCGTTCCTGGCGACGATGACCCATCATTGCCGGGATCGCGAACTCGCGATCGAGATGGTCGCGCGGTACGATCTCGACGCCGAACACGTCGCCTTCGTCACCGGCGGCGCGACGGCGACGGTCACCGTCGCGGAGATCGTCGCGGCGGCCGAGCGACGACGACGTGAGGACGCGGTGGCGGCCGCCCCCAGCGGCGGGATCGACGAATCGCTCGGCGAACAGCGCGAAGACACCGACGAGGACGGCGAGGACGATGGCGACGGGCAGGCGGGCCTGGGCGATTTCGTCTAACCGCCGGACGGTTCGCTGGCGACCGTCCAGTACCCCATCAACACAACCGCGACGAGCACGGCGACGGCCATCCAGTCGAGGGCGTGGACCAGCGGCGACCGGACCAACCGACCGGCCGTGAGCCGTACCGCGAGGAGCCCGAGTGCCGTTCCAGCGAGGCCGGCGGTCGCCGTAGCGCCGGCCGCCAACCCCTCGAGCCCGGCGACGACGAGGGCGCCACCCATGGCGAGCCCGATTCATAATAGATCACCTGCACGGGACCGGAGTGGGCGAGAAACAGCTGCGGCGTGAGTGCAACAAAGGGGGCAAGCGCGACCGCGACGCCCCCGAACAGGCGCCGTCGACGGCGGCGCGACGGCGAGGGCTCGTGCCACCACCAGGTCCCGGCCATGACTGCCGCGAAGATCACGAGGGCGGTCAGGAAGTGTGCGGTCAGGACGAGGACCTCGTAGCGTAGGACCGTCTCGGCGCCCAGCCACACCTGGAGCGGGGTGAGGGCCACGGCGATTGTCAGCGACCAGCGGG
>CAYSMB010000032.1:0-13875 GCA_964432005.1 uncultured Halobacteriales archaeon
CGAGCGGGCGTCTAAGATTCTTAAGTCTACGTCAGACATCCGTCGGACCCGCACCCCTTCGTTTCGACTGGAGCCGACTGTTGAGGTTCTCAAGTGGTGCTGGGCAGCTCCGCCATACAGTTACGGTTTTATTGTATTAGAATACGGGTTTGGTTTATAGCACTATGAGATAAGTTTTTCTCTTAAGTATACCGAATAATCCGCCCTACGTCCTGTCTGTTTGGGGCGGGTTCCAGTTGAAACGAAGGGGTGGGTGGGTTTCGGGCGTCAATCATTGACCCCACGAGGGGCCGTTCGGACGATTACGGATCCGCAGACGGCGATGTATGTGAAATCGGCCGAGGAAGCACGTCTTACGGCCTGGAATGGGCCGATGGCGAAACATTTGCTTCGGCCGTTAGTACGTCCATAAAGCCTCGAGACATTCGCGGAGGAAAGAATTTAAGACCCTCTGCACCACTCCTTCGTCTGCACTCGCACGGGGATGGATCGGGCCGACTGACCGTGTCCTTCGGACGCCCAGCGGCACGGATAACAGTTAGCGAATGCTCCATCCGCGCCAGACGGGGGACCAATGACACGAGGAGACCATCCGGATGACGAATTTCATCGGGGCAGCGCGGCCAGCCCCGACGTTCCCGAAGGCGTGGAAATGTTCGGGAGCCCCGAGCCCGGCAACAGCGGCTTGTTCGACGAGATCCTTCGCGGCGATCCGATCTTTCAGAACAAAGAGGTATTGCGGCCTTCATATACCCCCGAGGAACTGCCCCACCGGTCCGAACAGATCAATAAGATGGCGACGATTCTCGTCTCCGCACTACGCGGACAGACGCCATCGAACATTCTGATCTACGGAAAAACCGGCACGGGAAAGACGGCAAGCGTCAAATTTGTCAGCCAGGAGCTCGAGGCGACCTCGGAGAAATATCGCGTCCCGTGTATCGTCCATTACATCAACTGCGAAGTGACGGACACGCAGTATCGGGTTCTAGCCCAACTCGCAAATGCGTTCCAGGAGCAAAACCGGGACGTCCTCGAACGTTCGCTCGAGTACGTTGCCCAGCCCGGGGATGCCCCGGACGATGTCGACCAGCTGTTCGCAGCGCGGGGACTCAAGGAACTCGCACCCGACGAGCGCCGCCGCGAGATCGAGGCGGCCCTCGAGGACATCGAACAGATCCCGATGACCGGCTGGCCCACCGACCGCGTGTACCAGGAGTTCTTCGATGCGGTCGATTTCACCGAACGGGTCGTCGTGATCATGCTCGACGAGATCGACAAGCTCGTCGAAAAGTCCGGCGACGACACGCTGTATAACCTCTCCCGGATGAACTCCTCGCTCGAGCGTTCCCGGGTCTCGATCATCGGCATCTCGAATGACCTCAAGTTCACCGATTTCCTCGACCCCCGGGTCAAATCGAGCCTGGGCGAGGAGGAGATCGTGTTTCCGCCCTATGATGCAAACCAGCTCCGGGACATCCTCGAGCATCGCGCCGGGCCTGCCTTCGTCGACGACGCCCTCTCCGAGGACGTTATACCGCTATGTGCGGCCTTCGCGGCCCAGGAACACGGCGACGCCCGCCGGGCGCTCGACTTGCTCCGAACCGCGGGCGAGCTCTCCGAGCGTGGCCAGGCCGATCTCGTGACCGAGGAGCATGTCCGGGACGCCCAGGAAAAGATCGAGCTCGATCGGGTCATCGAGGTCGTTCGCACCCTTCCGACCCAGTCGAAGATCGTGCTCTACGCCATCATCGCGCTGGAGCGACGCGGCGCCCAGCGAGTCAACACGGGTGAGGTTTACAACGTGTACAAAAGCCTCTGTGACGAGATCGACGCGGACATCCTCACCCAGCGGCGCGTTAGCGATCTGATCAGCGAGCTCGACATGCTCGGGATCGTCAATGCCGTCGTCGTAAGCAAGGGCCGGTACGGGCGCAGCAAGGAAATCACGCTCTCTGTCCCCATGGAAGAGACCGAAACCGTCCTCCTCGCGGACTCCCGGTTGAGCGAACTCGAGGACGTCACGTTGCACTTCCAATCCCGCTTTGACCTTTAGAGCGCTAATCCGGGGAGTGCCGGGAGCGCAAAGGAGAGCAGTTCATCCAGGAACAGCCGAATCCGGCCGAGCACGGGAATCCGCAGTCGCGCACGCCCGACGATCCACTCCGGCTTGACCGGCTGATTGTCGTCGCGCACCTGGTCGTAAAGCCGGTTGTTGTCCCCGTGCGTGATAAAGCCGGCGTGGGGGGCGGGGCAATGGGTGATGTCCCCACAACTATCGGAGCTCCCCAGCAAGGCGGGGTCCCCACGCGCGTACCAGTTCTCGCCTTCCTCGACCCAGAGATGGGCCCGGTGGATGATCGGCATGTCACCACCTCCATTGGAGGCGAAGATGATGACGTCCCCCGGGCGATCGAAGGCTTCGTGGTCGACCTCCGCGCCACGATCCGCTGGTACGACGCCCGTACCGGGAATCGCGGCCTCATGGGCGAACCGATCGTTGTCGATCACGAACACCAGATCACCCGTCATGATCTGGGGTTCCATACTATCGCTGACGACCGCGACGAGGGGTGGCCACACGCCGCTGACCCCGAACAGTAGCCCGGCGACGAGCAACACGACCCCGATGCTGATCGCGACCTCGCGTGCGATCCCGGTCCAATCGGGGCCGGTGACCGATTCGTCCGGCGTGGGAGGCCCCTCGGCGGGCGGCTCGGGCGGTCGATCCATCAGCCGACGTAGAGAGCGTCCGCGTTTTAATCGTGCGGTTGGCCCATTCGGCATGCTTTTGATGTCGCTCCCCTACCCCGGACTCGTGGCGAAGGCGGATACGCGATCTGTCGTGCACGACCTAGCCGAGCGGGGGTTCGCGGTCTCTCCCGAGGCGGCCCAGAGACTGGCGACCGCCGAGGACCCCAAAGCCGCCGTCGCGGCGACCCTCGAGGCCATCGGCGGGGACGTGGTTACGATTACCGTCGACGATATCCCCGAGGATATCCCCGGTTCGAGTGGACCGGCCAACCCCCCCGTTTCGGCTGGGGAATGGGGGGAAGGCGAGCCCACGGCGGAATCCGCTCCACCCGAAACGGAGGGGTCACACCGGTCGGTCGTGATCACCGGCGACGTCACCGGCGACAGCACGGGGACCGGCGAGTACAGCGATTACGTTGCGCTATTCCGGGATCGCCTCGAGCGCCTCGGTACCTTGCTCGAGGGCCGGGTCCCTCGGCAAACGGCCGCCGCGCTCGAGCGCTCGAGCGGCGGTACCGAGGCCGGCCTGATCGGGCTCGTGAACGACATCCGATCGACACGCAACGGCCACCGCATGGTCGAACTTGAGGACGAAACCGGGACGTTCCCGGTCCTGTTCCTCAAGGACGGTGAGATCGCCGGCGACGTGGAGACGCTCCTGTACGACGAGGTCGTCGGCGTCACCGGCCGACTCTCGGACGACGGGGGGATTCTGTTCGCCGAAGGACTCCACTCCCCGGACATCCCGCGGACCAACGCCCCGACGACCGCTGATCGACCCGTCCAGGCCGCCCTGGTCAGCGACATCCACGTCGGCAGCAAGGAGTTCCTGGCCGACGCCTGGGGAGCCTTTACCGACTGGTTACACACCGACGAGGCCGCGGCCATCGAGTATCTCGTCATCGCCGGGGATTTAGTCGAGGGGGTCGGGGTCTATCCGGACCAGGACCAGGACCTCGAGATCGTCGACGTCTGGGAGCAATACGCCGCGTTCGCCGAGGTCCTCGATCAGGTCCCCGACGACCTCGAGGTGATCGTGATCCCCGGCAATCACGACGCCGTTCGACTCGCCGAACCCCAGCCGGGCTTTCCCGATGACCTCCTCAAGGTGATGAATGCCACGCACGCACACGTGGGCGCCAACCCATCCGTCGTCCACCTCGAAGGGGTTCCGTTCCTGCTCTACCACGGCGCATCGCTGGACGAAGTGATCGCCGAGTTGCCCGCCGAGACCGCGAGCTACGACAGCCCGGAACGGGCCATGGTCCAGCTGCTAAAGAAGCGACACTTGGCGCCGGCCTACGGGGGCAACATGCGGATCGCGCCCGAGGAGCGCGATTACCTCGTGATCGAGGAGACACCCGCCGTGTTTCATGGGGGCCACGTCCACACCGTTGGCGTGACCGACTATCGGGGCGTTCGGGTGATCAACAGCGGGTGCTGGCAGGCCCAGACGGCCTTCCAGCGCCGGAACAACCTCGATCCCGAGCCCGGCAGGGCGTTCATCGTCGA
The DNA here is from genome assembly GCA_964432005.1 of uncultured Halobacteriales archaeon. Taxonomy (GTDB): domain Archaea; phylum Halobacteriota; class Halobacteria; order Halobacteriales; family SKNY01; genus SKNY01. Next base: position 4,267 of record CAYSMB010000032.1, read on the forward strand.
GTTGGACACCCTCGAGGTGACCGTCCGGCGGTTCGACTAACCATCCCGCCCCCGTCGATACCGCACCGTCTCGGTCCCGTGAAACGTCGGCCCCGGTCCGACCGATTCGAAGTCCCGCGTCTCGATGTGCTCGCGAACCCTCGGCTCGGTCCGCGGGACGACCGATTCGACGGCCATGGATTCCCGCTCGGCGTACCGGAGTGGTTCCTCAAGTAACGGACCGTACGCCTCGGGATCGCCGGCCAGCCGGGTGATCCGGACCGAATCGTCGGAGACGTCGAAACTCACGACGCCCCGGATGTGATCTCGATCCCCGCCCGTGGCGACCCGGACCGTCCGTTCGCGGATCATCCGCGCCGCGGCCGGGACGGACGTCCCGACTACTTCCGCGACCGCCTGCCGATCCGGCTCGAGGGCATCGCGGATCTCCATCCCCCGCACGTTGGGCAAGGGACTCCCTCAATCCCCTGATCCCGGCTCGCATGGATACAGTTAATGTGCGGACCCCGATATGCGCGGCCATGATCGGATGCGCGTTGGGTCGGGTGACGTGGCTATGCGGCTCGTAGTGAAGTTCGGCGGCACCAGCCTGGGGAGCGGTGAACGGATCGAACGTGCCGCCGATTCGATCGCAAAGGCCGTCGAGGACGGCCACGAGGTCACGGTCGTCGCCAGTGCCATGGGCAGCACGACCGACGAGCTGCTTGACGAGATCAACTTCGAGGCGTCGCCGGCCGACCGGGCCGAGATCGTCAGTATGGGCGAACGGACAAGCGTCCGCATGCTCAAGGCCGCCCTCTCGACCCGGGGGATCGACACGATCTTCGTCGAACCGGGGACCGAGGAGTGGCCGGTGATCACCGACGAACGCGGCGAGGTCGACAGCGATCGAACCAAGGAACGGGCCGCCGCGCTGGCCGATCGGCTCTCCTCGACTGTGCCCGTGATCACCGGATTCCTCGCAGAAACCGCGGACGGAACGGTCACCACATTGGGTCGTGGAGGCAGTGACACCACCGCGCTCATGCTCGGCAACTACATGGGTGCCGACGAGGTCGTCATCGTAACCGACGTTGAAGGGGTGATGACGGGCGATCCGCGCGTCGTCGAGGGGGCTCGGAACGTCGGCGAGATCTCCGTCGACGAGCTCCGCAACCTGTCGTTCCGGGGTGCGGAAGTCGTGGCGCCGAGCGCATTGAGCTACAAGACCGGTCGGATGGACGTGCGGGTGCTCCATTACCAGCAGGGCGATCTCCTCTCCGGTGGTACGAGCATCGAGCGGGAATTCCAGAACCTCATCGATCTGCGGGAGCGACCGGTCGCGTGTATCACGGTGGCCGGCCGGGCCATTCGGAACCAGCACGGGATCCTCGCGAAGTTGGCCGACGAATTGGCCGATCACGCGATCAACATCGAAGGGGTCGCGAGCGGGATGGATTCGATCACGTTCTACGTCGACGAGGACGAGGCCCACCGGGCCGAGACGGTTCTACACGGCACGGTGGTCTCGGACGAGGTCCTCTCGTCGATCACCGTCGAGGACGATATCGCGACGATTCGGATCACCGGCGGGGAGCTTCCCAACCGCCCCGGCGTCATCAAGAGTATCGTTGACCCCTTGAGCGCTTCGCGCATCCAGATCTACGACGTTATCACGAGCGCGACCAGCATTTCGCTGTTCGTCAACTGGGACGACGGGGAGGAGACCCTCCGGCTGATCCAGGACCTCTTCGAAGACGAATCGCCGTAATCACCGTCCGGCGAGGAGCCGTTCGCCCAGACTTGCCGGCAGTCCCTCGCTTTCGATGGCCGATCTGACGCGGTCGATGTCGTATTCGACCCGACGCAGATCCACGCTCATCTCGTTGAGATCGACGATTGCATAGGCGGCTCGGGGATCACCGTCGCGGGGTTGTCCGACGCTCCCCGGATTCAATACGATCCCCGCCGGGAATTGCTCGACGTGTTGGACGTGGGTGTGGCCCATGACGAGCAGATCCTCGTCCCCGAGCATACCCGGCACGAATTCGTCCGGAAACGTGTACCGGTCCGGATCCTCTGGGTGGCCGTGGACGAGCCGTACGCGACCGTCGGCGAGGAATCGTTCCGTCGGCAAGTTCGCCAGCCAATCGAGGTCCGACTGATCGAGGACGGCCCGAGCGTGCTCGACTCCGGCCTTGGCGGCGGCATTGAACCGGAACGCCGTGCCTTCGGCGACTGCGCGGTCGTGGTTGCCGCTCACGCACGGGATGTCCCGCTCCCGGGTGATTTCGATGCAGGCGGCCGGCCAGGGGTTATACCCGACGACGTCCCCGGCACAGACGATCCGGTCGACCTCCGGAATCGCCTCGAGGACGGCTTCGTATGCCGGCCGATTTCCGTGAATATCCGAGATCACGGCCAGTCGCATGGTCCCTATGTGGACCCGGGCCCGTTGAATATCCCGGTCCCGATCCCGTCGTCATCGACCTCGACCCCCACGGCACAGATCGGATGCTCGTACTCTAGCGCGTACGCCTCCCGGGCGGCCTCGGTGGCCGTTTCCCAGTCGATGTCGATCGCCGTCGGCTCGTCGAGCTCGTAGGTCGCGATCAGTGTCGGATCCGCGACCTGTTCGACGCGCAGCGCATCCCGGCGGACGATCCCGACGTGGGCCGATTCCCCATCGAGCACACCGGCGATTCGGGGCGTGTCGTAATCGTCCTTCTCGAAATCCAGCGCATGGAGAGCGGTCACGAGCGCATCTCGCGGGGGGTACCCGAGTTCGAGCTTTTCCGCGATCGGATCGACGTGCGAGCCGTTCCCGATCGTGACGGTCCCGTTGTGCTCGCGCAGACAGTGATAGGACACGTATGGATTGTCCGTCGGCTCGGCCTCGGCGGTCGGGACCACCGCCACCGCCCCGTCGCGCCCGACCATCTTCCGATGCGGGAACGAGCGCGAAGAGACGCGGTAGGCGCCGCTGTCGGGGGCGACGACGAGCAGGCGACCGATGTACATATCTACGAATCACCTGGGAGGATTAGTAGGTTACCGGTTCCGACTTTTTTAAAAAATAACGCGGCAGCACGGGCATGGGGACTTCCAAGGATGTTTGCATATCCGCGCTACGAGAGGCGGCCGAGGTGGCCGGTCCGGAACTGACGAAAGCCGAATACGAATCGTTGGGTTACCGGCCTTCTTCAGCCACGATCATTCGGACGTTCGGTTCATGGAACGAAGCGAAGGCGGCGGCTGGGCTATCGATCAATCCCAACCACGGTCCTCGAGTCCAGCCCAAACCGGAGAATGTCGAGGTATCGGTGGAAACTCCCTGGGAGGAACTTTCCGTCGACCAACGGTGGTACTATAAAAACGCCCAAGAACATAACCGGGCCGAGCTCCGGCGTCGCTCAAACTTGCGAGAGAAAATACGGGAATTCAAACGCGGGAGCGATGGCTGTCGAAATTGTGAGGAGACTGCTCCAGAATGCCTAGACTTCCACCATCCAAACCCTGCGGAAAAGTCGGAATCTGTAAACAAAATGGTTCCTCAAGGGTATGGCTGGGAAGCCATTAAGAAAGAAATTGGTAAATGCGTGTTATTGTGCGCAAATTGCCATCGGCAACTGCATACGCAAAAGGCCTCCCCGGAAAAACCAATCCAACACCAGGATTTCGTCGATAACCCCGACTTTGGCCTTTCACTATGGCCCGGCACTTGCGAAGGTCGTTTTGGATGGTCGTGGCACTACCGCCGAACACTGGGGTGTCAGATGTGTGATATGCAAGATCCTCGATGTCTCCAATTTCACCACACGGACCGGGCGGAAAAACATGAATCAGTCGGAGCGATGGTCCGCCGAAACGCCACCCGGCCCGATATCGTTAGGGAAGCGAAGAAATGTGAAGTTCTGTGTGCGAACTGCCACAGGAAAGAGCATTCCTCACCATAGGAAGCGATAGCGTTTAATGCGACCATGGCCGATTTTAAGAATGTAGTCCCGTAGTGTAGTGGCCAAACACGCTGGCTTCTGGGGCCAGCAACCCAGGTTCGAATCCTGGCGGGACTATTACATTTACGATCTTTCAGGTTCCCTGATCGATCTTATCAACCCTTCGTTTCCAATGTGGAGGTTGGATTCAAATTTCAGATTCATTCAAATGAACCCTCGAGGACGATTTCCTCCAAAGGCTTCCGCCCACTCGGTTCCTGCCGGAGGTCCTCGGTCAGCGATTCTTCTGGCGCCCGTTTGCCGATTGCGATCATCGTTTCGGCCCGAAACAGCTCGGGGACGTCGAAGACTTCGTAGGCCTGATCTTTGGCGAATCCGTTCATCGCGTGGGCGATCAGGTCGCGTCGGGTCGCTTCCAACGCCAGGTTTTCCCAAGCCGCCCCGGTGTCGAACGAGTGCGTGTACGATTCGCTCTCATTGTATGAGAGCCGGCGTCGGGACACCACGAGCACGAGGAGCGCCGCGCCTGAGGCCCACCGCTGGTTTTTCTCGGTCAGAACGGCGAGCGCGTCCTCCCACCCGTCCGCCGAACGGGTCCGGTAGATGAACCGCCATGGCTGTTCGTTGAAACTCGAGGGAGCCCACCGGGCCGCCTCGAACAGAGGCATGAATTCCTCCGAGTCCAACGACTCGCCGGCCAGCGCGCGGGAGGACCACCGATTGAGAAACAGGGGATGGATATCGTGGGTCGGCGATCGCGTTCGCCTGACCTCCTCGCGGAGTTCGGTCATGCCCGCGCCAAGCCCCGGCCGGATGTTAGCCGTTGGTGTTCCGGCAGCCCGCCCCGACCGGGTCGGCATAGTCGACCCACGCGGCGATCCGTTCGAACCCCTCGTCGAGACCGACCCGTGGCGACCAGCCCAGCACCCGTTTGGCCTTGCGATTCGAGATACGCCCGGTCGAGGAGTGCATGCTCACCTCGCGGTCGCTCGGATAGCCAAATGCGATCGAGTCCTCGCCATCTCGGGGACCCTCGACGACGGGCGGCCCGGCGCCATCCATGCGCCGTTTTACGGACTCGCGGGCGGCCGCGGGTAAGCTCGCGAACAAGTCCATCGCCCACGGGATCCGTTTGGCCTCGTCGGTCGCGAGTTGGCGGAGATCGTCCGAGACTGCGGCCTTCGCCACGAACCGAACGGGAGGCGTCACGTTGGCCGCAGCGTAAGCGAGCCGATTGTGCAGCCGAGCGTGCCGTCTCGGCAGTTCCTGCATCGGGGGATGATCGTCGAGATTCGCGGCGAGGCGCTCGTAATAGGCCCGCCACGAGAGCGACGCGTCGTCGACGACCAGAAACGTCTCGCCCGCCGCTCCGGGCGTATCGATGGCCAGGAAGATGGCGTCGACGAGATTGTCGATGTAGAGTTGATTGACCGAGCCGACCCCGCCGTCGGCGAGTACCGCCCCTGCCGCGATGGCCTCCAGGGGGCCGGTGACGAACTGACTGTGGGGCCCGTGGACGATGAATGGACGGAAGATGATCGTCGAGAGATCGGTGCCATCGGCGGTTCGATCGAGGCGCCGTTCGGCGGTGGCCTTCCATTCGGCGTAGGACGTATCCGGCGACGGCTGGTCCGACTCGTCGATCGTCACGTCGAAATCGTGCCCGTGCACGGAGGCACTGCTCATGTGCACGAAGGTGTCGACGCCCGCGGCGACGGCGGCCTCCGCGACCGCCCGCGTGCCGTCGGTGATCGATCGTCGGTTCCCGCCCGCGCAATGGACCACCACGTCACAGCCGCGAACCGCCGTAGTCACGCGATCGCGATCGGTCACAGACCCTTCGACCAGCTCAATCGGGAGCCGTGCGAGTCGCGCCGTTCCCGCGCCGTCGCGGTGATGGACGAGCGCCCGGACGGACCCCCGGTCATCGGTGACAAAGCGGTGGGCCAAACGGCTACCAATAAAGCCCCCGCCCCCGGTCACGAGAACGGTCTCATCGGCCACGCGCGACCTCCATGCAATCGGTACCCGGCGGCATCGCCTCCCACGGGTGCCTGAGTGGTTCTCGGCACGCCTTGCACGTATCGAGCACTCCGAGGAGGTAAACGTCAGCGTGCGCGTCGACGTATCGCGCGGACTCGCCGTTCACGGCCCCCAGGAACGATCGGACGTCCATGCGGGCGAGCTCATCGAACCCACTTGCCCCGCCGTCGACGCGTAGCGACGCGTCCCCGGCCCCATCCCGGCGGAGTCGGATGCAGGTCCCGCGCGGATCGATCGCGAGGACCCCCGAAGGTCCCTCGATGCGGAGCTCGGGATCGATCGATCGATCCGCCGACGCCTCGACGCTGACGGGGATTTCACCGTCACGGACCGTCCACTCGATCTCCGCGTTCGCGGGAACACCGCCCAAGGCGTCATCGGCGAACCGTTCGAGGCTCACGTTACGCCCGAACAGCCATGTCAGCAAGTCGATCGCGTGCAGAGCCTCCCCGACGAGCACCCCGCCCCATCGATGTCGGGGGCGGGCCGATCGGGCCCCCGTCACGGCGTGGTGGCCTGGCGTCCCGAGCCGCATGGTCACTGCTGTAACGTGGCCGACGAGGAGCGCCGGCCCGAAGAGATCGAGCGTCCGCACCGCGGGGGCCCGCCGGAGGGGACGGACGAGACCGCATGGGACCTCGGGGGCCCGCTCGACCACCTCCCGCGCAGCCGTCTCGGAGCTGGCGATAGGACTCTCCGCGAGGACGGGAACTTCGGACCGCAACAGCGACGCGATGACGTCGGCACGATCCTCTATCGGACCGCCGACGATCGCGACGTCGGTCCGGTCGTCGATCCCGGTGGTCGATCTCGCACATCCCACGGTGTCGAACCGGGCGGTCGCATCCTCGAGCGCTTCCCGGTTCGGATCGACGATCCACCGCAGTCGTGCTCCGTCATACGAGGACACGGCGGGGAGATAGTTCCGGCGAGCAGCCGTTCCGAGCCCGACGACGGCCACGTCCAACATCCATCGTTGGCTGGCCGAAGGGTGCGGATAGTTAGTATCGGAAATAACGTTGAACGTTCCGACGATCTCGTCCGGCGCGCGTCAATCGCCGTTTATGCCCTTCTTAACCGATCACATCGGGGTAACTACGACGCGACGAGATCCTCGAGCGCGCCGACGAGCTCGCTCGACCGAACCGGTTTCCGGAGGACGACGTCGACCCTGTCCCCGACGTCGATGAGGTCGGGGTCCGCTCCAGTGATCACGGCGACGGCGGCGTCGAGCCCGGCCTCACGGACTTCCTCGAGGATCTCCTCGCCCGAGACGTCCGGGAGGCGCCAGTCGAGGACGAGGATGTCGACCGCCGAGTCCAGGCGGTCGAGCGCATCGGCTCCCCGGGTCACGGTATCCACGTCGAAGTCGTCGGACAACCAGATCGAGAAGATCTCCGCGAGCTCCGGCTCGTCCTCGACCACGAGCACACGCGGGCGATCATCTGGCATATCGGCTCTCTCTGATAGCTGTTTCCCCAGTTACATAATCAACGTACCTATTTCGACTCCATTCCATCGGTCCAGCGCGTGTCAGTGCTCGTGCCCGGTCAGCTCCGAGAAGGAAGCGCCAAACCGCGCCTCGAAGTGATCGCGCATGGTCTCCTCGAGTTCGAGGACGTCGTCGTCGACCTCGCCCTCCGTGTGATGGGCTTCCGCGTGCAGGCGATGAGTGCAGTCGACGACCAGGAGATCCCCGGCGGTCTGGGCCGGTGGTTGCGAGCCATCAGCGAGATATTCGAGCGCCCCGGTCGGCAGTTCGACCTCCTCGGCGTCGTCGTCGATCGTAATCTGGATCGTGGCGGACTCCATGTCAGGGGACGTGGACCGGAGGAGCATACACCTGTTGGTCGCCCGGATCAGCCGAGCTCCCGGGCGACCGTGCGGAGGGCGGCGCCGACACGCTCCCGGTCGAGCGCGCGCCCTTCGAACTCGGCCCCGATCGCGGGCGAGCGCTCGAAGGCCATGTCCTCGTATGCGATATCCACGAGCACGAGCGAGCGGGGATCGGCCGGCGCGATCCCGGCCTCGCCGGCGAGGGCGTCGCCCGCGAGGATTGCATCGATCCCTTCGATCGTCCGCTCCCCGCGCCCGAGTTCCGTCAGCATGGTCACCATGCGGCGCACCTGCTGACGGAGAAAGGCCCCCGCCCGGACACGGAATCGTACGAACGGGTCCTCGCGGTCAATGGACGCTGCTTGTAACGTCCGCACGGCGTCGTCGGTCCCGGCGGTTAAATGCCGGAAATCCTGGCGCCCGGTCATGCGCCGACACCCCTCGCGCATGGGTTCGAGGGCCGCCTCGGGGGCGTACTGGACGTATTCGTAGACCCGCTCGACGGCGTCGTAACGGGGATGAAAATCCTCCGGCACATCGGCGCGCGCCCACGCCCGAATGTCGTCCGGAAGGGCGCCGTTGAGCGCCTCGCAGTCGAGCCAGGCGGGACCGGGGATCGCGATCGTCTGGGCGGCCGCGGAGACGCCCGCGTCGGTTCGGCTCGCCGCGGCGTAGCCCGGATCCGTCTCGTGATCGACACCGAGGTCAGCCAACCCCTTTAGGAGCGCGTCCTCGACCGTCGGCTGGTCGGGCTGGCGCTGAAACCCGCGATAGCCCCGGCCGTCATACGCGATCCGAAAGGCGCGATAGGGCACGGCGACGGCCTCACTCGACGGCGAGCGCGCGGAAGTCCTCGTAGTCCGGCGCATCGAGGTCCCCGGGCACCGCCTCGAACGGGACCTGGACCTGGTCGCCGCTCGCCATGTCTTTGATCGTCACGAGCCCGTCGCCCAGGTCGCGCTCGCCGACGATGATCACCGTCTCGGCCCCGCAGGCGTCCGCGTACGAGAGCTGGCCGCCGAAACTCCGATCGGTCAGATCCATCTCGACGGGATTGCCCCGAGCCCGCAACGAACGGACGATGTCGGCGACCTCATCGTCGGTGTCACCCACCCCGAGGACGTAATAGCGTGTGGGGGTATCGGATTCGGGCCACACTCCGGCGCGCTTGAGGAGGAGGGGTAGCGTCGAGTTCATGACCCCGAGGGCGACGCCGACCGCCGGCGTCGGGGGACCCCCGATGGACTCGATGAGGGTGTCGTAGCGCCCGCCGCCGAACGTTGCCCGGCTCACGTCCCCCGTGGTGTCGAAACACTCGAACACAACGCCCGTGTAGTAATCCAGTCCCCGGGCGGTCTCGAGGGATACCTCACACACGTCACCCGCGCCGAGCCGCTCGGCGGCATCGAGAACGGCCCGGAGCTCGCGAACCGCCTCGTCGATCCGTTCGGTGTCGGTCTCTTCAAGGAGCACGTCCGGATTCGCGTTGGCCCGTTCGAGCAAGGCGTCGAAGGTCTCGGCGTCCGCCCCGGTCAAGCCCGCGCCCTGGAGTTCGTCAAGGTAGTCCTCCCGTTCGAGTTTGTCGCGTTTGTCGACCGCGCGCATACCCGCCGGGACGGAGACGTCTTCGCTGAGCTCACGCAACATGCCCTCGAGGATCTCCCGGTGAGAGATCCGGAAGGCGAAGTCCTCGGCCGTCAAGCCGAGTTCCCGGAGCGCGTCGGCGGCGAAGGCCAGAATCTCGGCGTCGGCGTCGGGTTCGCTGGAGCCGAAGATGTCGACGTTGGTCTGGTAG
>CAYSMB010000033.1:0-13787 GCA_964432005.1 uncultured Halobacteriales archaeon
TGCCGAAGTTCCCGAATACGTACTCAACCCCATACGAGCGGAGGGAACGAAGCAGTGCCAGCCCCGCCGGCTCCTTGGCGTCGTCAGCCATCGTGCGGAGGTGACCGCCGAGGGGTAAAATCGTTCGTGCCGCCGGCGCGGACACGGGGGGAACTATGGTCCCCTAGCGGGGATCGCATCCGCAATGGCACGAAATCACAACGAACTCCCGCCGGTCAAGGACCTCTCGACGCACAACGCGCGGACGAGCCCCGATGCGGTCGCGTTCGAGGATCCCAGCGAGCAGGTGACGTGGGCGGAGTTCGACCGGCGCAGCAAACGCGCCGCGGACGCGTTTTCCCGGTTCGTCGGTGTCGGCGATCGGGTGGCCTTCTTCTGTGAATCCTCCGTGCAGCACGCGGTGTTGTTCAACGGGGCGATGAAGGCGGGTGCCGTCGTCACGAACCTCCACACCAACATCTCTCCCCGGAACCTGCGGCACTGTCTCGGCTCGACCACTCCAAAGGTCGTCGTTGTCGACGAGGCGCTCGCGTCGGACTTTTTTGATCACGTCGACGAGGAGGCACTCCAGGCGGTCGCGGCCGTCGTCGCCGTGGGGAAAAGCTCGAGCGGGGAGACGATCGCGCTCGAATCGTTTTTGGCTGGCGCGGCGCCGGAGGAACCCGACGTCCTGGTGGAGGAGGACGACCTGGTCGTGATCGGGTGGACCTCGGGGAGTACCGGGATGCCGAAGGGCTGGTGTCACACTAATCGGACAATGTACCTCAAGGGCATGGAGCTAGGCTCGCGCGGTGGTTTCGACCGGACCGGCAAGGCCCTGCTTGTCAACAAACCCTCCTTTTTGGCCTGGTTCAGTCTGTATACCAAGGCGGTGCTGGGCAGCGAGGGCACGTACTATCTCCCGGACTGGGACGCAACCCGCTGGCTCGAACTGGTCGAGGAGAAAGGGATCACGCAAACGACCCTCGTGCCGACGATGTGGCGCGAGGTCCTCGATCGGGACCACGAAGCCTACGATTTGAGTTCCCTCCGATCGATCAATTCGACCGGCGAGAAACTGAGTCCATCGACGCTCGAGGCGTTGCGGACACACATCTGCGGGAACGTCAACCAATCGTACGGTTCGACGGAGATCCACTCGACGGTGTTGTACAACGAGGAGCTCACCGACGAGCGCATCGAGAGCGTCGGAAAACCGCAAGCCGGGACCCAGCTGCGCGTGATCGAGCCGGACGGCCAACCGGACGAGGAGCTGTCCCCCGGCGAAACCGGCGAGATCATCGTCAAGTCGCCGGACGCCCCCGCATGGGTCTGGGGCGATACCGAGAAGACCCACGATCAGCTCCGGGACGGTTGGTGGTACTCGGGGGACCTCGGCTATCTGGACGAGGACGGCTTCCTGTATATCGAGGGCCGGGCCGATTTCATGATCAAGTCCATGGGGGTCAAGATCGTGCCGGCCCCGATCGAGGCGACCCTGAACGATCACCCGGAGGTCGAAAACGCGATCGTCGTGGGAATTCCGGACGAGGAATACGGGCAGAAGGTCACGGCGATCGTGCGGCCCACCGGGGATGTATCGGCGGAGGAACTCGACGAGTGGTGTCTGGACAGCGACACGGTCGCGGACCACGAACGGCCGCGGGCCTATCATTTCGTCGACGAGATCAAGCGGACGCCCTCCGGCAAGCTCGACCGGATCCGGACCGTCGAGGACCTGGGGCTGCCCTACGAATGACAGCACCGCGCGAATCGAAATGCCTTTCGACGGCGCGAGTGCCCTCCTACCTGCGATGAGCGTCGAGAACGGATTCGGTAGAACGATCGAGGAAGGCGGCGTCGTACTGGGGGCCCGGTCGATGATGTACTCGCCGACGGTCATCGAAACCTTCGGGCGGATGGGGTTAGACTGGGTCTGGCTCGACTTCGAGCATGGCGGCCCGAGCCCCTACGACAGTACGCTCTTCGAGAACCTGACTCGTGCCGCCGAAGCCGGGGGTATCGAGCTCGTGGTGCGGCTTCCGGGGAGCGATCCGTTCCTGATCCGCAAGGTCCTGGACACGGGTGTCCGCAACCTTCTGATCCCGCGTGTCGACTCGGCCGCGGAAGTCCGCGAGGCCGTCAAGGCGACCCGGTTCGAGTACGACGGCGCCCCCGGCGAACGTGGCCTGGCCAGTGGGCGCTCCCGCCGATGGGGGATGGTCGACGATTACGTTCCCCACGAGGAGGAAAGCGTGTGTCTCGGCGTCATGATCGAGAAGACGACCGCCGTCGAGGAACTCGACGACATCCTCGAGATTCCCGAACTGGGGTTCGTCTTCATCGGGCCGTCTGATCTCGCCGTCCAGATGGGCCATCCCACCGAGAAGACCCATCCGGAGGTCCAAGAACAGATCGCGGACGTCCGGGATCGTTGTGCCGCCTCCTCGGTCCCGCTCGGCGGCATTTCCCACGATCCAGAGGGAGTCATCGAGATGGTCGAGAACGGCTACCAGATCGTCCGCATCGGCGGCGAACTCGAGGCGGCCCGAAAGACCATCGGTGCGCGCCTGGAAACCGTCCGCGACGGCATCTAAAAACGGCCGCTGCGCTTCCTGCGACCCGAGAACATTGAGAAGAATCAATACGCTCGCATCCAGCCTTCCACATATGACCGGAAACCTCCATTCCCTGAGCCATGTCGCGCTCAAGACCACCGGTCTCGAGGAGTCCCTCGAGTTTTTCAACGGGGCGGTCGGCATGGAGATCGTCGAGCGTGACGGCGATGACGTCTACCTCCGGGCGCCCGACGAGTTCCAGCATCACTCGATCGTCCTGAGCGAGGCGGGGGAGGCTGGCGTCGATCACGTCGGCTGGCAAGCGGCGGATCCGGAGAGCGTCACGGCCTTCGGGGAGTATTTCGAGGACCTCGGCCTGGACGTCACCTGGGTCGAGGCCGACGAGGAGCGTGGACAGGGCGAGGCCGTTCGGTTCGTGAACCCGTTCGGCCACCGCTTCGAGATCTTCTATCGGATGGATAATCCGGAACCGCCGGAGGCCCGCCGGTCGAAACTCCGGAACAAACCCTACGCCGAAACCACGACGAACCCGATCGCGCCGCGTCGCATCGATCACGTCCAGATCTGGGATACCGAGGCCCACGATCTCGCCCAGTGGATGCTCGAGCACATGGACATGCGCGTTCAGGAGAGCTACGACCTCACGGACGGATCGCGTTGGGGCACGTTCGTCTCCGCCAGTGGCGTGAAGATCGAAGCGGCCGTCATCCAGCACGAGGAGCCCGACGGCGACCCGTCGCTGAATCATATCGCCTACAAGGTCGACACCGAGATCGACCTGTACGCCGCCGCCGACGCGATGCGCGAACTCGGTTATCCGAACGACGGCATCGGGCAGCACTCGATTTCCCGCGGGAAGTTCTACTACGCCCGCGATCCCGTCAGTGACCACACCATCGAGTTCAACGCGGGAGGCTATCTGGTGTTTGACCCCGATTGGGACCCCGTTCGCTGGCAGCAGGACGACCTCAAACGCCGGCAGTGGATCGGCCAGATCACCGGTGGCGTGAACGTGCCGTACTGACGGCGGGAGTGCGGTGTATTCGTCTCGTATCCTTTATACCGACATAACGGGTATTGTTGGGCATGTTGGTTGCGTCGGGCGTTTCCAAAAGCTTCGGCGGACTGGTCGCGGTCGCCGCCGTCGACTTCGACGTCGAGGAAGGCGAACTCGTCGGGCTCATTGGACCGAACGGGGCCGGAAAATCGACCCTCTTCAACACGATTTCGGGGCTCTATCATCCCGACGAGGGGACCATCACCTTCCGTGATCGCCCGATCCACCGCATGGATCCACACGAAATCGCCAGGCTAGGCATCGCCCGGACGTTTCAGACCCCGCGGACGTTCCCCGAAGCGGACGTCATGGAAAACGTGATCGTCGGTTCCGTCTTCGCGGGGGGGTCCTCCATCGAGGAGGCAAGAGGAAGGGCCTTCGAGTACCTGGAGTTCGTCGATATGGAGGAGTCAGCCGAATCCGAGGTTGGCAGTCTCAACCTCTTCGAACGCAAGCTCACGGAGCTCGTCCGCGCGCTCACCGCCGAGCCCGATCTCCTCCTCATCGACGAGATCGGTAGCGGATTGACGCCCGGTGAACTCGAGGAGTTGACGGACACGCTGCGACGCGTCCGAGACGAATTGGGCGTCGCCGTCGTCTGGATCGAACATATCATGGACGCGCTGATGGGGACCGTCGATCGGGTCGTCGTCCTCAACCAGGGTCGGAAGATCGCCGACGGATCTCCCGCCGACGTTCGCGAGGACCACGACGTGCAAGAAGCATATCTCGGGGGGACCCTGGCATGACCATTATCGAGGTCGACTCGCTTGAGGCCGGATACGAGGAGATTCAGGTCCTATGGGACGTATCGCTCCGGGTCGAAGAGGACGAATCGATCATCACCATCGTCGGACCCAACGGCGCTGGCAAGAGCACGTTGCTGAAGGCCCTCGCCGGTCTGATCGAACCGAGCGGGGGCGAGGTGAAGCTCTTCGGCGAGTCGACGCGGGGATTGCACGCCTGGGACATCGTTGAGAAGGGCTTCGTCTTCGTTCCGGAGGAAAAGGAGCTCTTCGGGGAAATGACGGTCTACGAAAACCTGAAGATGGGGGCGTATCGCAACCGGGACGATCTCGATGCCCGGCTCGAGGAGGTCTTCGAGATGTTTCCCGTGCTCCAGGAGCGACGTGAGCAAAAGGCCGGGACGCTGAGCGGTGGGGAACAGCAGATGTGTGCCATCGCCCGTGGCCTCATGTCGGGGCCGCGTCTCCTCGCGTTGGACGAACCATCAGGGGGCTTGGCCCCACAACTCACACAACGCGTATTCAATCGGATCGAGGAGATCAGCCAGGACGTTCCGGTGATCCTCGTCGAACAACATGTCGATGAGGCCCTCTCGCTGGCTGACAGAGGATATCTCCTCGAAAACGGGCGGATTGCGGAGGAAGGCACTGGCGAAGAACTGCTCGAAAGTCCCGCGGTGGTCGAGGCCTATTTGAGCTGATTGAAGATCCGTGGTCCTCGTCGAGGCTGGCCGAAACCTCGGAATTGCGCCCTGCCCCTCACGAATCGGACGCCGGGGCCTCCGGGCCCTCGTCTTCTTGGCCGCGGCGGCGATCAGTCAGCCGCTTGCGGATCTCGCCGATCTTGGGAACGATCCCCTCGCGGAACGCGAGAAACATGACGATCAGGATCGACCCGAAGATGACCAATCGCCATCGCGGGTAAGACGCCAGGACATCGTTGATCAGGACCAGCAGGATCGCTCCCACGACTGGCCCGGTCAGTGTGCGCATCCCCCCGAGAGTGAGCATGATGAGCACGAGGACGTCGATCGCCTGGAAGGAGTACGTCCCCGGGGAGATCCACCCCGCCCAGAAGGCGTAAAACGCGCCGGCGAGGCCGATCATGAGCGCAGCGATCGTCCCCGCGATCACCTTGGTGCGGACAATATCGACCCCTACTGAACTGGCGGCCACCTGGTCCTGCCGGACGGCCATGAACGAGAGTCCGTACTTCGAGTTCATCAACGCGGCATACACCGCCAAGTAGAGGATCAACAGCGCGACGAATACATAGTAGAACGTCAAGTTGGTCTCTATGTTGACGACCTCGGCCGACATGCCAACGCTCCCGCCGGTGATCTCCCGCGCGCCGACGAAAAACTCGTTGACCGCGAGCTGGAGGGCGAACGTGAAGATGGCGATCAGGATAATGGACATATTCCGCCGGGCGGCGATGTAGCTCACAAGTCCTCCGATCGCGCCCGTCAGCCCGACGGCCATCGGCAACGTCAGCCACGGGCTGAGCCCGGTCGATTCGGCGAGAATCACCGTCGAGTACCCGCCGATCCCCGCCAGCGCCCCGACGAACAGGAACAGTTGGTCGGTGTGACCGAACACGATGTTCAGGCCGATCGTAAAGAGTGCGAACGAGGCGATGAGGGTGATCATCCGGAGCTGGGGCCGTGAGGTCGCGACCACCGGCAAGAGGGCAAACACCACCCCGATCCCACCAATCCAGCCCAACTCGTTTCGCTGGAAGTACCCACCCGCGCCGACCAGTTTCATAGGGTTTCCTCCTTTTTGATCGCGACCGTCAGCATCACCGCACCGAAGAGGATGATCATCGCCTCGTAGGAGCCGCTGAAGAAGTTCGCGTAGCTAAATACGATTCCGAGACCGACGCCGGCAGCGATCGTGCCGCGGATGTCACGCACCCCGCCGACGATCGAAACGATCAGCGCAAAGACGGTCAGGTTGAACGCCGAAGACACGGAGATCGTCGTGCCGATGGCATAGAGCAAGCCCGCGATTCCGGCGAGCACGCCGCTCAGGACGAAAATAAGACTCCGCATCGCCCGGACGTTGACGCCACACAGTTCGGCGCCGACCTCGTTGACCGCGATGGTCCGCGCCGCGCTTCCGATGTACGTGTAGTTCAAAAAGACGAACAGCGCCGAAATCACGACGGCCCCCACAATGATATTCATGAGGCTCGATCCACGGATCAAGGCCGATCCGATCTGCAGGCTATCCATTCCCCCTGGGAGACCCATGCTCCCGACGTATCGCATCAACATGAGGCCCTCGAGAGCGAGCAGCAAACCGACCGTCACGAAGATCGCCACGAGGATCCGCTCCTCGCCTTCCGAGCGATACACGCTCGAAAGGATCGCGCGGTCGATGGCCAGACTGAACACCACCATGAAGAGGAGCGCGGCGACGATCGCCGGGTAGATTCCGAAGCCGTAACCGACGACTTCGAAGGCAGCCGCCGCACCGATGACCGCGAACACGCCCTGGGCCAGATTGAGAACTTCCCCCATCCCGAAGACGAGAGTGATCCCGGCCCCGAGAAGCGCCCAGAGAACGCCGAGACCGATCCCGTCAATGGTGATCTCGACGAACGTTACCAACGATACCATATATCCCGAAAGCGGGTGGGCGAGTTACTTATTCCCACTCATCGGGATCAAGCGGATCGAACGGGTCGCTGACGTTGAGCACGTCGACCCCGTAGGGCGCGTCCGGATAGAAGGACGGGGATTCGCCGTTGAACGCCAACGCGGCAAGACGAACCTCCGTCAGTTCGCCCCACTCCGTATACTCGAGCGGATAGGGCAGGATCGTCTCGAAGCGCATGTCGCTGATCGCATCGCGCACGGCGACGGGGTCGGCCTCGCCGGCCTCCTCGACCGCGGCGGCGACCTGCTTGCCGATCACGTACCCGATGGCGGTGAACGGGTCGAAGTACTCGCCGGTTTCCTCGTAGTACCGCTCGGCGACTTCGACGTAATCATCGGCGGTCGGGTCGGGCGCGTGGATCTGCAAGATACCACGGTCGATATCTTCGCCGAGTGCGTCGTGGAACAGCGGGAACGGATCGCCCGGTCCCGAGGCGTATTGTGGTTCCAGGTCGAGTTCCCACATCTGTTGAATGATCGTGTGGATCCCGACCGGATGGCCGTTGATGTCCATGTACTCCACGTCGTCGGGCATCGCCCGAAGCTGGCTGGCGAAGTCATCCGCACCGATCGGAGCGCTCTCGACGGTCGTATCCAGGCCCTCCATCGGCAGGATGAACTCCTCGATCCCCTGTTGGTAGGAAAACCCGTAGGAGTACTCGGCGAAAATCGCCCCGTAGGTTTCGATGCCTTCCTCCTCGATGAGCTCGGACACGGCGCCGGCGTAGTAGGGGGCGCCGGCCGCCCCCACTCGGAACACGTAGCGAGTATCGCGGGTCAACACGGACGGGGAGGAGCCCTGAATCGGCAACAAGGGAACCTCCAAGTCCTCGGCTTCCTCGCGGGCCCGGATCGTCGTGTCGCTCAGGACGGGACCGGTGATCGCCACCGCCCCTTCGTCGGCAAGCCGTTGGAAGGCACTCGCGGTCGGTTCGGGTGCGGACTCGTTGTCCTCGGTTTCGACGACGAACTCCCGTCCGTCGAGCACACCGCCATCGTCGTTGATCTCGGCGGCGGCGAACTGCAGGCCCGCCTCGGCGAACGGACCATACGTACCGACGTTTCCGGAGAACGGAATGGCAGCGCCGATGATAACGGGCTCACCGTCTCCATCGTCACCGGTACCGTCATCCTCATCTGTGTCCCCGTCGGTATCCCCATCGTCCGAGTCCGAGTCGCCATCGGTACCGTCGTCAGTATCATCATCACCGTCATCATCCCCGAGACAACCGGCGAGAGGGCCGGCCGCCACCCCAGCGCCTACCAGTTTGAGATATTTGCGACGTCTATGGAACCTGTCACTCGGAAGCATGTGCCACGAGATTAGCGCGACAGCATATTAAAGGTTACCGACACTTACTTCACGCTCGGTTGCCTTCCGTAATTTCGCCCACGCTGCCATCCTCGCTCGTGTTCGCCTCGTTTCTAGAGGAGGTAGGAGTGTCACACAGGTGGGAAAGCGCCGCGACCGTAGGTCGCCATCTCGATCAAACGTTCTCATGGCTGATATCAGGGTCGGGCGAGAAACCGGTCCGGAATGGGACGACCTTCCCCCCATTCGCGGAGATTCCGGGTCAAGTGAGAGATGGTCTTTTCCCGATCGGCTGCCGTCATGCCGCCCACGTGCGGTGTGACGACGACGTTCTCAAATGCGAGCAACGGGGAGTCGGCAGGCACCGGCTCCTCCTCGAATACGTCCAGTCCCGCCGCCCCGATCGTATCCGACTCGAGGGCAGCGACCAAGGCCGCCTCTTCGATCACCGGCCCCCGAGCGGTATTGACGAGAATCGCATCGTCCGGCATCCGTTCGAGCGCCTCCCCGTCGATCATCCCAATGGTTTCCTCGGTCAATTCCGGCGTCAGGACGACACAGTCACTTTCGGTGAGAAGCTCATCGAAGGAAACCGCCGTCGTGTTGACCAATTCACCGTCGATGGCGGGGATGTGTGGATCGAAATACCGAACCTCGACATCGAACGCTTCGATCAATTTGGCGAATCGCTTGCCGACATTGCCGAGCCCCACGATCCCAATGCTCGCCCCCGAGATACGCTTGCCCAGCGGGATCCGGTTCCGCCAGCCGCCACCCTCGATCAACTGCCGGCCATGAGTGTATCGACGGGCAGCCGCGATCAAGAGCCCGAGCGCGTGTTCGGCGACCGAGAGGGCGTTGTAACCGGGGGTGTAGGTCACCGGGACATCATGGGCGGCTGCGGCCCCCAAATCGATGTTATCCGTCCCCGTGCCGAGCTTGCCGATGATCTCGAGGTCGGAATGTTCGAAGACCTCCTCGGTGACGGTGACCCGGGACGTGGTGATCAGGACGTCGGCGACCGCCAGCGCCTCGATGAGTTCCCCGGGGTTACCGGGCACCCCGACGGACAGCTCCCAATTCGCAGGCAGACCCGCCCGAACCGCTTCGATCGGCGCGATATCCTGATCGATCGCCACGCGTGTCATCGGACGCGAATGGCGGTCCCGGTGGCGTGAGCGTGTCGATATCCGCTCGGTTCGATCATACCCGAGGCCGCGGAAAAGTGCCGTTCAGTCCTCGTCCTTGACAACCTGGAAGCGATGTCCGTCGGGATCACGGAAGTTCGTGATCCGACGGCCGGTCGCCTCCACGTCGTAGGGGCCGACGATGTGATCGACGCCTTCGTCCTCGATTTGCTCGGTGAAGGCGTCGATGTCCTCGACGCTCCAGGCGATGTGGTTGATGCCCGGCACCTCCTCTCCCTCGACTTCGTGGATCTCAAAGAGTGGGCCATCGCGGTCGCCGCCGGGGACGAGCTCGTAGGACTCCCCGTGGTGCTCGGTCTGGCGGTGCTCCTCGTAGCCCAGCTTCTTCAGGAATTCGACGGTCTCGGCGGCGTCGCTCGCCTCGATTTCGATGTGATCAATTTCACCGATCATTACCGAAAATCGCCGGAGTGCGATGAAAAAGTCTTCGAAAGGCCGGTTGGGGACGGCGAGCTTACCGTTGATCCTGGATGTACGGCGCGGGGGCGACGGTCGCCCGGATCTCCTTGAGTTCGTGGCGTTCGACCATCCGGCTGTCGTTGCCAGCCGGGTCGCCCCACGTCAGCGTGACTTCCGTACCGGGCTCGGCGTAGTCCGTGTCGATGACCGCCAGCGAAAGCATCTCCTTTTGGTTCCAGACGTAACTCTTGTCGGTGGACACGCCGACGACTTGGCCGTCGGCTTCGACCGTGTCGTAGGGGCAAGCCGCCCAGCGCGGGTGCGGGAAGTCGAGGAATTTGTACGATTCGCCCTCGGTGAACAGCGAGGCAAAGACGTCGAGGATATCCTCCTCGTTCCACTCAAGGGTGACCTTGGTTCGCTGGGGGTCATCGAGTTCGGCGGCGATGGCGTCCCGGCCGACGAAATCGTGCTCGACGTCGATGATGTGCTCGAAGCCGAGCTCGACGGGCGTGAAGTAGTAATCCGTGATGTCGTCGGACTCCAAACTGCCGCCGATCGAGAGGATGCCGTCGCCCGCGGTGATCCACTCCCGATAGTCCTGCATGTGATCGTCGAAAATCGCGGGGACGACCAGCGGGACCCAGCCGAGGACGATGTTGGGCGTCTGGTACGCGGTGGCACCGACTCTGACGATCCCGTGGTCCTCGCCGGCCTCGAGGATCGCGGACTTGACCGTCTCTTTGTCCTCGTAGTCGCCCCAGAACTCGAAGCCGGGTGCTCCCGCCATCCCGTGCCGCAGGAGGTTCACCTCGACGCCATCGATCGCCGCCGGGCCGAAGTTGAAAAAGCCGAGCTCCGGAATTGCGTCGTCGACCGCTTCCTCCATCACGTTCAACGCCTCCGGTCCCTGGACCTGGAACCGGAAGTTGTTCGGATCCTCGCCGGTCTGGACCGGTCGCTTCTGAATCTCGCCTTCGAGATCCCAGTCGCCGGTCTCGATCTGGTACTGCAGCCAGTTGTGCGCCGAGGCCGCTCCGACGCTCATGAACTTGTCGTCGTCGAGATGGAACAAGATGGCGTCGCCGATGAAGTTGCCGTCCTGGTTGGCGGCGACCAGTTGCTTTGCCTTGCCCGGTTCGGCGTTGTCGTAGTTGTTGACCGTGAACTTCGAGTAGAATTCGAGCGCGTCCGGACCCTCGACGTAATGGTCGGTCATGTGATAGGACTGATCCATCAGTCCACACGTCTCGGCCCACGAGCGCTGTTCCTCGATCCAGTGGGTATATTCGTCCCGAACCTTGGTGAATCGCCCCACGCCGAGATCTCGCATCAACTCGACCGGACCGCCCGCCGCCTGGATCGCTTCTTCCATACTGTCGCTAAACGACCATGATCTACCGGACATGTTGAAATCTCACTTGAGAGGTCTTTCTATCCGCATTTATAGCTTCCGTAGTCCGGTAGAAACGGCCCGTCTGCGGGCGTTATTCGGCTTCGACGGAGAGGGACATTCGATCGAGTTTGCCCGTGGCCGTCCGGGGCAGTTGCTCGCTCACGAAGTGGTATTCGCGCGGTCGTTCGAAGCGAGCGATATCGTCACTTTCGAGACACCACTCGTCGAGTTCCTCCGCGGTCAGATCGGGGTTGTCCGTCGAGATGTGCGCGGTCACCTTCTGTCCGAACTCCTCGTCCTCGACACCGATTACCGCGGACTCGTTCACGGCTGGATGCTCGTTGAGCCGCTCCTCGATCGGACCGGGATAGACCTTGATCCCCTTGGATTTGATCATGAAGTCCGTCCGGCCCTCGAGATAGAAGAAGCCCTCCTCGTCTTGATAGCCCATATCGCCGGAGTACCACCAACCGTCCTCGAAGGACTCCCTGGTCTTCTCGCTGCGCCCCCAGGCCCAGACGGGACTGTCGGGTGCTTTGACGGCCAGTTCGCCGACTTCGCCGGTCGGGAGGGTGTCCTCGTAGGACCCGTCGGGGTCGATGACGCGGATATCAACGCCCGGGACGGGCTTGCCGACGGTCTCGATGCGATCTTCAACGAGTTCGTCGTTCGTGACGTAGGTGGCGAAGGCCTCCGTCGCGGCGTAGCAGTTCCGGACGGTCGAGCAGACGTCCTCGCGAAGCCGGCGGACCGTCGTGGCATCGAGGACCTCGCCGGCCGAGACGATCGCCTCGAGGCTATCGAGATCGTACGACTCGAAGTTCGGCGCGTCGAGCATCTCCCGCCACATGGTCGGCACGAGCATCGCCGAAGTCAGCTCCTTCTCGTCGATCAAGGACAGGTAGTCCTCGGGATCCCATCCCTGGAGAAAGTACGTACTCGCCCCGGAGAGCAGCGCCGGCAACGTCGCCGAGTACCATGCCGCAAAGGACGGGGTGAGGATGTGGGCCTGGCGGGCCGAGCGGTTGAGTTCGAGAATGTCCGTCAGGACCTGTGCTCTGAGGTAGAGACCGCGGTTAGTGTGACACCAGCCCTTCGGCTGGCCGGTCGTCCCCGATGTCCACATGATAACGGCGATGTCGTCCTCTCGGACCCGCACGTCCGGCGGTTCCGCCTCCCGATCGGCGACGAGCTCCGCGTAGGCCGTTTCGGACTCCTCGATCGGCTGGTCCATGTTCACGACGAGATCGAGATCCGGCGAGACCTTCTCCTCGACTTCCTCGTGGAAGAACTCGGCGGTGTTCGCATCGAGGACGAGGACGCGCGGACGGATCTTGTTGATCGAATACGCGATCGAGTTCGGGGCCGCCCGGACGTGGAAGTTCGAGGCGATCCCCCCGGCCTTGAGGGCGCCGTTCCAGAGGGCGGTGTGCTCGATCCCGTTCTCACAGAGAAACCCGATACGATCGCCCTGGCTGACGTAATCGTGGAACGCGTTGGCCGCGCGATTGCTGACGTCGTCGAACTCTTGCCACGTGAGCGTCTCTCCATCGATTCCGTCCCCGAAGGCGACCGCGTCAGGACTATTCTCGGCGACCATCGCCGAGAAATCCTTGACCGCGGGGAGGTGAACGGTGGTCTCCTCGTGCATGTCGGGAAACGGGGGAGCGTCGCTCTTATAGGTTGAGAAACCGCTGCGTTGCCGCCTTGGGCGTCGGGCGGAGAAAGGTTTACCACCACAACAGGCCGATATCTAAAGCGGTATGGCTCAACAATTACAACCGGACCTGACTAACGAGACCGACTGGCCGCTGTATATCGACGGCGAGTGGACGACACCGGCCGACGCGGGAACGATGGAGGTCCTGAACCCGGCGACCCAAGAAACCTTCGCGGAGGTCCCCGCGTCCACGACCGACACGGTCGATGAGGCCTTCGCGGCCGCAGAGGCGGCCCAGGAAGAATGGGGCCAGACCCCGCCCCAGGAACGCGCGGGTGTCGTGGCCGAGGTCCTCGAACAGATCCACGCAAACCACGACGAAATCGTCGATCTGATCGTCAACGAGACCGGGAAATCGTATCTGGCGGCGGAAACGGCCATTCACATCGCCGAAGGCCACACCCAGTATGCCACCAGTTACCCGTTCTGGGAGGGTGGACGCCACGAGGATTCGACCATTCCCGGCAAGGAGAACATCGTCGAGCGCGAGCCCGCCGGCGTGGTCACGGCCCTCGTCCCATGGAACTTCCCCTTCAACCTGACCCTCCGGATCGTTCCCCACGCCATCGCGCTCGGGAACACCGTGGTCCTGAAACCCGCGCCCGACACCCCGATCGTCGGGGGCTGTCTGATCGCCTACCTCTTCGAACAGGCCGGGCTCCCCGACGGCGTGCTCAACGTCGTCATCGGCGAGGACGAGGAGATCGGCGACCACATCTCCGGACACC
>CAYSMB010000034.1:0-13518 GCA_964432005.1 uncultured Halobacteriales archaeon
GAGACGGGCGGGCTGGCGGCCGTTTCGGGCCATTTGGGGACGTTCGTCCGCGAGCGACCGCTCGAGGACGAGGCGGGCACGCGGGCGGTCACCACCGACGACGCGTTCACCGCACAGGCCCGCTTCGACAACGGGGCGATGGGCACGCTCGAGGCGACGCGAACGTCGACCGGTCGCAAGAACGCGCTTACGTTAGAGATCGACGGCACACGCGGCGCGATCCGGTTCGATCTCGAGCGGCTCAACGAACTCGAAGTGCTACGTCACGAGGGCCGCGGATTCGAGACCGTGCTGGTCACGGACGAGGACGATCCGTTCGTCGAGGCGTGGTGGCCGCCGGGACACACGATCGGCTGGGAACACACCTTCGTCCACGAGAACGCCGCCTTCCTCACGGCGATCGCTTCGGGTGAATCCTACGCGCCGTCATTCGAGGACGGCTACGGCGTCCAGCGGATCATGCGGGCCGTCCAGGAGGCCGCGGAAGCGGGCGAATGGCTGGAAGTAGGCGAAGGGGTAAGTGCGTCTGCGCCCGGCTTCGACGCATGACCGACCATCGGCGACTCCGGGATCCGAACGCGACGTACACGATGCGGGATCTCTCCCGCGAGACCCTCGGGCTCACGGCCGACCGGGGAAATCGAGACGTCGCGATTACGGACATCCAGACGGCCGTCGTGTCGGGCAATTTTCCCTGGACGTTCGTCCGGGTCTATACGGACGCCGGCATCGCGGGCACGGGCGAGGCCTATTGGGGCGCCGGCGAGGCGGAGATCATCGACCGGATGACCCCGTTTCTGGTCGGCGAGAACCCGCTCGACATCGATCGTCTCTACGAACACCTCGTCCAGAAGATGTCCGGGGAAGGTTCGATCGCCGGCAAGACGATATCCGCCATCTCGGGGATCGAGATCGCCTTGCACGATCTCGCGGGCAAGCTCCTCGAGGTTCCGGCCTACCAGCTGCTCGGCGGGAAATATCGGGACGCGGTGCGGGTGTATTGTGACTGTCACGCCGGCGACGAGTCCGCTCCCGAGGCCAACGCCGCGGAGGCCCGACGGGTCGTCGACGAACTCGGCTACGATGCCCTGAAGTTCGATCTCGACGTGCCGTCGGGGCAGGAACGGGATCGGATCAACCGCCACCTCCGGGAGGCGGAAATCGAGCACAAAGCCCGGATCGTCGAAGCCGTATGCGAGGCGGTCGGGACGGACGCGGACGTCGCGTTCGACTGCCATTGGTCCTACACCGGCGGATCCGCGCCCCGGTTGCTCGAGGCCGTGGAGCCGCACGACCCCTGGTGGATCGAGGATCCCGTGCCGCCGGAGAACCACGACGTGCAACGCGAGGTCACCCATCGCACAACGACCCCGGTCGCCGCCGGCGAGAACGTCTATCGCGTCCACGGCCATCGCCGGCTGATCGAGGAACAGGCCGTGGACATCCTGGCGCCGGACGTCCCGAAGGTCGGGGGGATGCGCGAAACCCGAAAGATCGCCATGTTGGCAGATCTGTACTACATCCCGATGGCCTTGCACAACGTGGGTTCGCCGATCGCGACGGTCGCTGGGGCCCACGTCGGTGCGGCCATCCCCAACGCGCTGGCCCTCGAATTCCATAGTTACGAGCTGGAGTGGTGGGAAGACCTGGTCGCGGAAGACGGCCTGATCGAGAACGGACGGATGGCCGTCCCGGAATCGCCCGGCTTGGGTCTCACGCTCGATCTCGATGTCGTCGAGGAGCACCTTGCACCCGGCGCGTGCGGGTTCGACCCGGCCTGAGAGGCGCGTCGACGTCGGCGATGTCCTCCGTTTCTGCGGGACGTAGCCGTCGAGAAACGCTTTATCGGGTCCCCGGCGAAGGTGCTCGCAATGGTACTCGACGACCTGGGTCAATCGCTCCGGGGTGCGCTCGAGCGGTTGCAGGGGACCTCCCGCCTTAGCGAGGAGGACGTCCAGGAGATCGTCAAGGAGATCCAGCGGTCGCTGCTGGCCGCCGACGTCGAGGTCGACCTCGTCATGGATCTTTCGGCGTCGATCAAGACCCGGGCGTTGGAAGAAGAGCCCCCGGCCGGAACCAGCGCACGCGATCACGTCCTCCGGATCGTCTACGAGGAACTCGTCGATCTCGTCGGCGAGAGCACGCCGCTGCCGCTCGAAGAGCAGACGATCCTCCTGGCCGGCCTGCAGGGCTCGGGGAAGACGACCTCGGCCGCCAAGATGGGATGGTGGTTCGCCAACAAGGGGCTCCGGCCCGCCATCATCCAGACGGACACGTTCCGACCCGGCGCCTACGAACAGGCCCGGGAGATGGCCGAGCGCGCGGAGGTCGATTTCTACGGCGACCCCGAAGCCGATGATCCCATCGCCATCCTCGAGGAGGGCCTCGAACGAACGGCCGACGCGGACGTCCACATCATCGACACCGCCGGTCGTCACGCTCTCGAGGACGAGCTCATCGCGGAGATCGAGGATATCGAGGCGATCGCGGATCCCGACGCCAACCTGCTCGTCCTCGACGCGGCGATCGGGCAGGGCGCGAAGGACCAGGCCCAGGAGTTCGATCGAGCCATCGGGATCGATGGCGTCGTCATTACGAAACTCGACGGGACCGCGAAGGGCGGGGGTGCCCTGACCGCGGTCGACCAGACCGATGCGAGCATCGCCTTCCTCGGCACCGGGGAGACCGTCCAGGACGTCGAGCGCTTCGAGCCCAGCGGCTTCATCTCCCGCCTCCTCGGGATGGGCGATCTCGAACAGCTGGCCGAACGGGTCGAGCGGGCGATGCTGGAAACCGACGAGGAAGAGGAGGACTGGGACCCCGAGGACCTCCTTAGCGGGCAGTTTACGCTCCGCGATCTCCGCCACCAGATGAACGCGATGAACCGGATGGGCCCGCTCGATCAGGTCCTGGACATGATCCCCGGCATGGGCGGGAACCTGAAGGATCAGCTGCCGGAGGACGCGATGGACATGACACAGGAGCGGATGCAACAGTTCGATTTCATCATGGACTCGATGACCGACGAGGAACTCGAGAACCCACGGATCATTGGCCAGAGTCGTGTCCGACGGATCGCCAGGGGGAGTGGCACCTCCGAGGAGGTCGTCCGCGAACTCCTGCAGCAACATCGCATGATGGAGCGGACCATCAAACAGTTCCAGAACATGGGCCAGGGCGGGGACCTCCAGCGGATGATGAAACAGATGCAGGGCGGCGGCGGGCTGTTCTGAGCCGTGTCGGCCGGTTGGCGGCGCATCGTCCGTCTCGACGCGCTAGTTCTCACCAGCGGACTGTGGTTTCTCGCGAAACTCCTGCGGTACGCGTTTCCGCCGCTCTTCGAACCGCTCCAGGGCATCTATGGCATCTCGAATACGCAGATCGGCCTCGCGTTTAGTGGCTTAATGGCCTGTTATGCGCTGATGCAGTTCCCGGCGGGCGTGTTTCAGGACCGACTCGGGCCGGTTCGGGTCATGGTCGCCGGCGGGGCGGTCGCGGCGGTGGCGGCGGTGGGCCTCTACGCCGAGGCCGGCTTCGCGGGGCTGGTCGTCGCGATGCTGGTCATGGGGGCGGCCACGGGGCTGCACAAGACGGTCTCGATCCCACTGTTGGCGGGCATCTATTCGCGACATACCGGCCGGGCGCTCGGGTTTCACGATACCATCGGCGCCGCTGCCGGCGTCGCCGCTCCGGTTCTGGCGCTATGGTTCCTCGGCGGGTTCGGGTGGCGGTGGTTCTTCGTGGCCGCCGGCCTCGGCGGTATCGTCCTGGCGGGTCTGGCGTTCCTGCGGGTCTCCCGGCGCATCACCTCTTCGGTGGTAACCGAGGCCGGCGACCCCCCGCGGATGGGACGGTATTTCGATCTCTTCCGGTCGGGCCGGTTTACCGCCTTCGTCGTGGTCACGTCGCTGTTCGCGTTCACGTACAACGGGCTCGTCGCCTTTCTGCCGCTCTATCTGGTCCAGGTCGGCGGGCTCGACGTGACCCTGGCCGGCACCCTCTATAGCGTGCTCTTCGCCGCGACCGTCGTCCAACTCGGCACGGGAGAGCTGAGCGATCGGGTCGGTCGAATCCCGATCATGGGCGTCTGTATCCTCCTCGGCGTCGGCGGGCTAGCGGGGCTGTTGATGGCCGAGTCGACCGTCGCGCTCGGGGGTGCGGTCGTCGCATATGGGATCGCGGGCCACGGGTACCGACCGGTCCGGGACGCGTTCCTGACCGACCTCATCCCCGAACAGACCATGGGTGGCGGAATCGGTCTGATCCGGAGCCTCCTCATGGGCATGGCCTCGATCGCGCCCGGCATCGTCGGGATCGTCGCGGATCACGCAGGATTCCGGGCGGGTTTCGGGTTGCTGACCGCGTCGCTCGTCGGTTCGGCGCTCGCGCTCGCCGTTTTGATCGTCCTTACTGATGGGACTGCGTGACAGGTACCCCGTCCTCGGTGGGCGGTGCGATCTCGTCGATCACGGCCTCGACGCCCGGCTCCTCGACGTCCACGTCGACCTCGATCTCGCCCAGTTCGCCCGGGTTCCCGACCGCAAAGGTCACGACATCGACGAACGCCGGCTGTTTCTTCAGCGTGAACGAGAAGCCCTGCGGCCGGCGGTTGCCGTGGAATTCTGACCTCGCGGTGTCGAGGATCTCCCGGCGATGGAGGTGTTCGGATAACGTCGATAGGGAGTGGGCGCTCCCGGCGAACCCGTCGTCGGTGCGGCGGATCTCGGCGGTCGGGAAGACGTTTCGGATGGCGCGCTCGACGCGATCGGGAATCTCGGTGGGCGCGACCGGTGCGTAAATCCGGGCCTCGAGCTGGTAGATCATCGCTGTTCGGTCAGTCGTTCCTCGGTCAGCAGCGCCCGTATTTTATCCCGGAACTCCTCGAGGGTACCGGTGTTCTCGATCGTGACGTCCGCCCGGTCCATCGCCTCCCCCATGCCGTACCCGAGCTCCCGCTCGTCGCGTTGCCGGAGGTCCTCCTCGCGTTCGGCACTCGGATCCCGGCCCCGTTCCCGGATCCGTTCCAACCGCGTCTCGAAGGGGACCTCGATGCTAATCAATTCGAAATCGTCGCCGAAGGCCTCCCGAAACCGCTCGACCTCGGCGATGCCACGGATCCCGTCCACGAGTACCGTCTCGCACTCCTCGGTGGTCTCCTCCAGTAAGGGAATCGATCGCTCGGCGATGGCCGCATCACCACCGGATTCGCGCAAGTCAGTCGCGACCTCGCCCATCGTCTCCTCGGTCACCTCCAGCCCGCGTTCCCGGCAAGCCTCCCGGATAACGTCACCCATCGTCACCACCGGAATGTCTAGCTGGCGGGCCACGTCGGCTGCCTCGCTCTTCCCGCTCCCCGGCATGGCCACGATGGCGACGACGCGCATATCCGGCGTATTCCGGCGGATCGGTTAAAGGATTCGAGCCGCGGCGTCGGTGCATATTTACCCCGAACTTGCCTATCGGCGGCCGCGGGCACGTAGCTCAGTCCGGACAGAGCGTCGGACTTCTAACCCGTTCGGGGACGATCGTCCGGGGGAGCCATCCGACGGTCGCGGGTTCAAATCCCGTCGTGCCCGTCCGCCCCCGTTGGCGAACTGCGGAAGATGAATCCGTCGTCATCGTCGTCTTCGTCCTCATCCTCGTCTTCTGCTTCATCGTCCTCTTCACCGTCGTCGCCTTCATCTTCTTCTTCGCCCTCGTCTCCTTCGTCATCCTCCTCACCCTCATCCCCCTCCACTTCTTCCCCCTCATCACCTTCGTCATCCTCCTCACGACCGAGCATGAACACGAGCGCTTCGTCCTCCCCGTCGACATCGAGCTCGGCCCGTCCGGGTTGATAGTCCTCGGGATCGACCCGAACGAGGTATCGCCCCGCGGGCAACTCGAATCTCGCCCGCCCGTCCTCGCCGGTCTCGGCCTCGTCGACGAGTTCCTCGTCATCACCCCGGTCGAAAATTCGCACAGCCACGTCCTCGAGGCGTTCGCCGACCCGGCTGATGACGGAGATCAATACCCGATACCGAGATTCCTCAGACCCCGAGCCAGCGCCCTCATCGGGATCCGGCCGGAGCCGCTCGTCGCTCGAGGCGCCGACGAGATTTTCGCCCGACTCGTCCAGCAGCTGCACGACGACCGTCAGGTCAACCATCAACTCGTCCTCGTCCGAGAGGTCCTCGGCGGCTGCCGCCGTTCGGCCCAGCAACGAGTAGATGCCCGGCTCGACCCGATGCTCGTCCACCGTCGTCCATGACCCCTCGTAGGCAGTCTCGAACAGCCGCCCGTATTCCGAATCCACCCCGAGCAGGATGGTTTCGACCGGCCTCGCCAAGCCCGCCCAATCCAGTTCGAGTTCGGTAAAGTCGATGCGGACGTCGGCAATGGAGCCGTCCTGCCCAAGCTCGAGAACGGCCTCAAGCTCTGGCGCGAGGGATAACGAGGGGTCCGCCGGGGGATCGTCACTCGCCATACACGCCGAAAGCGCGGCGACGATGCCGGCGCCGACCATCGAGCAGACCTGCCGGCGCGTTGCATCCATCGTCTCGTCCGGGGGTTACCGCGGATGTCGACGGGAGTGCTCTAAGTTACGCGTCAGCTAGCGGCTTTCCGCGCGGTGAGTTACCCGTCGAATCCGTCCTCGAAGAAGAATCGGCCATCTCGTTGCACGACCTCGCCGTCGAACGCAATACTCGAATCCTCGCTCATGCCGACGATCATGTCCACGTGGACGGCACTCTCGTTCCGCTCGTTGCCCGCTCCGATCGTTTCCTCGTACGCCCGCCCGAGCGCGAGATGGATCGTATCGCCCATCTTCTCGTCGAACAGCATGTTGTAGGTAAAGCGGTCGATGTCCCGGTTCATCCCGATGCCGAGTTCGCCGAGCCGGTTTGAGCCCTCGTCGGCGCGGACGACTTCCCGGAGCACGTCCTCGTTCTTTGCGGCCTCGCAGGAGACGACCTCGCCATCCTCGAAGACGATCCGACCGTCGATGACCTCCCGTCCCTGGTGGATCAGCGGTTTGTCGAACAGCACCGTCCCTTCCACGGAATCGGGAACGGGCGCCGTGAACACTTCGCCCCCAGGGAGGTTGCGCTGGGCGTGATCGTTCCGCGTGAGATTGCCCGCCACCGACATGCGGATGTCGGTATGCTCACCCGAGCGGATCCGGACCTCGTCGGCAGCGTCCAATCGATCGGCCACCGCGGCTTGGGTCGCTCCCTGGGCCTCCCAGTCCTTGGTGACCGCATCCCAGACGAAGTTCTCGTACTGCACCGTC
Organism: uncultured Halobacteriales archaeon; assembly: GCA_964432005.1. Classification (GTDB taxonomy): domain Archaea; phylum Halobacteriota; class Halobacteria; order Halobacteriales; family SKNY01; genus SKNY01. Next base: position 7,274 of record CAYSMB010000034.1, read on the forward strand.
GACATTTCGGCGAGCTGGGCCTGGGCGGATGCGGGAAACTGAGTCAGCACCCAGCGGGTGTTGTCGATGCGCTCGTCGCGGATCGGCCCGTGGGCCACGGTGTACTCGCTTTGAACGTCCGGATCGACGTCGGCGAGCTGGGTGGCGTTTCTGGTCCCCTTTACCGTGATGTAGATGTCGGCGGCTTCGACCAGGGCGAGTTCGTGCGGGGCGGTCGTGAAGTCCCCGTCGTGAGCGCGGAGATACGCGCGACGGGCGGCCTTGTCGGTCCGGCTCGTAATCGTGATCGGGTGGGCTCCCTTGTCGCCGATCACTTCGTAGAGCGCGTGGACCAGGTCCTGGGCGACCGGGTTAGCGTCGATGATGACGGCGTCGCCCGCCTCCATTTCGACGGAGTGGTCCGCGATGATCTCCGCGTGTTGCCGAATTCGGGGATCCATGGCGGCGGTGTGACGGCCGGCTACGAGAGCGTTTGGGTACGGGGCGTTTTTGGCGCCGCGAGCCGGACGCCGAGGTAATGATCGACCTCAGGAGCGATACCGTCACGCGGCCCACCGAGGCGATGCGCACCGCTACGGCGGAGGCGGAGGTCGGGGACGACGTCTATGGTGAGGACCCGACCGTGAACGAACTCGAGGAAACGGCCGCGGCACTCGTCGGCAAGGCGGCCGCCATGTACGTTCCCTCGGGGACGATGGGCAACCAGGTCGCCGCGCTCACGCATACCGACCAGGCAACCAGTATCGTCGTCGAGGCCAACAGCCACATCTATGGCTGGGAGTGCGGCGGGCTAGCGGTCCACGCCGGGGTCCAGCCCGTCCCGGTCGACGGCGGGGCCGACGGCCTCTACGATCGGGAGACACTCGAAAGCGCCGTCGTCGGTCCCGATTCCCATCGGGCAACCACCGGCCTCGTCGCCGTCGAGAACACGCACAACCGGGCGGGCGGCGTCGCCCATCATCCGGACGATATCCGGCCGCTGGCCGAGATCGCCGCCGACCGGGAGATCCCCCTGCACCTCGACGGCGCAAGAATGTTCAACGCCGCCGTGGCGCTGGACGTGGCCCCCGACGAGGTCGCCGAACCGGCCGACAGCGTCATGTTCTGTCTCTCGAAGGGGCTCGGTGCTCCCGTGGGATCGATGCTGGCGGGCCCCGAGGCCTTCATCGAGCGTGCCCGACGGTTTCGCCGAATGCTCGGCGGCGGCATGCGCCAGGTCGGAGTCATTGCCGCACCGGGCCTCGTCGCCCTCTCGGAGTGGCAACGACTCGAAGAGGATCACCTGCGGGCCGGTCGACTCGCCAGGGAGCTCGACGGCGAGGGTGGGCTTGGTACAAACGACCCGGACACAAACATCGTGCTCCTGGACGTCGGCGACACGGGGTTCGAACCCGAAGGGTTCGTCGAAGCCCTGGCCGAGGCCGAGGTTCGTGCCTTCCCCTTCGGCCCCGATCGCGTCCGCCTATGCACGCATCGGAACCTCGACGACAAAGACATCGGCGAGGCGATCGAGACGATCGGGAACGTGGTGAGCTAGCGTCGCCCGCGGTCGATCCCTTCCCGGAAACCGTGCAGGATCTTTCTGACGTACCAATAGCTCCCGAACACGAATACCACAAGCACCCCCAAGAGGAACAGATACCCCGGCGAGAGCTCAATCGGCATAGCGGGCGTTTATGCGCCGACCGCAAAGCCGTTCCGGGCGATGCCGAAGGTTGATAGCCGCCGAATCCAAACCTGTCGGTCACGATGTCCGAACTGTTGCCCTCCACCCGGGAGATCACCCGGGAGACTGACCCCACCCCGCGGGTCATCGGACTCGACAGCAACGACGCCGACGAGATGATGTCGGCGTTGTCCGCGGAGACCGCCCGGGACGTCCTCGCCGCGTTGCACGACGAGCCGGCCACCCCCTCCGAGATCGCCGACACTGTCGACACGTCGATCCAAAACGCCCAGTATCACCTGCAGAAGCTCGAAGCCGCAGAGCTGATCGAGGAGGTCGATACGTGGTACTCCGAGAAGGGCCGGGAAATGTCGGTGTACGCCCCGGCCAGCGGTCCGCTCGTGGTCTTTCCCGGGGATACCGACGAGAGTCTCCAGCTCGAAGAAGCCCTCCGGAGCGCGATCGGGGCCGTGGCGGTGCTCGGGATTGTTTCGCTGGTCGTCGAAGCCCTCGCTCGGGGACTTCTCCCCGGCCTAAGCGGTCCGGGGACGGACTCCCCCGCGATCATGGACGAAACCTCGGGCGGCGGGGCACACTGGCTCGTCGACGCAGTCGCCGGACTCTCACCCGGCATCCTCGTCTTCCTCGGTGGATCAATCGTGTTCACCGTCCTGGGGCTGGGATTCCTGATCCGACACCGACGCTAAAATCCCCGTTTTACTTTACGCTGCGTTGATAGTAACCCCGGCCCATCGTCCACCTGCCCGTCTTACGGGCGACCCCATCCCCCCACCACTGCCGCCCCTTCGCTGGCGTGCCCTCCGATCGAGCGATCGGCGAACCAGCGAGCTTTTCCCTGATTCCGCAGTCGTAGCAACCGATGGACGTCCTCGTCACCGGCGGGGCGGGATTTATCGGCGGTCACGTCGCCGCCGGCCTTGCAGCCGACGGTCACGCCGTGACGATCCTGGACAACCTCGAGCCGTACTACGATCTGGGCATCAAGGAACGTAATCTCGAGGAGGTCCGCGCCGCGGCCGAACGGGGTAACGGCGCGGTCACCTTCCACGAGGCCTCGATCACCGAGGTCGACCTCCTCCGCGAGCTGGTGGGAGCCAGCGACGTTGTCTACCACCAGGCCGCCCAAGCGGGCGTGCGGAAGAGCGTTCAGGAACCCCGGACCGTCAACGAGTACAACGTCACCGGGACCGTCGAACTCCTCGAGGCCGCGCGGGCCGCCGGCGTCGAACGCGTCGTGGTCGCCTCCTCGTCGGCGGGGCACGGACAACCCGAGTATCTTCCCTCCGGCGAGGACCACCCGACGACCCCCGTATCTCCCTATGGCGTATCCAAACTGGCCACCGAGCAGTACGCCCGCGTCTACAGCGAGATCTATGGACTTCCGACGGTCAGTCTGCGGTATTTCACGGTCTACGGCCCCCGCATGCGGCCGAACATGGCGATGACGAACTTCGTCTCGCGCTGTCTGCACGGGGAGCCGCCGGTCGTCTACGGCGACGGTACACAGACGCGTGATTTCACCTACATCGAGGACGTCGTGCGAGTGAATCGCCAGCTGCTGACCGACGACCGGGCGGATGGGGAGATCCTGAACATCGGATCGACGGATAACATTGATATCCTCACACTGGCCGAGATCGTCCGGGACTCCGTCGATCCGGCATTATCCATCGAATTCTCGGAGCCCCGGGAGGGTGACGCCGAACATACCCACGCCGACGTGTCCAAGGCCCGCAGGCTCCTAGATTATGAGCCCCAGGTCGACATCCGCGAAGGCGTCGAACAGTTTCTGGCGTGGTACCGGGAGAACGAGGACTGGTATGACCCGCTGGTCCGTCGATCGTAAGCCGGTCAGGGAAGATCAGCGCGCGCGATTTCGAACCGCTCGAGGGTCGTCCCGGTCGGCGTCAGGAGCGCTCCCGTCAGGGCGGACTCGTCGACTTCGAGCTCGGCATGGGCTGGCCGATTCCCGCGGGGCTCGGCGTGACTTCCGGGATTGAGGAGGCCGCGCTCCCCGGTCCATTCGTACCCGGGCCGGTGACTGTGGCCGAACACCACGAGATCGGCTTCCCATTCACGACCAAACATCTCCAGTCCGGTCACCCCTCCGTCGACCGTGTGCACCAGCGCGATGTGGAACCCCTCGACGGTCACGGCCTGGGCCTGGGGGAGGCGGGCCCGAACGGCCTCGTCGTCGACGTTGCCGTAGACGCCGTAGAGCCGGTTGGATGCCGCCTCGAAGGCATCGAGGGCCGATTCGCTCACGAAATCACCAGCGTGTAGCACGAAGTCCGCGGCGGTCACCGCCTCCTCGGTCATCCCGTGTAACCGATGGCCGTCCTGGCCGTGGGTGTCCGAGACGACGGCGATCATGCGCGGGCTTTGTCGGCCGAACCCGTCTAGGTTGCGATCCGAGCCATTTAGATGGGCCCCGGCCGATTGGACGCCGTGCCCGCCACGGACGGCTACATGCGGTATTTCCCCTACGAGGAGCCTTACACCAACCAGCCGGAGGCGATGGAGCGTATCGCCAACGCGCTGAATCGCGGCCAGGACGTCCTCTTCGAGGGGGCCTGCGGGACGGGAAAGACGCTCTCGGCGCTCCTGCCGGCGCTCGATTACGCCCGCGAGACCGATCGTACGGTGGTGATCACCACGAACGTCCACCAACAGATGCGACAGTTCGTTCGGGATGCCCGGGCGATCAACGAAACCGAACCGATCCGGTCGGTCGTCTTTCGCGGCAAGGGTTCGATGTGTCACATCGACGTCGGATATGAGGAGTGTCAGGTGCTTCGGGACAACACCCACGAGCTGGTGGACCTCGAACGGGACATCGCGGACCTCGAGCGACGCCAGCGCGAGCTCCTCGACGCGGCCCAACAAGGGGACGACGAGGCGGCGGCCTCCCGGTCGGCGGTCATGGAGGAACTCCAGTCCCTCGAGGATCAACGGGAAGCGCTCGCCGAGAACCCGACCTGCGATCACTATTACCGGAATTTGACGGCGGATACCGACGCGTTCCAGTCATGGCTCGACGCGGACGTCCGACGGCCCGACGAGATTTACGAACGTGCCGAGCGCGACGGCCAATGCGGCTACGAGCTCCTCAAGGACTCGATGGAGGGCGTCGACCTTGTCGTCTGTAACTACCAGCACTTGCTCCAGCCGGGGATCCGCGATCAGTTCTTCCGGTGGCTCGGCCGCGAGCCCGAGGAGGTGATTACGGTCTTCGACGAGGCCCACAACGTCGAGTCTACGGCCCGGGAGAACGCGACCCGGACGCTCTCGGAGATCACCATCGATTCGGCGCTCGGCGAGCTCGAGGACATCGTCGATCCGCGGACCGACCGTGCCGCGGCGGTGTTGCGGGCCTTCCGGACGGGCTTGCGGGGATGTTACGAGGATTCCATCGAACCGCTCACGCTGGGGACCGACTGGACGGATGTAACGATCGAGGATGGGGATGGTGATCGCCTGACCCTTGCGTTCCTCCGGGCGTACGCCGGCGAGGACGCGGAGGAGGACATCGCCGATGCGGTGGAGCTGGGCGTCGAACTCGATCGCCGATACGAGAACGCCTACCAGGAGGGCGAGGCCGACACGCGGGAGGAATCGGCGCTGCTCCAGGCGGCAGCGTTTATCGACGATTGGCTCGCCGACGCCGGCCGTCAGGCGTACTATCCGGTGGTGTCGGTGCGCCGTCACGAGTCGACCGAGGAGCCGTACGGGCGCGCCGAGCTGTACGCCTGTCTTCCCCGGGAGGTCGCCGGGAGCCTCTTCGAGGCGGTCCATGCAAGCGTGCTCATGAGCGCGACGCTCCGCCCGTTCAGTGTGCTGGCGGATGTACTCGCCTTGCGCGAACCCGTTGAGATGGCCTACGGGCTCTCGTTCCCCGAGGAGCGCCGCCGGACGTTCGTCGTCGACGGCCCCGCGCTGTTCGCCCGAAACCGGGAGGACCCCGACGTCCAGGAGGCCGTCTCCGGGGCGCTCCGGGATGCCATCCGGATGACGCCGGGAAACACCCTTGTCTACTTTCCCAGCTATGCGGAGGCCGAGCGGTACCACGATATCTTGGATGACATCGAGGCCAGGCGGTTTCTCGACGAACCCGCCACCCGCGCCGAGGCGCTCCGCCAGGATTTCAGCGACGCGAACCACGCGGCGATGTTCACCTCGGTCTGGGGAACGCTGACCGAGGGGGTGAGTTTCGACGGGGACGATGCCAGAAGCGTCGTCGTGGTCGGCGTCCCGTACCCCCACCTCGACGACCGGCTCGAGGCGGTCATGGAAGCGTATGCGGCCGAATTCGGCGACCGCGAGCACGATGCGGGCTGGCGATACGCCGTGGAGATCCCGACGATCCGCAAGACGCGACAGGCACTCGGGCGCGTTCTCCGATCGCCCGAGGACTTCGGGACCCGCATCCTGCTCGATCACCGCTACACGACTGACGCGACCGTCGACATGGGTGAATATGCCGTCCGGGAAACGTTCCCGCCGGAGGAACGCGCCGAGATGGTCGACGTCGACCCCGACCGGCTCCGGTACGCGATGT
>CAYSMB010000035.1:0-13442 GCA_964432005.1 uncultured Halobacteriales archaeon
CAACGAGCTCCCAGTACCCCCGACCGAAGATTGCGATGATCGCGATCGCAAGCACGATGAACGGGAACGCATAGAGCATATCGACCAGCCGCATGATCACCTCGTCGACGATCCCCCCATAGTAGCCCGCGATTGACCCGAGCGGCACGCCGATAAAGAATGCAACGACGACGACCAAGAATCCGATCGACAGGCTCCAACGACCCCCATAAAGGACCCGGGAGAAGATATCCCGTCCGGCCCAGTCTGTTCCGAACAGGTGCTCACCGGACGGGGGCTGGTCGGCATTCAAGAGGTCCTGGGATGCAGGATCTTGCGTCGCGACCGAAAATGGCTGGATCGTTTGCTCGGCTAACACCGGCCAATCTGCCGGTACTTGGATGGGGCGGGCAAAGATGGCCAGTAGCATCATGCCGAGGATCACCGCCGCGCCAAAGAGCGCTAACCGATTTCGCTTGAATCGGATCCATGCATAGTAGAGCCGTCCCTTCCCGGCTTCCTCGGCCGTACTTGATGTCCAATCATCCTCGATCTCCTGATCGGTTTTCGACTTCGCGTCGAATCCGTGGATTTGGATTCGACCGCGATCGGCTCTGGAATGTCGTGTTCCTTCGACCATGGTTAGTATCGAATCCTCGGATCGAGATACGCGTAGACGATGTCGGCCAAGAGGTTCGCCATGACGACAAAGACACCGATCAACAGGACGAGCGCCTGGAGCACGGGAAAGTCACGAGCACCGACGCTATTCACGAGCAGTCTACCGATTCCGGGATAACTGAACACAATTTCGATGACGACCGATCCGCTGATGATGAAGGCCACTTGCAGCGCGGTAACCGTCACGACGGAGATCAACGAATTGCGGAGGACGTGCTTCCGAACGATGGTCCGCTCGGTGAGTCCTTTAGCCCGGGCAGTCGTCACGTAATCTTTGCTCATTTCTTCGACCATCGACGATCGCATCAAGCGCATCAGCAACGCCGCCGACGCCGTCCCGATGGCGATCGCCGGTAAAATCGAGTACGAAATCATCTCCCAACTCAGTAGCGGCTCGGCTGTCGGTGGAAGAACGGGCAACCAATCCAGATGGCTCGCGAAAATGAGAATCAGAATCAGCCCCAACCAGAAGTTGGGCATGGAAATCCCGAATAACGCGAACACACGACTGAGCTCGTCGATCTTCGTGTCCTTGTAGTAAGCGGCGACGATCCCCGACGGAATGGCGACGATCAACGTCACTATCAGCGCCATCGTTCCCATGAGGAGGGTGTACGGCAATCGGGCCATGATTTCGGCCGTCACGGCCCGCCTCGTTACAATAGATTCGCCGAATTCCAGCGTCAGTGCGTTGAACATCCAATCGACGTACTGGATGTACACGGGCTTGTCCAGGCCGTACTGGGCTCGGATCTGTTGCCGCGTTTCGGGATCGAGTTCGATAAACGCTGTGAGAAAATCGATCGGATCACCCGGGATGAAGTGGATCATCCCAAAGGTGATCATCGACACGCCCAACAGTACCGGGACCGTCACGAGCAGGCGCTTGATGACGAACCGGCGAAGGGTCATTCCCGATGTGGCTTACTCCGCTGCGACCGGGTACGAGATGAAGTCGAAGCCGACGGCCGGGCCGGTGATGACTTCGGGATCTTCCCCATCGAAGATTTCCAGCTCGAATGGGGCAGCGTTGTCGATCATATCGAGTTCGCCATTCAAGATGGCCTGGTGTTGCTGTTCCTGTTCGGGCACCGGGCGGAAGATCACCGTCTCCCACGGGGCCGTGCCCGGATAGTCGTCGCCGTCGTACCAGTAATCCTCGAAGCGGGCGAGCTCGACGCGGTCCTCCGGCGCCCATTGCTGGAGCGTGAACGGGCCAGTGCCGGCCGACTGCTCCGTGAACCCGAAGTCGTCCTCGCTCGGATTCTCACTGATCCCATCCACGTCCGATGGCAGGATGGGAACGCCAGCCCCGAAGTCGTTCAGGAAGGGCGCGTAGGGGAACTCGGTGTGGACGGTGACCGTTTGGCCGTCGATGTTCATTTCATCGACGTAGGACACGGTCGCGTCGTTCGTCGTCCCCGACATCCGGTTGACCGAGAACACAACGTCATCGGGCGTGAGTTCACTTCCATTGTGGAACTGCACGCCTTCCCGGATATCAAGCGTCCACGTCGTGTCGTCAGCCTGCTCCCAGTCCGTCGCGAGGCACGGCCGGAATTCCGACAGATCGAACGTCAAGTCGATGAGCGCCTCGTAACACATCGTCCCGACGGCGGAGTTCGACGTCGCGTCCGTGACGATGGTCGGATCGGCGGTACTCGGATTCGCGCCGAGCGACGCGGAGAACTCCGCGCTGTCGCTCCCGTCAGCAGGTTGAGCTACCTGGTCGACGGTGGGACGATAGAGCGCCCAGTAGCGCAGACTCGAGTTCGGATACGGGCGCCAATTATCGACGGAGTCGGGAAGCACCACGTCGATCTGGTCGCTCGTCCACATGAAGGCTTCCGATACCTCTTGGGCGAGGAGTTCCTGCAATTCGTGGTATATGTCGACACGCGCCTCCGTGTCCAGCTCTTGCTGGCCCTCCTCGATGAGCTGATCGACCTCCTCGTTCGAATACAGGTTCCAATTAAACCCATCCGGGACGTGGGCGTCCGAGTGGAGCAGCTGTTCGACGTGCCCGTTCGGGTCCGAACCACCGGTCCACCCGATCCCGACTACGTCCGTACTTTGCGACGCACCCTCCGGGTCGAGGAGGAACGGGACCAGCTGGTCGAACGGCTGAATGTCGAGTTCGGCATCGAAATACTCCGTATCGTCCATCGTCTGCTGGATAACCTCCATCCAGCGTTCGCGAGTACGATTGACGTTTGTGATGAACGAGAGTTCGAAGGGCTTCTCGATGCCCAATTCCTCGAACGCTTCGTCCAGGAGTTCCGCTGCCGCATCGGGATCCTCTCCAACATTCTCGTCCAGGAGTTGCTGCTCATGTTCCTCGTCCCAGTAGGTACCGAGTCCCGGACTGATGGGCCCACCGAGGGCCGTCGCGTATCCTCCGAAGATTTGCTCGATGACCGCCTCGCGGGGGATCAGCCGCGTCATCCCACGTCGGAACTTCGCGTTCTGGAACGGGTTGACATCCGGCTCGCTGTCGTCGTCTCCGTCATCGGTATCGTCGCTATCGTCGGTGCCGTCAGGGGCGCCGTCGTCGCTATCGGTATCATCGCCTTCGTCGTCATCACCCAGGCAGCCCGCAGTCGCGACGGCGCCGCCCGCCGCCATACCCTGGAGGACTCGTCGGCGATTCAGTAATCGCTCGGCCAGATCGTTGGTTTTTCGTGACATGGTTATGTGACTGCCTGTCCCGGCGCTGCTTTTCCACTTGGGACAGACTTATGGAAAGCAGGTTTCCTGTTGGCCATAAGCCTTTCCAAGAATATGTCATGTTGAGGGTTTTTGAGAAGGTGATTTTCGGGCTATTCGCGGATTTTCGCAAATCTCGACGGGACGTTCAGCGATGAGGGCCTTCAAGAATCATCTGGCATCCTATCGATAACATCGATCAGATTCTCCGGCGGATCGACCATCCCATCGATGAGTCGGTGAACGGTCCCGCCGCGAATGACGCCTGCTTTGTGCCATGATCGAAGTAACGCCCCGCCGAAATCAGGAATTGTATCAACGAGATCGACCGTCGACCCGGGTTTGTCCTCCCATACGATCGGGATCTCCACGATCCGTGCACCCACGGCATGCGCGATGGTCAGGAGTTCGATGTCCCAGCCGAATCCGGGTGTCACCAGATGGGTGCGGACCCGCCGCCACGTATCCGAGCGGATGGCCTTGGCACCGCACTGATAGTCGTGAAGACGAACGGGAAGAATCGCGCGGGCCAAGTGGACGAAGAGATCTCCACTTCGTCGTCGCAGCCGGGATTGGTGGGTCGAGACGGAAGCCTCCGGATGGCGTCGCGAACCGACGCTCACGTCGGCTTGACCTCGCACTACAGGAGCTATCACAGCCGCGAGTGATTCCGGGGGCGTACTACCGTCCGCGTCCACGAACGCGAGGATATCCGTCTCCAACCGTTCGAAGCCGGCCGTAATGGACGCCCCTTTTCCCCGACGCCGACCGGACGTTCCCACAGTTACAACAGTGTCCTCGAGGAGCGACATGGCCGCCTGGGTCGGCCGATCGAGTTCGACGTGGATCCGGGCCGGCGAGAGTTCCTCATCGAGGGCGTCGATGTAGGCGGCAATCCGTTCCGGGTCAGGATCGAGTGCGGGGATGACGATACCGACGTCTTCGGGCATTGTATCGGTCGTGGTCACCCGAGGACGGTGATGGACTCCGCGTCGGCGCGCTCGGTATCGAGGAAATGTGGAATGTATCGCTGCCCGTCGAAGATCTCGCGCTCGTCCTCCTCACCCACGATACACCAGAGCTGGGGGCGCTTGGGGCCGTGCCATTCGCCGTTCCGGGTGACCGCAAAGCAGACGTATTCCTCCCCGTCGTGTTCGATCACGGCGTCCTTGCGCACGCCTGGATCACCGTGGATCAACAAGCGCTTCATTACCGTCTCTTTGTCATGGGGTCCACCTAAGCGTGTCGTCACCGATCAAACGGGTTTTATGCGACCGTCGTCCTACAGGTACACCAACGAGGGTTCATCCATGCAAATCCCACGCCGTTTCAATACCTATTGCCCCCACTGTCGGGCCCACGAGGAACACGAGATCGAACGGGTCCGGCAGGGCCAGTCCTCGGGCATGAAAAAGGTCAACGACCGCCAGCGCAAACGACGGGGCTCCGGGATCGGGAATGCCGGAAAGTTCTCGAAGGTCCCCAGCGGCGAAAAGCCGACCAAGAAAACGAATCTCAAATACCGGTGTACCGAGTGCGGACGGGCCCATCTCCGCGAGGGATGGCGGGCCGGTCGGCTCGAATTCCAGGAGTGACGATGCCGGGGAGTTTCCTCCAGGTCCGGTGTCCGGAGTGCGAGAACGGACAGATCGTCTTCGAGAAAGCCTCGACGACCGTGGCGTGTGCCGTCTGTGGGCACGAGATCGTCGCGCCCTCCGGCGGCAAGGCGGACATCGACGGTGAGGTCGTCGAGACCGTCCATCACCGATGAAATACAGCGGCTGGCCCGAGACGGGCCAACTCGTGGTCGGCAAGGTCGACAGCATCGAAGATTTCGGCGTGTTCGTCGACCTCGAGGAGTACGAGGAAAAGCAAGGCCTCGTCCACGTCAGTGAAGTCGCCAGTGGCTGGATCAAAAACATCCGTGACCACGTCAGTCCGGATCAGACGGTCGTGTGCAAGGTCCTCGACGTCGACGAGGGTGCCCAGCAGATCGACCTCTCGATCAAGGACGTCAACGATCACCAGCGCCAGGAGGCGATCCAGCGCTGGAAGAACGAACAGAAGGCGGACAACTGGATGTCCATAGCGTTCGGTGAGGAACAGTCCGCCGACGAGTATCGGCGGATTGCCAACGAGCTGATCGAGGCGTTCGGGGGCCTCTATGACGCCTTCGAACAGGCTGCGGTTCGTGGCCACGAGAGCCTCGATGAGACGGACCTCTCCGAGACCGAACGCGAAACGATCGTCGAAACCGCGCGGGAGAACGTCTCGGTTCCCTTCGTCAGTGTGACCGGCTACGTCGAACTCCAGTGTGGGGGGCCGGATGGCATCGACGTCATCAAGGAGTCACTCCGACACGCCGAAGGCGATGGGGAGGTGCCCGAAGAGGTCGACCTTTCGGTGAACTACGTGGGCTCGCCCGAATACCGGATTCGGGTGCAGGCGCCCAATTACAAGGTGGCCGAGCGGGAGCTCGAAGCCAGCGCCGAACGGGCGACAGAGCACGTCGAATCACACGGTGGCGAGGGGTCGTTCTACCGGGAACGACAGACCGAAGAAGGATAACCCGATGGCCGGATCGCTCAAGGTCTGTGAGGGCTGGCGATCCCAGCACGATCGGCCACGATACACGCTAGGCGAACAATGTCCGGCATGCGGCGGCCCGACCCGTCCGGCTGCCCCGGCACGATTTAGCCCGGAGGATCGCTACGGCGAATATCGCCGCAGGCGCAAGGCCGCGGCCCGGGGGTACCCATGGCAGGATTGAACACGGACGGCATCGAGATCGACCGAATCGCCGACCCGGACCTCGATGCCCCGGTTCTCATCGAAGGACTGCCCGGCGTCGGCCACGTCGGTAAGCTCGCCGTCGAGCACCTCCTCGAGGAAGCCGAGAGCACGCTCGTGTGTCGGATGATCTCCGAGCACTTTCCGCCGCTCGTGTCCGTCGACGCCGAATCGACCGCGACCCTGCCGGCCGTCGAGATGCACCACCTCACGATCGGCGGCAACGACATGCTCGCGCTCGTCGGGGACCACCAAACGGTCACACCGATGGGTCACTACCGGCTGACGACCGCTGTCCTGGATGTCGCCGAGGATTTCGGCGTCGATCGCATCTTCGCGCTCGGAGGAATGCCGACCGGGGAGATCACCGACGAGCCCGCCGTTGTGGGGGCCGTATCACGCACCGAACTCGCCGATCCACTCGAACAGTACGGCGTCGAATTTCGCGAATCCGAACCCACCGGCGGCATCGTCGGCGTCAGCGGGTTGTTGCTCGGTCTCGGCACGGAACGGGACCTCGACGCCTGGTGTCTCATGGGGGAGACCAGCGGTTATCTCGTAGATCCACGGAGCGCGCAGGGAGTCCTGGAAGTCCTCGAAAACACGCTCGACTTCTCGATCGGGTACGAACGCCTCGAGGCTCGCGCCGAGGACATGGAGCAGATGATCCGGCGGCTCGGCGAGATGCAGGAAGCCAGTGTCCCCGGCGAGGAAGACCTCCGCTATATCGGATAACCAGCCGCCCGGGCAGGTCTCACCGGCCGTCCTGGTACATGATCGCTTGTCCGATAGCGAGGTGACCGACAGGCGGAATAGACGTAGCAGTAGCCCGGCCGGGTCCTCAGTTTCGTGCTCAGACCTGAAAGACAGTAGTGTGCTGACCGATGCTTATCGATTGAGCTTCTCGCGGGAGATCTTCACGCCGGTGGGGCTGACGATCAGCTGGTCGTCGCCCTTCTGGACGATATCGCCATTGACCTCGCGAGCGACGAGTTGGAGCTCGTCGATGATATGTTCGACCATGCTGTCCTCGGTTCGGAGCCGCACGATGTCCGCGATCACAATATTGCCGTCATAGACGGCGTCCTTGATGTCGATGACGTCCTGCTGGTCGTCGATCTCCGCGATGTGGATGGTGACACCGGCGGTCGCCGCCGGGTCATCGATATCGTCGAGATCCAGTTCCACGTATTCGTCCAGCGAACGCGACCCCCGATCCCCGAGAATCTTGCTCATCAAGCCCATGTGTGGGGCGGACCGGCGGCAGGGGTATAGCTTTTGCGTCGGACGCTGGCTATGGCGTGAATTCGTACAGGTCGTCGCCGACGTGGTGGATCGACCGGATCACTTTCCCCTGATCGCCAAGCAATTCGGCGCCGTCGACGTCCGAACGACCGATCGCGAGGATCTTTCCGTGTGTTTCCTCGGCAATCACCACGAAATCCCCCGCCTCGATCTCGTCGTCAGCCTCGACGATACCCGGCCGCATGACGTCGGCGCCGTCGCTCACGAACGCCACCGCACCGGCATCGACGGTGACCACGCGCCGGGTCGGCTCGAGCGCGTTCGCACCGCGTACCGTCAGCGTCGGACCGTGGTCGGTTCGGACGATCATCGGGTCGCCGTCCACCAGCACCAAGCGGCGGTCACTCTCCGCAAACTCGACCGCCTCGAATGTCTCCCCGTCCAGGTCGACCCCGAAATCCGCATTGATCCGGTCGGTGATGGCCGCGACATCGTCGCTCCGGAGGTGGTGTCGCGCCGTAATCTCCATGTCGGGAGACTCGACGGCCGCGCGAATAAAGCACCCGTTCCGGTCCCCGATCGTCGGTTGGACTAAGTAGCTCGGCCGGCTGACTCCGCGCATGGCGCCAGCCCCATCGGACCTGGTGACCTGTCCGGCCTGTGGCAGTCAGGTCGAGCGATGTGATGCCCGCGAGTACGACCCCCAAGGCAACCGCTGGGAACGGACGGGCAAGACCTTCGAATTCTTCTGCAAGCCCTGTTTCCGCGAGATCTGCCAGCTGCCCCGCAAGGACCTCGAGGAAACCCTTTGCCGGATCGATGGCCCGCATGACTCGCCGGCGGCCTTCCTGGCGGCATATTACGACGCGGTCCGATCGAGTCAGGAACCGCGGCGATAGCCCGGTATGGCTATTTCCGTGGACGCGAAACCGGGCGTCGTGAACGAGCGAACGAGAGGACCCCACCGATGAGCGAGGAACAATCCGCGGCCGGGACCGCAGAGGGACAGGGACCCGTGGAGATCACGGAGGCGACGGCCGAGCGGCTCGCCGAGCGACGCGAGGAGCTCTTCGAGAAGTACGAGATCGAGGACGGGTTTCCCGAGGAGCTGCTGGTCGAGGCCGAAGCGCGCGCCGACGACGTGCCCGGCGACGTGGAGGCGGCCCTCGAGGAGCGGCCGGATCTCCGCGAGCACGACGTCTGGACGATCGATCCCATCGACGCCCAGGACTTCGACGACGCTATCGGCATCGACGTGCGCGAGGACGAGTACGTGCTCTGGGTCCACATCGCCGACGTGACCCACTACGTGGATCCAGAGACGTCGATGTGGGAGATGGCGTTGCGCCGCGGCAACACCGTGTATCTGCCCGGCTACACGGTGCACATGCTCCCGCCCGTCCTCGCCGAATCGGCGTGCTCGCTGGTCCCGAAGGAAGATCGGCTCGCCCACACCGTCGAGATGCACCTCGATCCGGACACGCTCTCGTTCGAGGATATCGAGATCTACAAGTCCGTCATCCGCAGCACCGACCGGCTCACCTACGGGGAGGCCGAGAACCGCCTCGGGGATCCGGATGCCGACTACCACGACGCGCTCAATGCGATCTGGGATCTCGCCGATCGGATGCACGAGCAGCGAAAGGAGGACGGCAGCCTGGTGCTCAACCCGCGCCGCGATCGCGCGCACACGATCGTCGAGGAGTGCATGCTCAAGGCCAACAAGGCGGTCACCCACGAGTTGATGTGGAATCGGGGGTTGGAGGCGATGTATCGGGTCCATCCCCAGCCCACCCCGGACGAATGGGACGAGGCCCTTCGGGAAATCCAGGAACTCGACGGCGTGAGCGTCCCGTCGGCGTCGCTCGATGATCCGCGAAAAGCCGTCAATGCGACCCTCGAGGAGTCGCCGGAGCGACAGCTATCGAAGATCCAGCGGGCCGTGATGCGTGTCATGCCGCGGGCGAGCTATATGAGCGACCCCTTCGGCGGCCACCACGCGTTGAACTTCGAGATCTACGGTCACTTCACCAGTCCCATCCGTCGGCTCTCGGATCTCGTGAACCACTGGATCGTCCACACCAACGATGTCCCGGCGGAGCTGGCCCAATGGTGCGATCATGCCTCCGAACGCCAGCAGGCCGCCGAGCGATGTGAACGCGAATACAAGACATTCCTACGCGAACTCGATCTGGACCCTTACGCCGTCAACAATCGGGGCGTCACGATCGTCGAGGGCTAGTCGGGCTCCCAGCGCGCGCGGCCGCTCGTGGCGCTCATGATGCGCTCGCAAAGCCCGCTTGCATCCGTTTCTGGAACGGTGACACGAAAGGTAACCGTCTCGCCGTAGGCGGCGTCGAATTGGGCCGAACTCCCCTCCAGGATCCCTCGCACCGCCCCCGAGTCATCGTAGTTCGTTTCGACGTGGACAGGGGTGTTGGGTGGCCGTTCGACGATCTCTGCGTCCGCCAACGCCCCTTTGGCCGCGTCGGCATATGCGCGGGCGATCCCGCCGGTGCCGAGTTCGGTCCCCCCGAAATATCGCACGACGATCGCGGCGACATCGAGGAGGTCCTCGCCGCGGAGGACGTTCAGGACGGGCGGTCCCGCCGTTCCGCGAGGTTCACCCGCGTTATCCTGGCTCTCCCGGACGGGATCGTCCTGGATCCGGTAGGCCGAGACGACGTGAGAGGCGTCCGAATGCTCGCGCCCGAACGCCTCGATGGCCGTCTCCGCCGTTCCGGCGGCGGACACGGAGGTAACGTGGCCGATAAATCGGGATCCCCGGACCGTCAGGGTCGCGTTTCCCGCCCCTTCGATCGTCCGAAGCCGGTCCGTTCCCGTCACGCCAACTCGAGTTTCCGGACGTACGGGAGCTCCCGGATCTCGGTAATCACGGCCCCGGGGATCGGCTCCTCGGTCACGATGTGCAGTTTCGGGTCGTCGGTGAACTCGGGGTCCTCGCTGACGGCCTGTCGGATCGAAATGCCGTGCTCGGCGAGGATGTCGGTCACCGCCGCGAGGATCCCCGGCTCGTCGGCGTCGCGGACCTCCACGGTCATGACGGAGAGATCCAGCACCGGGGCGAGATCCATGAGGCTCGGAACGTGCGAGATGTTCGCGAAGATTCGGCGCAATTCCTCGTCCTCGAGGATCGCCTGCGTCGTCGAGTCCACGACCCGCCGATCCACGTCGATCTCGCGGGCGATCTGGGTATCCGGGATCTCGATCCCACCGGAGGCGACCCGTCCGTTCTCGTTCACGGAGAGGCCACGCTCGAGGAGCAGCCGGATCACGGCCTGCTGGCTCGGGCTGCCCTCGAACTTCCTCATGATTTCGTCGAACATCACTCGACAGTGCCCTTCGTGCTCGGCACGGCGTCGCGGCGCTCGTCGATCCGCGTGGCGTCGTCCAGGACACGCGCGAATCCTTTGAAGAGCGCCTCGATCTCGTGGTGGGCGTTGTCGCCGCGAACCTCCGCGTGAGTCGTGATCCCCGCGGAGGTGGCAAGCGATCGGAAGAAATGTCCGCCGAGCTGGCTGGCCATGCCGCCGACCTGCTCCTGGGAGAAGGTCCCCTGGAAGTACCAGCCGGGGCGGCCGCTGACGTCGATGACGACCGACGCCAGTGCCTCATCGAGCGGGACTTGCCGGTCGGCGAACCGCACGATCCCCGCCCGATCGCCGAGGGCGTCATCGATGGCCTCGCCCAGCACGATCCCCACATCCTCGACGGTGTGGTGCTCGTCGACCTCCAGGTCGCCGGTCACTTCGACGCTAAGATCGAACAGGCCGTGGGTGGCAAACGAAGCGAGCATGTGATCGAAGAACCCGATCCCGGTGTCGACACTCGTCTCCCCAGTGCCGTCGAGATCGATCGTGACCGCGGTGTCCGTCTCGGCCGTCTCCCGGCGTCGTGACGCCCGGCGATGCTCCTCCTCGGCGACCATACGACGGCCTCCGCCCCGGAATTACTACTAATTACCGCTTGTGGCCGCTGAAGGCCACGATCGCGTCCTCGAGGGACAGCCGCCCCTCGTAGAGGGCCGTCCCGACGACCGACGCGGCGGCCCCGGCGTCCCGGAGATTTCGGAGATCCTGGAGGTCGGTGACCCCGCCGCTGGCGATGATCGGAATCGAGACGGTCTCGGCCATCTCCCGGACTGCATCGGTTCGGACGCCGGCCAGCTGGCCTTCCACGTCGACGTCGGTAAATAGAATCGCCCCCGCTCCGAGCTCGGCGTATCGCACGGCGGCCTCGGTCGGCTCGATACCGGTCCCCGCGGTCCATCCCTCCACGACGACCTCGCCCTCGCTTGCATCCAGGCTCACGACGACGCGATTCCCGTAGTCTGCCGCGAGTTCCTCAACGAGCGAGGGATCCTCTAGTGCGGCGGTTCCCAGGATCACGGCATCCACCCCGCCGTCGAGCACCCGACGCGCATCGGCGGCCGAACGGATCCCGCCACCGAGCTGCACGGGGACGTCGACGACATCGATCACCTCCTCGATCGCGTCGGCGTTGCGCCGCTCGCCGGCGAAGGCCCCGTCCAGATCGACGACGTGCAAGCGGCGCGCCCCAGCGCTGACCCACCGCCGGGCGATCTCGTCGGGCGGACCATACGCGGTCGCCAAATCGGGGTCACCGCCGACCAGCTGGACGACTTCGCCGTCCTGAATGTCGATCGCGGGGATGATCGAAAACCCGTCCGCCGGGAATCGGTCGGCCACGGTCTCAGATGTGGTCGGCCAATTCGGGCAACTCGAGTTTGAGGCCCTTCCGTTCGCGGATCTCCATGATCTTTTCCTCCTGCAGGCTGGCGGCCATCGGGCGGAATCCGGCGTTCTCGGTGTTCCACGAGGCCCGGCCCTCCGTGGCCGA
The DNA here is from genome assembly GCA_964432005.1 of uncultured Halobacteriales archaeon. GTDB lineage: Archaea > Halobacteriota > Halobacteria > Halobacteriales > SKNY01 > SKNY01. The sequence continues at coordinate 12,283 of CAYSMB010000035.1, forward strand.
TCGGATGTCACTCGAGAACCCGATCATCTCCTCGACGGGGGCAACGCCCTCGACGACCATCAGATCGCCCTCCTGGTACATGTCGTCGACCCGACCCCGGCGACCCTGCACCTCGCCGGAGGCCGCGCCCATGTGATCGGAGGGGACGTCGATCCGAACGTCCTGGATCGGTTCGAGGAGCACGATCTCGGCGGCCAACAGCGAGCGATGGACGGCGTTGCGCACCGCCGGGATGACCTGGGCCGGCCCGCGGTGGATGGCGTCTTCGTGGAGCCGTGCGTCATGCAGTCGGAGGAGACAGCCCTGGACGGGTTCGCGTGCCAGGGGACCTTCCTCGAGGGCGTCCTCGATCCCCTCGACGACGAGCTCCATCGTCTCGTTCAAGTGCTGGATCCCCTTCGTGTCGTCGACAAAGATGTTCGTCGCAACGATGTGCTCGACGTTCTGGGAGGTATCCTTGTCCATGCCGGCCTCCTGAAGGGCCTCGCGGCGCTCCTGCTCGGGCATGTCCATCGAGACCTCGCCGAGCCGAAGCGAATCGACGATGTCCTCGTCGAGCGGTTCCACGGAGATGTAAAAGCGGTTGTGCCGGTTCGGGGAGATGCCCTCGACCACGTCGCTTTCCTGCTGGACGGCCTCCCGGTAGACGACGATCGGTTCGCCGGTGTGTACAGGAATGTCGTGATTGCGCTGGATCCGGTGGGTGATCACCTCGAGGTGTAGCTCCCCCTGCCCGGAGATGAGGTGCTCGCCGGTGTCCTCGTTGATCGAGATCTCGATGGTCGGGTCCTCCTTCGAGACCTGCCGGAGCACCTCGATGAGCTTCGGGAGGTCGTCCATGCGCTGGGCCTCGATGGATTTCGTGATGACCGGCTCGGAGATGTGTTCGAGCGATTCGAACGGCGTCATCTCGACCGAGGACACCGTCGACCCCGCAATCGCATCGTTGAGTCCGGTAACGGCGGCGACGTTGCCCGCCGGGACCCGCTCGACCTCCTCGCGCTCCCCGCCCATGAAGATCCCCACACTCTGGAGGCGGTTGCGCCCGACCGTGCCGGACACGAAGTGCTCCTGGCCCTTCTCGAGGGTCCCCGAGAACACCCGACCCGTCGCGATCTCGCCGGCGTGGGGGTCCATCGAGATGTCGGTGACCATGAAGA